>NZ_JAFLQX010000026.1:0-187254 GCF_017579965.1 Salegentibacter sp. BDJ18
GTACAAGCTCAATAATAGCGTCAAGGGTAGATTTTGAACTGGCTGTGGCCAAATCCAATTCTTTCAGCCAAGTGGTAAAACCTTTTGACCAACGGTTTTTATTGCTAAATTGCTTGGGTATTCTAATACCGTGATAATATAAAAATGATTTTACCCTACACTTGTTCCTTGCTATTTCTTTTGAAAGTGTCTTGCGGAACCTTATTATTCCCCTATCCCCCTCCAATTCAATTCCAGGAACATAGATGCCCTCCAACTTGCTAGCCGCAAGCTGTTCAGCTATTTTACGGCTATCCCTGGCATCTTCTTTTTGCTTGCGCTCTTTGTCTGTAGTTGGTATGTCGGCAGGGTTTACCACTATGTTTCTTATTCCTAATCTCGTTAATTCCCGGTGAGCCTTGAAACCATTAAAACTGGCCTCGTAAGCTGAATAATAGTTCGCACCCGGAAAATTCTTCTTTAAATATTTTGCTAGGACATCTGCCTCTGGATCTTGTGAGAATGTCTTAAAAAAAGTGTTCCCTACTAATATGGTAGATTTCCAATTTTTCAAATGGGTGTCCAGTCCAATATAAATATTCTCCCCACTATAATTTAATACTTTGCTTGTACTTTCCATAACTTGAGTCTTTTAAGTTTTGATCAGGTAATTTAATAACTGTTCTTGACTTATGGATTACAAACATAAGGGCTATTCATTACAATTATATTCAGCTCTTGCCAGCAAGAAGAGACACCAGAACAGCCTGATTTTATTTCGTCAGATATAAACTTAGAAGAATGGGAAGCTGTTCCATATATCAGATACCGAGACAATGACACCATAATTCTAGGTGGTTTTAGTGAAGATCAGGATCTTACTAAGGGTTTGGCCTTTAAAATTAAATTTGAGGGCGAAGGAGAATACACTTTAAATAAATTTACTCACTACATAACACTTTTTCAAGGGGACATCGAAACTAGTTTATATAGATTTGATGAAAATTCAGCCTCTCAATTTACAATCACAGAATACAGTTCAGAGCAGAATTTTATAAAAGGAAATTTTGAAATGTCTCTTCTTCTAGAGAGTGGTGATCCAGAAAATCTTGAAGATAAATTAGTATTCAAAAATGGAAGTTTCAAAGCTACTCTTGATGAGTAGATTGATAGACTATTTATAACTTTAGAAGTGTCATAAAACTGAGGCAACAACGACTAATTTCAAATAACTGGTTTAATCGAACAAATATAATTTAAGAAACCAGGAAACAAGAGGTTTAGCCAACAAGCTCCCGTTTCTATTTCATACCGCTTGCCTAAATACCAATTCAAGTCAGAGCACTAAATAATTTCAATTAAAACAAATACCGAGATTATACCTGCGAAACGTCTATGTTTATACTACATTAGCCGGATATGAAAAAGGAATTTATATTTGGCAGCTTAAAATTCAGGAAATATGAGTGACCCAACAAATATCTGTTTGTCTTGTGGTTTATGTTGTGATGGTACTTTAATTGGTTTTGTGCAGCTCGAAAGAGAAGAGCTATCACCAGTAAAACAGCTGATGGATATTGAACAAACGGGTGAAAATGGAATGTTTTTTCTACCCTGTAATGAACTTGGCTGCAATGGTTGTAATATTTATTCTCAAAGACCAAAAGCCTGTAGAAATTTTGAGTGTGGAGTTTTGAAATCTGTAGAAAAAAAGGAGTTGAGTTTTGATAAGGCCACTGAAGTAATTGATGTAGTTAAACAAAAAAAGGCAACCATTGAAAAACATGTAGCAACCTTACAGATTGAACTTCAATCCAAATCATTTCACTTTAAAATGCTAGAATTAAAAAAGTTGCTTCGGAAAGATAAGTCTGAATTATCCTTATCACAAAGTCACCAGGAATTAAAATTGGAGCTCGAGGAACTTGAGAAGTTACTAACAAAGAGTTTTGGTGTTTCGTTTTAATCAAGAACCTCGGGGCAAGCCCACGAGGTATGAGTGGAAAAATTATCTTTCGTTCGAGGCAAGCCTCGGAGCACTTAAATCTCGATTATCGAGTAAAAAAGAAGAAGCCTGAAAACTATTTTCCCGGAAACCATAGACGCCAGCAATCGGCAAACATTTGCTAAAATTCCAGAGCTTTTCTAATTGTTTGCTAAATTTTAGTAGATTTATAAAGATTCCTAAGGAATAATTTCCTTTCTAACCCATACTTCCAATTCTTATGGTAAAATCATATTTAATAAGTCTGCTTTTATTAATCCCGGTGCTGGGGTTCTCGCAGCAAAAAGACAGTTTGGGTGAACCTCTTATCCCATCAAACAAAATAGAGCTCTTAAAAAATATCAATTTTACCTTCGGTATGCGTATGGGCTTCCAGGCATATACCTTTAGAGGTGGAGATAACTATTACAATGGTATCCAATTTCTTAATGGTTTTACGGCGCTGGGAATTTCCGGAAAATTACATGAAAGGGTAAATTTCACATTTAGAAACCGCTTTAATAGAAATAGCGATGTGCAGACCCTGGATAGATTAGGCAGCGATATAGAACTGGCGTTTATAGACCTTAAAGCCAGCCCAAAGCTGAATATTAGATTAGGAAAAATGAATCCATTTTACGGTGGCTATGAATATGAGTTCAGTCCGTTGTATGTTTTGGAATATAATGATGTTTACAACAATGTGTTGGCCTTTGTTACCGGGGCCGGAATTACCTACCAGGCTTTAGAAAATCATAATTTTGGCTTCCAGGTTTTAAACTCCAGGACTATGCATTACGATGATCTTTATGGGGATATTGTTGCTGAAAATATCCAGGAACCCGATTGGCCGGTGGCTTTTGTAGGAAACTGGCGCGGAAGTTTTTTTGATGGTAAACTGGAAACCATTTATAGTTTAAGCCATTCTTATGAAGTTAAAAAAAGAGGAACTACTTTTTTTACTTTAGGCCATAAATATCAAAACAAGAATTTCAGCTTGATGTATGACTTTCACTACAGTTATGAGGAAGTAGATACAAAAGGCATTCTCACCAGTATTGTTGATGACGAATCTATAGCCGAAGATGTTTTATATATAGAAAACTGGATAAGGGCAGAATACCGTTTTAGCCCAAAATTTACCGGTTTACTAACGCTAATGACGAGCAGTGCTTACGATGATATAAAAGCAAGCAATGAGCACATAAGACGAAGCTACGGAATGATCCCTACTGTGTATTACAGCCCGTTTAAAAATATTGATCTCCGGTTTTTCTTTGCTTATATTGGCCGCTATTTTGATTATTCTGAATTTGCTACACAAAATTTTGATGTCTCCAGTTATAATAAAAATGAAGTAAGGATTGGTTTTATTGCTCCGTTGTTATTATTGTAGGTTTTCGTTGGCAATCCATAATTACTCAGGAATATAAGGTTCACCTCCTTCCCAATACTGTTCCGGGTTAAAGCATACCCTAAGTCTTCTTTCTACTTTAAACTTAAAAAAGACCAAAACTCAATTTATTGACAAAAAATTATATTTTTGAAATAATTACTAATTTAAATTCATTCAAATGATTTAAATTTTAAAAATAAATCACATTTTTACGAATAGGAATAAAGAAATAAACCACTTTAAAACTAATCATTGAAAAGCAAAACAAACATTTTTTTATTTACCAGTTTCTTATTTGCCGCAGCATTAACCGGATGGCTTTACTACCAGATGGATAACAGAATTGGAGATTTAAGTGAAAATAATAAAACCGATCAAAATTTTGAGGTTTGTGACGATAACAGGATTACTCAGAATTACGGAATGCGTGCTGAATACTCCGGAGGCAACAAAGCAATAAAAGAAGAAATCCTAAATGATCTACAAACCCTAAATTTTGAACAACCAGGTTTAATCACCTTTCGCTTTATTGTGAACTGTAAAGGAAAAACAGGCAGATTTCGGGTAAATTCAACCGGTACAGACTTACAGGAGATAGAAGTTGACCCATCAAAAATTAAAGATATAGAGAAGGCATTGCTTCAATTAAAAAAATGGGCTCCCGCAAAGAACGAATTTGATTCTTATGACAGCTATTATGTCTTAAATTTTAAAATTAGAAATAATAACATTGTAGATATATTCTAGCCTGATGAAGCGATTTTTTAAAATATTCAAAATAATTTTAGGAGTTATATTAACAGCATATTCTGTAGTAATTATTTCTTTTTTAGTTTTTTCACCCTTTGAAGATCGGTATTCTCTCGCCGCAAATATGCAGGGCGTATTCTTTTCCCAATCTCTATTCGAAATACTAAAATTTCAGGAGCCCGAAAACGATGAATTATATTTTGAACAATCGGTACCTTTTAATAAAAGAGGTTATTATGCAAAAGGATTTTCTCTTTTAGATAAAGCCATTGAATTAAATTCTAAGGTACATTTGGGGTATAGAGGATATATGAAACTTAGGTTTCTAAGAAATTATAAAGCCGCTTTAAAAGATTTTGACAGGTTGGACACTTTAACTGAAAATTTTGTAGATGCCCCCTGGGGAGAGGATATAGATTTCCTGAGAGGCGAAGCCTATTTTGGACTGGAAAATTATGAAAAGGCGATAATTCATTTCAAAAAAAGTATCGAGAATCAAGGGGAAGACTGGGTATACAATCAAACCTATGTATATCTTGGGCTTTCTAAATATAGACTGGGAAACCTGGAAGAAGCTATCACTTATCATCAAAAAGCGCTTAGCCAATCTAAATATACGGTAGAAGCGCATATAGCACTGGCCAAAATATATGCAGAACAAAATAAAACCGAAGCCGCAAATACACATTTAGAACAAGCCAAAAAATATTTTAATTATAAAAGAGATGATCCTTATAATGAATATTTAAATGAAGTTTATAAAAGTGATCTAGTGCAGTGGGAGAATAGCAGAATGTGACTTTAAATCACTAATACAACAAGCTTTAGGCAATTAAAAAATAGGAACTAAAAAATGCGACAATGGTAAAAATTTGGGTCATAGCAATCTCGCTATTTTTAATAATCACTTTTCTTTTTTGGAATTTTACCAAAGGGCATTTTAAAAATGAATATGGTAAAAAGATGTGGAAAAAATGGGGCACCAGGACTTTTTATTGGCAAGGTGCGTTATTTGTGGGATTTGGAGGTACATTTCTAATCCTGTTTCTTTTAAAGTGGGCAAATGTCCTGGCTTTTTAGAAATTAAGCACAATAGTTATATTTTAAAAAAGCTATTGTTAAATAAACTGACCTAAAATAGCTTGAATTAATAAGTAAAATATAACTATCCTGAAGAAAAAATACTTTATAATTTCATTTTTACTAATTCTAATCAGCTTAGGTTGCTCAAGTGATAGCGAAGAACTTTATCGGAATATGAATTAATTTTCACTGTAAAAAGACCCGATTATATAACTGAAACCAGGTTCTACGCTTTTGAGTAGAATTATTATAAAACCTATCCCCTCGTCCTCTTAATAAAAACCTCCTGTAATTTTTTAGTAAGGCTGTCTTTTTGCGTGGTGTAGACTTTTTTGTCTTTGTGAGTAATAGAACTTATAGGAATAATTTGCGTGGTGGTGCCGGTAACAAAGATTTCCTCTACTTCTACCAATTCGTCAATATGTACAGGTTTTTCAACCACTTTTATATTTAAGCCGGCACAGATGTTAATCACCTCGGCGCGGGTAATTCCAGAGAGTATCTTATGGCCTTCGGGATGGGTATGTACTACGCCGTATTTTACAAAAAACAGGCTGGAATGTGAACCTTCGGTAAAATAACCTTTGCGCACCAGGAGGTTTTCGGCAAACCCGGTAGCGATGGCTTCCTCGTTGGCCATAACATTTGCCAAAAGTGCTGTCGACTTTATATCGCAGCGGTGCCAGCGTTTATCTTCTGTGGCGATTACTTCCCAGGTTTTCTTTTCAAAACCTTCTAAAGTCACCGGAAAGGCGTACAACAAGACGGTGGTTTCAATCTTCTCGGGAACAAAATGGCTTCGGGCCGCAACTCCCCTACTCACCTGTATATAAACTGCTGCATCAGCTTCATTTAAATTGGCGCGTTCTATAGCTTCGTACATTAATTTTTCAAGCGAAAATGCATTAAAAGCAACCTGTATCTGGTCCAGGCAATATTGCAGGCGTTTTAGGTGTTCTTCCAGCTTAAAGCCTTTTCCGTTATAGAATGGGGTTACTTCATAAATTCCGTCGCCAAACATAAATGCACGGTCAAAAACCGAAACAAAGGCCTCGTCGGGTTTCAGCCATTTTCCGTTTAAATAAACTTCCGAAGGGTACTTTTTTTCAGGTTTCATAGTAATAGATTTGTTCTCCGTAAAAAGTCATCATTTAAAATGGTCGTCATCCTGAACTTGTCTCAGGATCTAAGTTGAGTGCATCCTCATGCTATGTTAGATGCTGAAATATCCCGAAGCGTCCGGACAGTTTGACGATTTATTCATGATTTTGATCTTATGAATAAAAACGGACATCCATTAATTAAAATACTGCTGTAATTGCTGCAGCCACTGCATCTCGTAATACCTAACTATACTTATTACAATTACCCCTGCAGCTACATAAACCCAGGAATAAGTATCGCGCTTAAGCATAATCCCGCCTATAACGGCAAAAATCACAAATGGAATTGCCATAATAAGGTTTGGCAGTGGCCAGGCGTCCTGAAATAACACGGCAATAATTTTCATAGCGCCATAAAATATGCTGTAGAACAAAATGATCTTGCTAATTAGCGCTTTCAAATTCCGTTGTTTCATTTACTCGTAATTTTTTGGGGATTGTCGACGTTTGGAAACCTTTTCGTAAGCAAAAGCCCACTGATAAAGTTTATTTTCTTCAGATGATTTTGCGAAAAATGTAAGACCTTTTGGGGCGCCATCTTTGTTATAACCCATAGGAACGGTAATTGCCGGATAATGTGCTACCGCGGCGAAACCGGCGTGATAATTATTTATGGATAAAATTCCGTCTAAATTGTGTTCCTGCATGGGAGTATCAAAATACTTTTTTCCTTTCTCACTTAAATCATTCTTTATAGAATCAAGATTGGTAGAGTCAGCCGACTCGTGTAAGATTCCATCAAACAGGGTTTGGCCGTAAGGCATTCTCCTCACAGAATCTTTTAAATTGAATTTCACAATATCGCCTACCGAAGCAAAACCTGTTGTACCACCATATTTTTCAAAATACTCGGGTAGATCTTTTTTCATATCCAGGCTTAGCAAACGCAAAAAGTTTTCCAGCTCAATTTCTTCGGCTTCAAATTCTACAATTTCGGCTCCTGCATTTCTTAGATCGCTAACCGCCAGCTTATAAAGCGAATCTTCTTTTATTAATTGTTTAAAAGCACCAAATCGCTTTCCTTCCAAACTTATATTTTCAAAATTGAAATCGGTATCCTCTACTTCTACTGAAAGCGCATCTTTAACATCTTTCCCCGTCATTGCTGAATATAAAATTGCATTATCTATAACCGATTTTGACATAGGCCCGGGAGTATCTAAATAGCTGGAAATAGGCACAATCCCACCCCGACTTAAATTCCCGATAGTTGGTTTTAACCCTACTACCGAATTCTGGCTGGAAGGCGAAAGAATAGATCCTGAAGTTTCAGATCCTACTGCTACAGGAGCAAGATTTGCCGCCACCGCCACTGCACTACCTGAACTGGAACCACCGGTATCAAAGATCTTTCTTCCGTATGGGTTTAGGGTTTGTCCGCCAACCGCCGAGTAACCGCTGGGACATTCTCCGCAAAAGAAATAAGCCCATTCACTTAGGTTGGCTTTTCCAAGAATTAGTGCACCGTTTTCTTTTAATTTCTGAACTATAAAAGCATCTTCGGTCTGGTTATTTTGCAAGGCAATAGCTCCCGCTGTAGTTGCCATATTTTGCGTATTGATATTATCTTTTAACAAAACCGGAATTCCATTAATCAAATGATTTTCTGCTGAATTATTTAATTGCTTATCTTTTTTTCGTGCTTCTTCCAGCAAGTTTGGATTCAGAGAAATAACCGAATTTAAGGAAAGTTCATTCTCACGGTCATTTTTTTTAATACGGTATAAGTAAAACAGGGAAATTTCCTCGTAAGTAAGCTCGCCCTCTTTGACTGCTTCCTGGATTTCAGGAATATTTTTATCGAAAATAAGCGGTTTTATCGATTGATATTTTTCTTCAGAAAATTCTGCTAAATCGCTTTCAAAAGGAGACCAAAGAGAATCCTCGGAAATATTTTTTGAATCTAAAACTTTAAATTCCTCTTCCTTTTCGGTTTTTAGCGAGTCCCGGGTTTCGGTATTTTCATCTTCAGAATTTTTATTATTTCCGCAGGAAATTAAAGCGGGAAGCAGAAAAAGGAATAAAAGTTTTTTCATTTATTATTATTTTAAAAACTGGAGATTAAATGAAATATTAATCAATAAACTACCGATTTTCCTAACACCGGAAAATAAGCTTACTGTTTGAAGAAAGAATCTACAAATTCGTATTTATTAAAAACCTGCAAATCTTCTACACCCTCACCTACACCAATATATTTAACCGGAATTTTAAACTGATCGCTTATTCCAATTACAACGCCGCCCTTTGCTGTACCATCTAATTTTGTAACGGCAAGAGAAGTTACTTCTGTAGCCGCTGTAAACTGTTTTGCCTGTTCAAAAGCATTTTGCCCGGTAGAGCCATCTAAAACCAATAAAACCTCATGGGGAGCATTAGGAATTACCTTTTGCATTACACGCTTTACTTTGGTAAGCTCATTCATTAAATTCACTTTATTGTGAAGTCTCCCGGCGGTATCTATAAGCACTACATCTGCATTTTGTTTTACTGCGCTTTGCACGGTATCAAAAGCAACAGAAGCAGGATCGCTGCCCATTTTTTGGCGTACTATAGGCACATCGGTCCTATCGGCCCAAATTTGTAACTGATCTATGGCCGCTGCTCTAAAAGTATCGGCTGCCCCTAAAACAACTTTTTTACCGGCGCTTTTAAACTGGTGGGCAAGTTTACCTATTGTGGTAGTTTTGCCTACGCCATTAACGCCAACCACCATAATTACGTATGGTTTTACATCTGGCAACTGAATATTTGCTGCTTCGCCAGTTTCAGATTCAGAAAGCAGGCCGGCAATTTCTTCGCGTAATATTTTATTAAGTTCTTCAGTACCCAAATATTTATCACGAGCTACGCGATCTTCAATTCGGTTTATAATTTTAATGGTAGTAGCCACACCAACATCACTGCTTACCAGTACGTTTTCCAGATCGTCTAAAACTTCTTCGTCTACCTTGGTTTTACCGGCAACGGCTTTACTCATTTTAGACATAAAGCTGGTTTTGGTCTTTTCCAGCCCTTTATCCAGGTTTTCTTTTTTGTCTTTAGAAAATATCTTTTTAAATAAACTCATTTTTTGGAAGGTTTAAAATCAACAAATTCCGGAAATGTTTTCCCGAAATTTTCAGCTGTAAATATAAGCAAATTACTTCGAGGCAAGCCCACGAAGCATTAAGAAGAACTAATTTACAATATCGAAACAAATCCCGGAGCATTTAAATTTCGATTATCGAAGAAAAACAAAAAGCCGTCTAGAGTTATCCAGACGGCTTTGTAAATGTTTTCAAGGAAGTTTGCTTAGTTTACTTTTTGTTCAAAAAGTCGTTCACTTCTTCCGGAGCCATAATTTGTTCAACAAAAGTATAGGCACCAGATTTTGGAGATTTCACCATTTTAATTGCTTTGGTCAATCTCTTAGACCCTGTTTGTATCGATGCAACTGATTTCTTAGCCATAACTTATTATTTTATCTCTTTATGAACCGTCATTTTCTTAAGGATTGGATTAAATTTCTTTATCTCCAATCTATCCGGTGTATTCTTTTTATTCTTGGTAGTAATGTATCTTGAAGTTCCCGGTTGTCCGGTAGCTTTATGCTCTGTACACTCTAGTATAACCTGTACCCTGTTTCCTTTCTTTGCCATTGTAATGTGTTTTTATGCTTAAGGATTATTTCTTCAAAAATCCTTTTTCTCTTGCCTCTTTAATTACAGCAGAGATGCCTTTTTTATTAATATCTTTAAGTGCAGATGTAGATACCTTTAAAGTGACCCATTTATCTTCCTCAGGAATAAAAAAACGTTTCTTTACCAAATTGGCATTAAATCTACGTTTGGTTTTGTTCATAGCGTGAGAAACATTGTTCCCAACCATCGCTCTTTTACCAGTAAGTTCACAAACTCTTGACATTGCTCTATTCTTTTCTCGTTATTTCAAAACAGGCTGCAAATTAACGATTTTTTCACCTAACAAACAATATTAATTTAAAAAAATATTCCAGCTTTTTGAAATATGGAAATCAAATCTATTTCTTAGCTAAAAACTCCCTGTTTTCGTTGTATTAGAAAGCGAACAAACTTTTTCGCTTTGCAAATTTAGCCATTTTTGAAGCAAAAACTATTTAAAATACTGAAATTCAAACCTTAAATTAGGTGATTTCAAAACTTTAAAACTAAAAAATGCAATTAAGGGTAGGTCTTAATTTGTTGAAATAACTCTTCCCGAATCATTTCCATACTCTTGTTTACCGCTTTCCCAATTACTTTATCCCGATGATTGCCAAAGATGAATTTTTTCGCATAAACCTTATTTGGGGTGGCAATTCCTATAAAAACAGTACCAATTTCGGCATCGCTGTCTCCTTTTGCCGGCCCTGCATTCCCGGTGGTGGAAATCGCATAATCGGTTTTAAAAAGATCTCTCACATTTTTCGCCATAGCTATTGCCACTTCTTCACTCACCACCGAGTGTTCTTCAATTAGCTTTTTATCTATTTGTAAAATATCTTCTTTAACACTTGTTGCGTAACTTACCACGCTGCCTTTATAATAATTTGATGCGCCGGGAGGAGTGGCAAATAAACTGGCCAATTTCCCACCGGTACAACTTTCAGCCGTAGATATACTGGCATTAATTTTTAGTAATAATCTTGAAATTTGAATTTCTATAGGCTCATCGTCTTCATAACCAACAATAATATCGCCTATAATCCCATGTAAATCGGTAATAAGGCTTTCTACACTGTTTTTAAGATGTTCTTCGTTATCGCCTTTCGCAGTTAATCGCAAACGCACCCGGCCCAGGTTGGGCAAATATGCCAGTTTAATGTAAGGCGGAAAATTGTTTTCCCAATCTTCAATTTTATCGGCAATGGCGCTTTCTCCCATCCCGTAGGTTAAAACGGTTTTATGCAGAATAACCGGCCTTTTAAACGTTTGCTGAAGCTTAGGTACAACTTCATCTTCTATGAGCGCTTTCATTTCAAAAGGAACGCCCGGCAAAGAAATATAAGCTTTTTCCTCGCTTTCAAACCACATTCCTGCTGCCGTACCATACTTATTTTTTAAAGCCAGGGCTTTAGATGGTAGCATGGCCTGTTTTCGGTTTAAATCGGAAATTGGAGTGTCTATATATTTATCAAAAAGAAATTCAATATGCTTGAGTACTTCCTCGTTTTTTACGAGTTTATCATTGAAAAATTCGCATAAGCAATCTTTGGTAATATCGTCTTTGGTAGGACCAAGACCGCCGGTTATAATTATAATATCGGCACGGTTTTTAGCCTCGTACAAAGCTTCCAAAATATGACTTTTTTCGTCTTCTACCGTAGAAATTTGTTTTACCGAAATACCAATTTTGTTTAATTCTTTAGCGATAAAAGCTGAATTGGTATCTATAATCTGGCCAATTAGAATCTCATCTCCAATGGTAATTATTTCTGCTTTCATTCCAGTTCAAAATCTCTTTTAAGGGCAATGCTGGCCACATTTACTTTCTTGGTGATTTTAGATGCCGCGGTGGGAACTTCGTCTTTCTTTTTCCCGGCTTTTGCCCAGACCTCAATCACTTTTACCTCGTCCATAAGTTCAAGACCAAACAGCTGTAAATTGGGTTTCATTTTATGGGCAAATTGATAAGCAAGATCAGGATTATCGTTAGAAATAGCCTCGTTCATCGCTTCTACATCTGGCGGAATTTCTTCTAAAAAGGTTTGTACCACTATTTTCATGAAATCTTCGTCGCCACCGGCCATTTCTTTAACCTCACTTAAATCGTAGTTGCTCATAGTACTATTTTATTTGAATTGAAAAGATTTGTTTGTCTTCTAAAAATCCGGTTAATTTATCTTCTGGCGTTACTTTGCCAACACCGGCCGGGGTTCCGGTAAAGATAACATCACCTATTTTTAAAGTAAAAAACTGTGAAATATAGGCAATTAGCTCATCTATTTTCCACAGCATCAATCGGGTATTGCTTTTTTGAACGGTTTCCCCGTTCTTTTCTAAACTAAAGTTAAGCATATTTATATCGCCAACCGCATCTTTGGGCAACCATTTTTCTCCTATTACCGCAGCTCCATCAAAAGCTTTTGCTTTTTCCCAGGGCAATCCTTTCTCTTTTAATTTTTGCTGAAGATCTCTGGCTGTAAAATCTATCCCAAGGCCAACTTCTTCATAATATTTATGCGCAAATTTCTCCTGAATATGTTTTCCTACTTTTTTGATCTTCACCAAAACCTCAACTTCATAATGAACATCATTAGAAAAATCAGGAATAAAAAAGGGCTGTTTTTTTAATAAAATAGAAGTATCTGGTTTCAGAAAAATTACCGGATCTTCGGGTTTTTCATTTTGTAATTCAGAAATATGATCGGTATAGTTTCTGCCAATGCAAATTATTTTCATAAGTAGGCCTGGTAAAAATTATTTCAACTTGGTATTTAATTTTCTCAATTTTATAGCGGTAAGTACCTTCTTGGTATAAAGTGGAAAATCGGCATTCTGGATCCATCCAAAATAACCCGGTTCCTCCTCCAAAACCTGTTCTACATTTTTACCACGGTATTTTCCAAAAGCAAAAACTTCGTTTCCTTTTTTATCATACGCGATAAATCCCGCGAAATCTGCAAATTTATTCCTCGCAGAATAATCGGCAAGGTATTTCATATCATTTTGCAAATCGTCATACCTATCTAACTGCGATTTTAAAACCTCGTAGGTTGCCGTGGTATCTGCTTCAGCACTATGGGCATCTATAAGATCTTTTCCGCAGTAAAACTGGTATGCGGCTGCCAAAGTTCTTTGTTCTTTTTTATGAAAAATAGTTTGTACATCTACGGCCACCACGTTTTTCATTTCAAAATCTATCCCGGCGCGTAGAAGTTCTTCTACCAGTAAAGGAATATCAAATCTATTGGAATTGTAACCACCTAGATCACAACCTTTAATCATATCGTGCACCTGGGAAGAAAGTTCTTTAAACGTGGGCTCATTAGCCACCTTCTCGTCTGAAATTCCGTGAATTGCCACCACTTCTTTGGGAATAGGCATTTCTGGGTTTACCAGCCAGGTTTTGCTTTCCTTGTTTCCGTTAGGAAAAACTTTAAGGATAGCGATTTCTACAATACGGTCTTTTGCCACATTTGTTCCCGTGGTTTCGAGGTCAAAAAAACAAATGGGTCTCGTTAGGTTTAATTCCATAAAGGAGCTTGATTTTGGGGGTAAATATACTATAATTTATGGGCTTTGACTTATTAAGCAAGTTTTGAAAAATAAAGATTTACAGCCGTAAAAAATTTAATTTGGTAGAAGTTTGAATATTAGAACACATTATTGGATACACTATCTTAATCCCTTTTAAATCACTAAATATTCCTTCAACTAAACCTAATAACATTTTTTATCTTTGAATATATTAAAAAATACCAGGATGTTTAAATACTTAGCATACGTAAGCAGGCAAAGTCACGTGATTACCGATAATGATTTAAAGGAACTTCTAAGCAAATCCCGAACTCGCAATAGCGAAATTGAGATTACAGGTATGCTAATTTATTTCCATGGAAGTTTTATTCAATACCTGGAAGGAAAAGAGGGAAATATTGATAGCCTATATAACAAGATTGCTGAAGACAGGCGTCACCAAAGTGTAACTGAAATAGACTCAGGTTTTAGTAAAAAACGCGCTTTTTCTGAATGGTCTATGGCGTTTAAAAAGTTACAAAAAGATGAAGCTTTTGAAATTCTTGGTTATAAAGATCTGGAAACAGCGCAGCTTTTTGACAATTACCAAACCCCAGATGAGCACCCTGCTTTAAACCTATTAAATAACTACGTAAAGAATCTTTGAACGCAGAAAAACTAAAAAATCTTCAAGCTGTCCCGAAGCTTCGGGATTGTTCCAGCTTCTAACACGTTTGAAATACCAACATCTTAGATCCTGAAACAAGTTCAGGATGATGGCTAAAAAAAAACCGGCTAAGATTAGCCGGTTTTTTTTAGAATATTATTTAAACTTATATCTCTCGATCTTTGTCAAATCCTTCAAGATATTGGGCTACACGTTGTACAAATTGGCCTCCAAGTGCTCCATTTACAACCCTGTGATCGTAACTGTGAGATAAGAACATCTTATAACGGATTCCTATAAAATCGCCATCTGGAGTTTCTATTACCGCGGGTACTTTTCTAATGGCTCCCAGGGCAAGAATTGCAACTTGCGGCTGGTTAATTATAGGAGTTCCCATAATACTTCCAAAAGTTCCTACGTTGGTTACAGTGTAAGTTCCACCCTGAATATCGTCTGGCTTTAATTTATTCTGGCGTGCACGGTTTGCAAGATCATTTACCTTTTTAGCAAGGCCAACAAGGTTAAGCTGATCGGCATTTCTAATTACCGGCACTATTAAATTTCCATCTGGAAGAGCTGCAGCCATCCCAAGGTTTATATTTTTCTTCTTGATAATCTTATCGCCATCTACCGAGATATTGATCATTGGGAAATCACGAATTGCTTTTGCCACGGCTTCCATAAAAATTGGAGTAAACGTAAGTTTTTCTCCCTCTTTTTTCTGAAAATCGTTTTTGTGCTTGTTTCTCCAGTTCCAGATATTGGTAACATCTACCTCTATAAAAGATTGAACGTGAGCTGAAGTTTGAGCGCTATCTACCATATGGTGTGCGATCATTTTACCCATACGGCTCATTTCTATAATCTCATCTTCTCCTGAAGGCACCACTTTTTCAGACTCGGCTTTGGCACTTGCCATTTTCCCGGTATCTGCTGCCGGGGCTGTAGCAGTTTTTGTAGTTTGTTTTTGGGAAGTTCCTTTTTCGCGGTTTTCAACGTAAGCCAGGATATCATCTTTAGTCACGCGACCGTCTTTACCGGTTCCTTCTAACGATTCAAGTTCGTCCAGGCTTATATTTTCTTCTTTGGCTATATTTTTCACCAGCGGTGAATAAAATCTTGAAGCTTCAGAAAAATCTTTGCTTCCTGCAGTTTCTTTCGCTGTCTCGACACTTTCGGCTACTTCTTCGGCATATTCATTTTCCTCTTCACTGTCATCCAGATCAAGGTCTAATTCATCATCACCTGCACCGGCTGGGATTTCACCTTCGGTTTCAATAATAGCTATGGTTTGGCCTACCTGTACTACATCATCGGCTTCAAAAAGTTTCTCTACCAATTTCCCCTCTACTTCGCTGGGAACTTCGCTATCTACTTTATCGGTAGCGATTTCAAGAACCGGTTCATCGGCTTCAATGGTATCCCCAACTTCTTTTAACCAGTTGGTAATAGTTGCTTCGGCGACACTTTCGCCCATTTTTGGTAGCTTAAGTTCAAACTTTGCCATATCTATAATTGAAAGCTTATTTTAAGGTTTATGCTTGCGAATTTAATGAAAATTCAACTTTAAAAGTATTAAAAAATCAATAAAATGAATTTTCGTTATAAATTTTCTGTTTTAGAAAATATTTTCGCACCTGGGTAAAATTACAATTTCAAAAGCTGAAACTAAATTTTTCAGTAGAAATATTATTGATTAAGTGGAAGTTTATCGGGATCCTGTCGTGTATCAAAAACATGGAGAATCCTAATAAGAGTTTCATTTGGAACACTATAAAAAATAGAATTATGCTTTGTTACCACACATTTATAAAACCTCTTTCCTTTTGAGAGTACAGGAAACTGATAAGGATTTCTCTTAATTAGCTCTACCGAATGTTCTAAAGTATTAAAGAAATTTTCACTAACTGTTTTGCTCCAATTATTTTCAAGATAATCAAGAATATTGTCTAAGTCTTTTATGGCTGAAGCAGCCCAAATAACTTCCTTTTTAGAAGCCATATTTATCTTTTACTCTTCTTGCAACTTCTTTATGAGGAACTCCTGCTGCACTACCTAAACTTTTTTCAGCATCTTCAATTCTTTTCTTTTGCCAATCAGGCATTAAATCCCACTCCTCAATGTGATAATCGGTTTGCGGTTTCTCAATATTTTCTTGTTGATGAAAATTTTCAATTAACTCCTGAACTTGGAGTAATTGAGCTTCATTAAGTCCCTCCAATTTTTCAATAATCGCTTTTTTAATTGCTGAAATTTCCATCTGTTACTTTTTAGCGCGAAGCTCACTTAAAGATATCAATTTTTAGTAGAATTTTCAAACGGAACCCTATTGGTAATACTTCTTCCCAACGTTACCTCATCTGCATACTCCAGTTCGTCTCCTACCGAAATTCCTCTTGCTATTGTTGAAGTTTTAATACCGGTACCTTCCAGTTGCCTGTAAATATAAAAATTAGTGGTATCACCTTCCAACGTGCTGCTTAAAGCAAAAATGATCTCCTCCACTTTTCCTGCCTGCACTTTTTCTATTAAAGGTTTAATACTTAGTTGCGAAGGACCAATACCATCCATCGGACTTATTTTTCCTCCTAAAACGTGATAATGCCCGCGGTATTGATCGGTGTTTTCAATAGCCATTACATCGCGAATATCCTCTACCACACAAACAATTTCTGAATTTCTGGAAGGATTAGCGCAAATAGCGCATAAATCAGTATCGCTAATATTGTAGCAATTTTTACAAAGTTTTATTTCGGTTCTTAGCTTGGTCAGTGCATCGGCCAGTTGTTTGGTCTGCGATTCGGGCTGCTTTAGCATATGCAATACCAGCCTTAAAGCGGTACGCTTCCCAATGCCCGGCAGTTGAGACATTTCATCTACAGCCTGTTCCAATAGTTTTGAAGAAAAATCCATACTGCGAATTTATGATTTTTACTCGATAATCGAGATTTAAATCTACCAGCCGGCCAGGATTGAAAAATAATTTTCTGCCATATACATCACCAGCTGCTAATTGTACATTTTAAGTAAGCGGGCTAAAGTTTCAGCTTAATTTGTAAATTCGCCACTTCACAAAATCATCGCTATGCAGCCCTACCATATTTTAATTTTAATCGCCGCTTATTTCGGACTTTTATTTTTAGTTTCTTTCTTTTCAAGCAGAGCGGGTAGTAATGCTGAATTTTTTCGTGCTAATCGGGAGTCACCCTGGTATATCGTGGCTTTTGGGATGATTGGTGCTTCGCTTAGCGGGGTTACTTTTATTTCTTTGCCGGGAACCGTGGCTACCGATAGTTTTAGTTATTTTCAGGTGGTTTTGGGTTATACCGTAGGTTATGCTGTGATCGGGCTTATTCTATTGCCCCTTTATTACAGGTTAAATCTTACTTCAATTTATTCTTACCTGGAAAGCCGCTTTGGGAAATATTCTTATAAAACCGGGGCTTCATTTTTCTTACTCTCAAGGATAGTTGGGTCCAGTTTCCGGCTTTTTCTAGTAGCAAATGTTTTACAACTTATCCTTTTTGATGAATTAGGAGTTCCCTATTACGCTACGGTTTCAGCAACCATTTTCTTAATTTGGTTATACACTTTTAGAAGCGGAATTAAAACCGTAGTCTGGACAGATACCCTGCAAACATTTTTTATGCTGTTATCACTCGGCGTTACTCTTATCGTGGTTTCAGATGAATTAGGGATTACGGCCGGGGGAATGATGAATCATCTTTCAGAAAGCGGACTTACAAAAATTTTCTTCTTTGAAGACTGGAAAAGTAGTGATCACTTTATAAAACAATTTGTGAGCGGTGCTTTTATTGCAATAGTAATGACGGGGCTCGACCAGGATATGATGCAGAAAAACCTAACCTGCAGAAACCTGAAAGATGCACAAAAAAATATGTTTTCGTTTACTATTGTACTTACCATTGTAAACATGATGTTTCTTATTTTAGGAGTCCTACTCACCCAATACGCCGATTTGAGCGGAATTGACGCGATTAAAGATGAACTTTTCCCTGCAATTGCAACGGGAGGTGAATTAGGAATTGGTGTAGCTATTCTTTTTATCCTGGGACTTATCGCTGCGGCCTATTCCAGTGCCGATGGCACTTTAACCGCGCTTACTACTTCTTTTAGTATTGATATTCTAAATATTGAAAAACGCTATGAAGAAGCCAAACAAATGAGAATTAGAAAGCAAATTCATATTGTAATCTCTATTTTATTTATCGCAGTAATGCTAATTTTTAAATATGCGATAGCCGATAAAAGTGTGATTAATAAACTGTTTGAATTTGCCGGATATACTTATGGTCCGCTGTTGGGACTTTATACGCTTGGTTTATTTACCAATATTAAAGTAAAGGATAAGCTAGTACCTATAGTTGCAATCCTGGCGCCTGTTTTATCCTACATAATTAGTATAAACAGCCTGGTTTGGTTTGGGTTTGAATTTGGGTTTTTTATTTTAATTCTAAACGGATTCCTAACCCTATTGGGATTAATATTGATTCGTACCAAGCATCACTAAAGTACAGGCAATTTCAACTTCAATATTATTTTTTCTCAGGATTTGGTAAAATTCAGGATTTTCTGTTCCGGGATTAAAAATTACTCGCGTAGGATTTAGAGAAACAATATAATCGTAATATTCCTCCTGTCTTGGCGGGCCTAAATAAAGGGTAACCGTATCTATATCCTGAAAATGAATTTTTTCGGTTTCTATTTTAACTCCTGCAACTTCGCCCTTCCTTAAACCAATAGCTACTGTAGGTTGATTATACCTTACCAAACGTTCTATCGCGATATTAGAATAACGGGAACGATTAAGAGATGCGCCGAGTACTAAAGTTTTTTTCTCCATATAACAAATCTAAGGTTTCAGGACAAGTGTAACAAAAATACTTCCCCATAGTCTTTAGGATAGCTTAGTTGCGGGAATATAGATGTGATGGTTAGTAAACCCGTAATTTTAGCGGCCCGTATTTCTAAAATACGGGCTTTTTTTAAAATTCTTTCTAAAATTCTGTAACAATTCATTTTTCTGCTCGTCTTTATAATAGAGGAAAGATCAAAATTTTTAAAAATGCACGTTTATCTATTATGCAATACAAAGTATAAGGTATAACATTCAAGGGGTCATTCATCAATCAAAAACTGGTAAGTTTTATTCATCAAAATTAAGAATTTGCCAAAAGAAACATTCTGGTATTATGTAATACAAGGATTTATTTTAAACATACTAATCATCAAAATCAATCAAAAAATGAAACAGTTATTTTTAATTTTAGCATTATGCATCAGCAGTTTTACTGCAATGGCCAACGAACCCGTGGGAAAGATATCGGGTTCTGTAATAGATGGCGACGTGGAAGAACCAATCCCCTACGCTACCATTAGTATTACAGATATGGAAGGAAACCTGGTTTCGGGCAATACTTCTTCTGCCGATGGTACTTTCTATATTGAAAAGATTCCAAACGGAGCTTATATGTTTAAAGTTCAGTTTATGGGGTATAAAACCTTTTCTAAACAAATAGAAATCACTAAAGACCAAAGCTCCCATAATTTTGGTACTATTAAATTAGAACCAGATGTTGCGATGCTAGACGGGGTTACCGTGGTGGCAGAGCGTACCACCATAGAGCAGCGAATAGACAGGAAAGTAATTAATGTGGGGAAAGACCTTACCACTACCGGCGCCAGCGCTTCAGAAATTATGAATAACGTACCTTCTGTAAACGTAGATCAGGATGGAAATATTGCGCTTCGCGGAAACTCTAATGTGCGTATTCTTATAGATGGGAAACCAACCAATATGGATCCTGCGCAGTTGTTGAAACAAATTCCCTCAACTTCGATAAAAACCATTGAATTAATAACCAATCCTTCGGCAAAATATAACCCCGAAGGGATGAGCGGAATCATCAATATAGTATTGCATAAAAATGCCAACGATGGTTTCAACGGAAATTTAAATACCGGTGTTACTATTGGTGAGAACACCCGTTACAACGGTTCTCTTGATATGAATTACCGAAAAGGAAAATTCAACTTTTACGGAAATTTTGGCGCCCAGTTTGGTGATCGCAACAATCTTGGAAGAATCAATTTTACTGAGGATAATTACCGACAGGCTTTTGATATTACCAACAGAAGAGAATCTTATTTATATAAAGTTGGGGTAGATTTTTATCTTAACGACAAGAATACATTTTCATTTTACACTAACCAGAATCATTACGACGGTGGACCTTTAGGAGCTTTAAGAATTATTTATCCTAATAATTCAGAACTTAATTTAGCGCAGAACCTTGATGCAAATTTCAATAATATTAATAGCACCTACAATTTCGCTTACGACCGAAAGTTTGAAAAAGAAGGACATAAAATTATTTTCGAAGTAGATTATAACACCTTTAATGAAGAGGAAAATTCTATCTTTAACTTTGAAGGAGACACCGAAGGTTTCACAGATTACCGTGACCATGTGAATGGAAGCCGGGAAAATATTATCGCGAACGTTGATTATGAAAATCCCCTTTCAGAAAATAGTAAACTTGAGGTTGGAGCTGAAGCCAGGCTTTCAGATACCGATAATGATTACAGTACCACCAGTGACTTTTTAAACGATGCCACCTACCAGTATAAAAGAGATATTTATTCGTTTTATACCACTTACGGACAAAACTTTGAAAAGTGGTCTTACCAGCTTGGTGCCAGATTGGAGAATTTTAGCGTAGATGCAATTTACAACGGCGAAAATGTTTTTAACGACGATTACTTTAATATTTACCCTAGCGGATTCCTGAATTTTACTCCAAATGAAACAAATTCCTATCAATTAAGTTATAGCCGAAGAGTAGATCGTCCCGGTTTTGGCCAGGTGAGTCCTATTCGCGAGATAAGCACACCCAGGTTAACCGTTTCCGGAAATCCAGAATTAGATCCGCAATTCACCAATTCCCTTGAATTTAATTATACCCGGAAGTTCACTAAAAAAGGAAGTTTGACTGCAGGTGTTTTCTTTAGAAATATTAATGATGAAATCAGCCAGGTTTTTATAGAAGATCCTAATGAAGAAGGTTCGCTTTTACTTCAATTTGACAATTTTGAAGATAATAATGCTTATGGGCTGGAACTGGGAACCAATTATAAATTTACAGATTGGTGGAGCACAAATACCAATTTTGAATTATACAGCCAGCGATTAAAAGGAGTAGTTGGCACCGAGTATTTGGAAACCGATAACACCGCCTGGACTTTTAGAACCAATCATAATTTTAAAGCAACTGATAAATTAACCTTCCAGTTATTTGGATTTTACCGAAGCAAAGCTAAAAATCTTCAAATGGATATGGACCCGATGTATTTTATGAACCTTGGCGGGCGCTACACCTTTCTTGATGATAAAGCCACTCTTAGCCTAAACTTTAACGATGTTTTTGATACGCAGGAATTCAGCTTTACCAATGGCCGTCCCCTACCGCAAACCGGAAGATTTAAAGGTGAAACCCAAAATGTATATATAGGCTTCTCCTATAGATTTGGCGGTGGCAAAAACAGGGCATTAAAAAGAAAACAAAGAGATGACAACGAAGCCGAAGGCGGTGGAATGTTTTAGAAATAATAGTTTGTAGTTTAGTTTGATTAGCCAAAAAACCCGGTAATAGTTTACCGGGTTTTTAATTTAACATTAATTCGGCTCCAATGTGATTTAAGTCACATTCCAATACCTACAATTACATTTATCTTTGCATTTAAATGGGAAAAAGAAGCACATTTATCATTTTACTATTCACGGTAGTTATGCTGTTTAACAGCATAAAGAGTGGTTTTATGATAAGTTTCTACCTGGTAGATAATTCAAGTTTTACTGAATTATTCTGTGTTAATATAGACAAACCAGAAATGGAATGTAATGGAAAGTGTGAAATCTCAAAATTAAGTCAGGATTCTACAACCAAAGAGAAACCAACCCATCTTGATTTTTTACAACGGCAGGTAGTTCTCTTTTTTAACCCAATGCAACAACTAGAAGTTTTTCAGTTCTCAGAAGAAGAAAATACTCTAATAACATATTTAAATAATTATACCTACCAATACTTACCAAAGTCTTTTCACCCACCTTCTTTTAAAGCTTAATTTTTTCAGAATTATCATAAAAATCCATCGGTATAAAGCGGCGGATACAATCTACTTATATCAATTTTTAAATAGCATTAAATGAGAATTTTAAGCATATTATTATTCCTGTCTTCTACCCTATTACTACAAGCGCAGTCTAAAATAAGTCTTGTAGACGAATTTAATATGGAACCTATAAAAGATGCAACTATACAGGTTAAAGGCAGCAGTAAAGCAGCTGTCAGCAACAAAAAGGGAGAAGTTTTTATAAATTTTTCTGAAGAAGATACGCTTCAGATAAGTCATTTAAAATACCGAAAACAAAATCTTACAAATATCAAACCGGGTGAGGTTATCTACCTGGAAAGATTCACTTTTAGAATTAGTGAAATCCTTCTCCTTGGAAATCCACAAATAGATCCTGCACAAAGCCTGGTAAAAACTAATTTTAGAGAAAAGGTGGTGCAGCCCAAAAATGCCGGAGAGCTTTTTAACGATATCAACGGATTTTCACTTATTAAGCGAGGTAGTTACGCTATGGATCCAAGTATGCGTGCCAGCCAATATGAACAATTAAACATTCAGTTTGACGGTGGCACTAAAGCGATGCACGCCTGCCCTAGCCGTATGGATCCCATTACCACCCTGGTAAATCCCGAAGAAGTTAGTAGAATTGAGATCATTAAAGGTCCTTTTAGCGTTAGATACGGAAATACTTCTGGTGGAATTATCAATATGGTAACCGACAATACAGTGGAAACCACTGATGCATTTTCCGGGAGCGTTTCTTCAGGATATGAAAGTAACGAGAATTCTATGGTAAATATGGTTCAACTGGAAGGCCATCTAAATAAATGGGATCTTTCGGGAAATTTTAGTCAGAGAGATTATGGCGACTATGAAGATGGTGCTGGGAGAAGCATACCTTCCTCCTTCCGCAGCCTGGGTTATAATTTGGAAGCAGGTTATTCTTTTAACGAAAGTAACAGGTTAAAAGCAGGCTTTCGGCAATCCTTTGGTCGCGATGTAAAACACGCGGGATTAATGATGGATACCGATGAAGATAATAGCAGTATTTTTAGCCTGGACTATAACTACAAGGCTGAAACGGGAAAATTTAAAGGTTTAACTGCAAAGGTCTACTACTCTTTTGTAGACCATATTATGGACAATTACCAGCGCCCTTCTTTTAATCGAATTGAAGCAATTTCTAAGGTAGAGGCAACCACTTATGGTGGAAAACTGGAAGCCGAATGGAAGCTAAACAACAAGTGGCGGTTATTTTCTGGAATAGATGTTACAAATCTCTCCCGTGATGGGCAAAGAAAACGCCTGGTTAAGATGAATATGGCCGGCGAACTTTTAGAAATACCAATGGAATTCGAGGATAAGGTATGGCAGAACAGCTATGTAAATGATTATGGTGTTTTTGCCGAAACCAGGTTTATACTCAATAAGAAAAACATTTTTAATATTGGAGCTCGTATAGATCATATTGTTTCAGAAAGCCGTGATCGGGACGAAAGTTTTTCTGAATTATACCCGGACAATGGAAAGCGCAACGAACAACTTTTTAGTGGCACGGTAGCTTATAAACACTTATTAAAAGAGAATTATTCCCTGGAACTTTCCTACGGAAGAGGTGCCCGACCGGCAAATATGGAAGAACGCTATATTGCCTTTTTCAATATTGGAAGAGATCCTTATGAATATGTAGGAAATCCCAATCTGAAACCTGAAGTAAATAATCAATTTGAGGTAGGCTTCAACGGAAAAGAAGTTTATACCGGAACCCTGAAAAGTTTCAACTTCTCCGTAAGTGCATTTTATTCAATATATGAGAATTATATCGTTGGTTTAGTAGATGAAAGCTTAACCAGAAAGAATATGCCAAATCAACCGCCTGTGCATCCAAAAGTGTTTAGAAACCTTGATGAAGCCTACAAGACAGGTTTCGAACTCTCGGGAGAACTGGTGTTTAAGTCCGGTATTAAACTGGGCACAGACCTGGCTTATACCTACACTCAAAACGAAGATCTTGGAGAGTCGCTACCACTATCTCCACCATTGGTGAGCAGATCACGACTGGAATATGAAAGTTCTAAGTTCTGGACCGGGATTTATTACAACATCACTGCAGACCAGGAGAACATAGCTCCTTCCTTTGGAGAGACCAGAACACCCGGTTATAGTTTAGTGGATCTAAAAGCCGGAACTACCGCTGTTAAAAACCTAAATATTGGCGTAGGAATCCTGAATGTTTTTGATAAATATTATTACAATCATTTAAATTTCGCTTTTAATAACCAGTCAGACTTCACCCGTCAACCGATCACCGAACCGGGCAGAAATTTTACGATTTTTATTAATTATAATTTCTAATTAAAAAGTAGTACAAAATAAAAAATCCCGCAAATAGCGGGATTTTTTATTGTTATAATTCAAGTTTTCTTAAGCCTCTACAGCATACATTTTATCCCGTTGCTCTTTAATCTTTTTATCACTCATATATTCATCAAAAGTAGCATAACGATCTATTGCCCCGCCTGGTGTTAGCTCAATTACACGGTTGGCTACAGTTTGCGCAAATTCGTGATCGTGTGTGGTAAACATTACCGTTCCTTTAAAATTCTTTAGCGAGTTATTAAAAGCGGTAATAGATTCCAAATCAAGGTGGTTTGTAGGTTCGTCTAACATTACAACGTTAGCCCTCATCATCATCATTCGGCTTAACATACAACGCACTTTTTCACCTCCAGAGAGAACTTTACAGGTTTTTAGTGCTTCTTCTCCACTAAATAACATTTTACCTAAGAATCCGCGTATATAAACTTCTTCTCTTTCCTCATCGGTTTTAGCCCATTGTCTAAGCCAGTCTACCAAAGTAAGATCATTCTCAAAAAACTCTGAGTTATCTAGCGGAAGATAAGATTGAGAAGTGGTAACTCCCCATGAATATTTACCAGATACCGGCTCCTGATTTCCGTTTATAATTTCATAAAAAGCGGTGGTTGCTCTAGAATCTCTAGAGTAAACTACAACTTTATCACCTTTAGCAAGGTTGATATTTACATTTTTAAAAAGCGTTTCGCCTTCTATAGAAGCTTCCAGTTTCTCTACATTTAAAATCTGGTCTCCGGCTTCACGTTCACGTTCAAAAATAATTGCAGGATACCTTCTACTGGAAGGTTTTATATCTTCAATATTAAGTTTATCAATCATTTTTTTACGGGAAGTAGCCTGTTTAGATTTGGCTACGTTCGCACTAAAACGCTGTATAAACTCCTGTAATTCTTTCTTCTTTTCTTCAGATTTTTTATTCTGCTGAGCACGCTGTCTGGCGGCAAGTTGAGAAGACTCGTACCAGAAGGTATAATTACCACTAAAATGATTTATTTTTCCGAAGTCAATATCAGAAATATGAGTACAAACAGCATCCAGGAAGTGACGGTCGTGAGAAACAACGATTACCGTGTTATCATAATTAGCCAGGAAATGCTCTAACCAGGAGATGGTTTCGTAATCCAAATCGTTGGTAGGCTCATCCATAATTAGCACATCTGGATTTCCAAAAAGTGCCTGGGCTAATAACACCCTTACTTTTTGAGTACCATCAAGGTCTTTCATTAAGGTTGCGTGATATTGTTCTTTTATTCCCAAATTAGACAATAAAGAAGCGGCATCACTCTCGGCATTCCAGCCGTTCATTTCTTCAAATTCTACCTGTAAAACGCCTACTCTTTCTCCATCGGCATCGCTGAAATCTTCTTTCATATAGATCTCATCCATTTCCTTCTTGATCTTCGCAAGAGGCTGGTTCCCCATAATTACGGTTTCTAAAACCGGGGTGTCATCATACAAGTTGTGATTCTGCTCCAGTACAGACATTCGTTTACCCGGCTCCAGGTTAACGTGGCCAGAAGTAGGCTCAGATTTTCCGGAGAGGATATTTAAAAATGTGGATTTTCCGGCGCCGTTGGCTCCAATAATTCCGTAGCAGTTGCCCTGGGTAAAAGTGGTGTTCACTTCATCAAACAAAACACGCTTGCCAAATTGAACCGAAAGATTTGATACTGAAAGCATAAAATAGAATTTGTAAATTTTTGCAAAAATAGCCAAACTTCAACACTTATCTAAAGATTAACGTTTTTATTATTCTTTTAACGCCCGATTAACATTCAGGGTATATGGCTCGGGTTATATTTGCCGGTAATGCCAGAAAAAGTGGCATTTCTAAGTCCTTAGTTCTTGAAGATCTCCATGAAATATTATATACTTTTTTTTCTTATAGGAGTTATTTTTTTTACCGGTTGTAATGACTCTCAAAAAGACCAGAAAGGAACTTTTGTGGGCGGTCAAATTATGAACCCCTACAATCCCTATTTCATTCTTTCTAAAGATAATAAGACCATAGATACGCTCTTCCTGGATCAAAATAACCAATTTGGGAAAAATTTTAAAGGTTTAGAAGCTGGGATTTATAGTTTTAACCACCCGCCCGAAAATCAAATTATGTATTTGGAACCCGGTGATAGTGTTTTGGTTTGGTTAAACACTATGCAGTTTGATGAATCGCTTAATTTTAGCGGTCCTGGAGCTGCTAAAAGCAGTTTTTTGCTAGATATGTTTCTTAATAATGAAAGGAACAATAACTTAATGCTTTCCTATTATAAAATAAATCCTAATGAGTTTGCCGGAATTACCGATTCTATTAAAAATAGAAGGAAAAATAAATTAGAAAAGTTAAACGAAAAGAAGAATTTTTCTGAATCGTTTTTAGACCTCGCCAATAACAGTATAGATTACGATTTTTACCATCTTAGAGAACGTTATACGTTTTTAGTAAAGAAATACTATAACGAACTAGCCCAGCAAATTCCAGATGATTTTCACGATTACCGCGGC
This sequence comes from Salegentibacter sp. BDJ18, assembly GCF_017579965.1. Taxonomy (NCBI): domain Bacteria; kingdom Pseudomonadati; phylum Bacteroidota; class Flavobacteriia; order Flavobacteriales; family Flavobacteriaceae; genus Salegentibacter; species Salegentibacter sp. BDJ18. The sequence continues at coordinate 27,233 of NZ_JAFLQX010000026.1, forward strand.
GATCTTAACTTTAATGACACTAAGCTTAAAGAGTACTACGGTTATCTTAATTTTATTGAAGATTATCTAAGAACCCGTTCTATTGAAAGATGCCTGGAAGAGTATGATACCAATGCCGATTGCTTTGAATTACACTCTGTAGACAATATTCAATATCGAATTAGCCTTGCCGATTCACTAATAGAAAAGAGCGAAATCAAAAATATATTTATAAACCGCCTGGCAATTCAGGGAATGGTATTTTCTAACAATGCTGAAAAGATTGATAGCATCTTAAATATTCTTGAAGACATTAATTTTAATGGAAAAAATCTTCCCGATTTAAAGCAGATGGCAGCAATACAAAAAAGTTTACTGCCCGGGAATAATATTGGAAGTTTATCTTTAACAAATTTTCAGGAAGAAAACATACAGCTGGAAGATATTTCAGATAAACCTATAGTTACCTATCACTGGTCTATGGAAGCGCCAGAACATTATAAATGGCAACATTCTATTATTTCTACCTTACGGGAAAAATATCCTGAACTGGAATTTGTAGGAATTAATATTGATAACGACTCTCAACAATCCTGGAAGAATACTGTAGAAGTGTATGGGATGAATAAAGAGCGAGAATACAAATTAAATTCGGCTAACATCAACGTTAATCTACTTAAAAACTACCTCAACAAACTTATTTTTCTGGACACCCAGGGGAATATAGTAAACGGTGAAGCACAACTTAACACACCTAATTTTGAAAGACAAATTTTGGAGTTTTTGAATAATTAAAAAGGCTATTTAGAGAGTTCTTTAAAATTTATCGTCATCCTGAACTTGTTTCAGGATCTAAGATGTTAGAAGCTGAAATAAATTCAGCTTGACGCAAACTCTTTAAATAGCCTTTCCATAAATTTTATTTCAGCAATTTCTTATTGATTTCCTTTCTTATAATCAGATAAAAATTTCTCTAAACCAATATCTGTAAGCGGATGTTTTAATAAACCTTCAATAGAAGAAAGTGGCCCGGTCATTACATCGGCGCCTAATTTTGCGCACTCTAAAACGTGCATGGTATGACGAACGGAAGCTGCAAGAATCTCAGTTTCAAATCCGTAATTATCATATATCAATCTGATATCTGCAATAAGGTTTAAACCATCAGTAGAGATATCATCTAAACGTCCAATAAAAGGAGAAACATACGTAGCTCCAGCCTTGGCCGCAAGCAAAGCCTGACCTGCTGAAAAAACTAATGTACAGTTGGTTTTAATCCCATTATCGCTAAAGTATTTAATCGCTTTAATTCCTTCTTTGATCATAGGAACTTTCACAATAATTTGCTCGTGTAATTCGGCCAGCTCTTCCCCTTCTCTAACTATTCCGTCAAAATCGGTTGCGATCACTTCAGCGCTCACATCACCGCCTACAATTTCACAAATTTCCCTGTAATGCCTGTAAATATTATCTTTTCCGGAAATTCCTTCTTTCGCCATCAAAGAGGGATTGGTAGTTACACCATCTAAAACCCCAAGTGCCTGGGCTTCCCTTATTTGATCAAGATTGGCGGTATCAATAAAAAATTTCATAACCTATAATTGTTTAATGTGTTGTTTTTACAAAATTATAACTTATAATGCTTAAGCAGCATTTTTTCATAGACTTTATCAGGTAAAATTCGCTTTAAACCCACTGAAAATTTCTGAAGCGCCTCCCCTACTTTATAATGCCCGCGAGGATCTTTTTCCTGAATAATTTTATGCACTGCTTTAGCCATGACAAATGGATCTTTCCCCGCATCTACATCTTCATTCATCAATTTCAAAGTATTCCCATAAGGTTCTTTGTAAGGAGAATCTTCCAGAACGGGAGCGTGATAACGACCGGCTGCGATATTGGTCGCAAAATCTCCGGGAGCAATATTGGTCATTTTTATATTGAAATCTTTCAATTCCATTCTAAAAGCTTCGGTTGTAAGTTCTAAAGCGCCTTTTGAAGCTGAATAAATTCCGCGGTAAGGCAAGCCCATATAGCCGGCAATAGAAGTAATATTTATAATTAAGCCGCTGTTTTGCTTTCGCATTTCAGGCAAAACCGCTTTTATCACTTTTATAGGTCCAAAATAATTTGTTTCAAAAGCTTTTACGATTTCTTCATCTGGAGTTTCCTCAATGGGACCGGTAATTCCAACACCTGCGTTATTGATAAGTACATCAATTTTGCCTTCCTCAGCAATTATTTGTTCAATAGCAGCGGTAATCGTTTCCTTTTGGGTCACATCTAGAGCCACCATCGCAAAAGGAGGATGGGATATCTTCGCCGGATTCCGGCTGGTACCGTAAACTTTAAAATTATGTTTAGAAAGGTATTCGCCTATAGATTTTCCAATTCCGGAAGAAGCTCCGGTTATAAGCACTACTTTTTGAGGAGATGCATTTGTTTTCATAGGCTGCAAAGATGCGATAAAATTTAGAACCTTTTAGAAACAAAAAATGGCAAGCTCCCCACATCACACCGCTACGACCGCCTACCCTTGCTGCGTTCCCGCCCTGGGGGATTCAGCAGGAGCTGGTTGTGTGGGACTTGCCGCTGCAAATATACAATCTTTCCTACTTTGCGCAAGTATTTTTTAAACCGAATTAAGTATTTTAGCAAGGTATTTAATGCAAAAGATCAATGAATAAATTTAAGTTCCTGTCCCTGTTAATATTAGGATTTTTATTTTTTTCCTGCGGAAGTAATTCTGATAAAAAAACTTCTTATTTTAAGCTAAAAACTGCCGAAAATAAGACCGAATTTAAGCTTGGAGAAACAATTAAAGGCTCGATAGAAAACCTAAAAGACCGAGAAATTGATTCTATTCAACTTTATTTTCAGCAAAAATATCTTCAAACTTTAATAGCGGAAACTTCTTTTTCGGTTCCACTTGAAAACACAAAATTAGGACGCCAAAAACTGGAAGCCATCGTTTTTTCTGAAGGGGAAACCGATACAATTAGTGATAACCTAAAAATTTTAAACAACCAATCTCCAAAAGCATATACTTATAAAGTAATTAAGGAATACCCGCACGATAGAGAAGCTTATACACAAGGTTTAGAATTTTATGAGGACACTTTATATGAAAGCACCGGGCAATATGGCAATTCTTCCTTAAGAAAACTCAACCTGGAAACCGGAGAAGTTTTAAATAAAATAAACCTGGACGACACTTATTTTGGCGAAGGACTTACCATTCTTAATAACAAACTTTACCTGCTAACCTGGAGAGAAAAAGAAGGTTTAATCTACAATTTAGAGGACTTTGAACAAACCGGCACTTTTAGCTATAACCAGAGTAAAGAAGGTTGGGGTTTATGTAACGATGGTGAACAACTTTACAAAAGTGATGGCACCGAAAAGATCTGGATCTTGGATGCAGAAACACTTGCTGAAAAAGATTTTATACAGGTGGCTACCAACACTAAGATTTATTCAAAATTTAATGAACTGGAATGGGTTGAGGGAAAGATCTATGCCAATACTTACCAGTTTCCCAGTGTGACTATTATTAACCCTGAAAACGGAGCAATAGAAGGCGTGATCGATTTTAGGGGATTGCGGGAACGCTTAGGTAATCTTGATGATTTGGATTCTCAAAACCACGTGCTTAACGGCATTGCCTATAACCAAAATACCAACAAACTTTATGTGACCGGGAAAAACTGGGACAAGGTTTTTGAAGTAGAAATAATAGAAAAATAATGGCTGAAACACCAGAAATATTTGAACAAAGCTTTTTAGTTGAAGAAAGGCATTTGGATGAACAGAACCACGTGAATAACGTGCAGTATGTACAATGGGTGCAGGATGTTGCTAAAGCGCATTGGGAATCGCGAGCCACCAAAGAGCAAAATGAGAAATTTTTCTGGATCGTGGTTACCCACGAAATTAGTTATAAGCAACAGGCTTTTTTGGGCGACAGGATTTTACTGCAAACCTATGTTGGTGAAACTTCTCATGTAAAATCTGTGCGGCACGTGATTATAAAAAATGCTGAAACCGAAAAAGTTTTAGTAGAAGCCAAAACCACCTGGGCACTTATGGACCAGGAAAAGAAAAGACCAACCAAGATTTCTGAAGAATTAAAGAAGGTTTTTCAGCAATAATTCTACACATTTCTGAGCAGCGCAAAAAAAAGCTTATTTGAAAGTTTTTTCTACTTAGATCCTGAAATAAGTTCAGGATGACGTGAAAGACAACTATCAAATAAGCTTTTGAAATTATATCCAGTATTGAAGGAATTACACTTTAAAAAGTGGTTTTCCCTTCATCATAGCTTTTACTTCATTTTTAACCGCTTCCAGTTCACTATCATTATCTATGTTAGTGATTACACGTTCAATAAAATCTACAATTTTAGGCATATCGGCTTCTATAAGTCCGCGAGTTGTTACGGCAGCGGTACCAATTCTAATTCCTGAAGTCACAAATGGCGATTTATCGTCAAAAGGCACCATATTTTTATTTACGGTAATTTCAGCTTTACTTAAAGCTTCTTCAGCTTCTTTTCCGCTTACATTCTTATTTCTAAGATCTATAAGCATACAGTGATTATCGGTTCCACCGGAAATTATATCATAACCTTTATCCATAAATGCTTCGGCAAGTTTCGCTGCATTCTTTTTAACCTGTACGGTGTAATGCAAAAACTCATCGGTTAAAGCTTCTCCAAAGGCCACCGCTTTTGCAGCGATAATATGCTCTAAAGGCCCGCCCTGGTTTCCAGGGAAAATTCCGCTGTTAAGCAAAGTAGACATTTTTTTAGGTTTTCCGTTTTTCAATTTTTGCCCAAATGGATTATCAAAATCTTTACCCATCATTATAATTCCGCCCCGAGGCCCACGAAGGGTTTTGTGCGTGGTTGAAGTTACAATATGGCAATGTGGCATGGGGTCGCTAATTAATCCTTTGGCAATAAGCCCGGCAGGATGCGCAATATCTGCAAACAAAATTGCACCAACACTATCGGCTATTTCTCTAAATCTTTTATAATCTATTTCTCTTGAATATGCCGATGCTCCGGCAATAATCATTTTAGGTTTTTCTTTTTTGGCAATTTCAGCAACCTGGTCGTAATCTATACGTCCGGTTTCCTTGTCTACCCCGTAAAATACAGGATTATAAAGTTTTCCGGAGAAATTTACCGGAGAACCGTGGGTTAAATGCCCACCATGAGAAAGATCAAATCCTAAGAATTTATCTCCTGGGTTTAGGCAGGTATGAAATACCGCGGTATTTGCCTGGGAACCAGAGTGTGGTTGCACGTTGGCATATTCGGCATTAAATAATTCCTTTAAACGATCTATAGCCAGTTGTTCTACTTTATCTACCACTTCGCAACCGCCATAATAGCGTTTGCCCGGGTAACCTTCAGCATATTTATTGGTAAGTACAGAACCTGCAGCTTCCAGAACCTGCTCGCTCACAAAGTTCTCACTGGCAATTAACTCAAGTCCGTTAAGTTGGCGTTCTTTTTCTTCCGCAATCAAATTAAAAATTTCGGTGTCTCGTTGCATTTCAAAAGTTTACGTTAAATATTCATCAAAAGTAAGAAATACATTCGGTTAATAACAGGAAAATAATATATTTGGATTCATTAGATTTCTTAATAAAAACAAAAAATTATATGCCTATTACAGCTAACGACCCAAATAGAAAAACCTGGTTGGAAACTTCGGAAAATACCGATTTCCCTATTCAGAATATTCCTTTTGGGGTATTCCTAACCCGGGACGATGTAATTACCATAGGCTCCCGTATTGGAGACTTTGCGATAGACCTTGGCGCACTGCACCAATTGGGCTATTTTGAAGGAATCCCGTTAACCGATGATATATTTTTACAGGATACCCTAAACGATTTTATCTCTGACGGAAAAAAAACGTGGCGACTGGTACGTAACCGAATTGCCGAAATTTTTGACGCAAAAAATGATAAATTAAGGGATAATGAAGAGCATAGAAGCCGTGTACTTTTTACGCTAGACGAGATTGAAATGCAAATGCCAGTTCAGGTTGGTGATTATACCGATTTTTATTCGAGCAAAGAACACGCTACCAATGTAGGAACAATGTTTCGTGATCCAGACAACGCATTATTGCCAAACTGGCTACACATTCCCGTTGGCTACCACGGAAGGAGTTCTTCTATAATCCCAAGTGGGATCCCGGTACACCGGCCACAGGGACAAACAAAACCAAAAGATTCTGATACTCCTGTATTTGGACCTTCAAAAAGAGTAGATTTTGAAGTTGAAATGGCTTTTATAACTACTGATGCCAATCCATTGGGAGAACCAATACCAATAGAAGAAGCCGAAGAATATATCTTTGGAATGGTGTTGTTTAACGACTGGAGCGCAAGAGATATCCAGGTATGGGAATATGTACCTTTAGGGCCATTCCTTGCCAAGAATTTCGCTTCTTCAATTTCACCCTGGATTGTTACTTTAGATGCTTTAGAGCCGTTTAGAACTGAAGGACCTAAACCTGAAGTAGAATTATTTCCATATTTAAGAAGTACAGGCAAGAAAAGCTTTGATATTAATCTTGAAGTTTCTCTTAAACCGGAGAATTCTGAAGAAACACCGCTGGCAAAAACCAATTTCAAGCATATGTATTGGAATATGAGTCAACAATTAGCACATCATACCGTTAATGGTTGCCCGGTAAATTCTGGAGATATGATGGCTTCGGGAACTATTTCAGGGAAAACCCCAGATAGTTATGGTTCTATGTTAGAGTTATCCTGGAAAGGTGAAAAGCCAATAAAACTTAAAGACGGAAGCGAACGTAAATTCATTGAAGATCACGATACTGTAATTATGCGTGGCTATTGCGAAAGCAAAGGCCGTAGAATTGGTTTTGGCGAAGTAAGCAGCCAATTATTACCGGTTTTTGAACCTAAGAAAAAGTAAAATACTTTGAAACTATATAAAAAGAGGCTGTCTAAGACAGCCTCTTTTCTTTTAATAAAATATCTAATTAACTTCTGTTCTTTTTCTTTGCGGCCTTAGCAGCGCGCTTTTCCTTTAAACTCAAAACCGGTTCTTTCTTAGCCGAATTCTTTGAAGGTGATTTTTCTTTTGCCATAATTTCTAAATAGTTTAGCATTAACCGGGTAAAGATAGTGAAAGAAAGCGTTGAAATTTATTTTCACCAAATAATTGAGATTTAAACCGAAGCTATATACTGCCAGCGTCAAATTAATATTACTCTTTGTTCGCTATGGTAGAATGAAGAAGCTGAAGCTTCCAACCTTCATCAGTAAGAATGGCAGAGGCACTTTCCAGCCAATTTATTTCCCTTACTACCTCATCTCCAGACATAAATTCGGCTTTATTGTGATAGGCCACCCAGGCCATTTTTCCTTCAATTTTTATTTCAATAAAATTAAAAGAGTTAATCCTTTTCACCTGTGATTTTTGCTCCCTCACTTTTTTAATATAACTCCTCATCTTTTCCATATCCCAAACTTCCCCGGTTTCCAGGAGTAAGAAATCTTGTGTACAATAAGTCTCAAGCGCTTGAGACTCCATATTAGAAAATATCTCTTGAAAAGAATTTTTAATAAGTTCTTTTATCTGTTCTTCCTTTTGCTTTTCTGAATCCTGCCCCATAGCCGCTGTAGCAAGAAATAATATTAATACTTGAAATACTCTTTTCATAGGATAATTATTTAGAATTTAAGATACTAATTTATCCCTTAACATCATTCTTTTTCTGAATTTCAAAGAAATTTATGTAAATAAAACTTTACATTTAAATTAATTGCGTATGTTTGTAAAGTAAACATTACATAAAGTAAACTATTAATTACATTAAAAATGAAAGCAGAACGAAAAAAGAATCTTTACAACCTTGCCATTTGGACCTGGAGCTGGGTGGCTACCCTTGCCCTTGCCTCTTTTGGCCCCAAATACTTTTGGGACGATCATAGTGTATTAACCACACTGGCAGTTTCGGTAAACTTTGTGCACGGAATTTTAATGATTATTGCGAACCGGAGAATGTTCAATAATTTTGATGAGCTGGAGCGTAAAATTCATTTAGAATCTTTGGCTTTAACCTTAGGCTTAGCGGTAGTAGTTGGCTTAACTTATTCTCTACTTGATGCCACCAATTTAATTGCATATAATGCCGAAATAAGCAACCTGGTAATATTTATAGGCCTAACCTATTTGGTTTTGGTCACTGTAAATACTAAACGCTACGCATGAAAAATAAATTAAAAGTACTAAGAGCCGAAAATAGCTATACCCAGGAAGATTTAGCAGATATTATTGGGGTCTCGCGGCAAACAATTAATGCCATAGAGAAAGAGAAATTCGACCCCAGTTTGCCAACGGCATTTAGAATTTCCAGGCTTTTTAAATTGCCAATAGAAGCTATTTTTTCTTTTGAAGAAAATTAAATGTGAGCACTTACTTCTGAAACCTTAAACGGCCGGTTACCAATAAACCAATTCCCAAACCTGTTAGTAAGCCCGCAGCTATATCGGCTAAATCTCCTTCAAGCAGGGAAATTAAGCTAATGCCAATTGCTAATAATCCTAAACCGGTAATTCTTACTTTATTCATCTTTATCAAATCTTTTAGAATTTATCAATTATGCTGAAGGTTACGGGTTTAATTATCCTGGGATCAATTTGAGGTAATTATTTTTACCAAAAGTAATTGGATAGATTATATAAATTAACAGACACGTAGAGAAAGCGATCATTAAAACACTATTTATCTCAATAATATATGATAAAACAAGAAGAATCATTTGAATAAATATAGGTAGCACCCATTTATTTTGGGTAAATCCAGTAAGTTCTACTTTTGTTACCTCATTCTCTTTTATTTCAAAATGATGAACCTGGCTCCCACACCAATCAATTTTTGCTTTCAATTTGTAATCTCCGGGTTCCAATGTAAATTCTTTTGATTCTCCATTTCCTACGGTATCAATTTTCTTATCATTAAGATATAATCCGATTTTTCTGGCCCTGTTGGCCCATTCCGATCTCCTGCTAACAACTAATTTATTCATTAATGTAAGGGAATTTTAAAATTGATAGAATTTACTAAAAACAGTTTAAAAATAGAAAAAATCCTGAACTTTAAGGAAAAAAGAAAAGGTTTTTCAGTCATAAATTTTATTCTAAAACCACCCCCACTCCAATCTTTTGTAACAAATATGGATTATGATCTATGATTAATAAATCATTGTTTTCACTGAGTTTTTTCATTATTTCAAACAAAAGATCAATATCAGCATAATGCAATCCGGTGCTGGGTTCGTCAAGAATATAAAGGGCGTTGGTAGTTGGACTCTGCAGCCAATTCAAAAGTAATAATCGTTGCTTTTCTCCCGAGGAAAGTGATTGTACAGCCTGATCTAAGTGAAGATGCGCCAAACCGATTTTCTCCATCTGATTCAAAAATGAAATAATTTTCTCTGAAACCTTCATTTCTTCAAACCACTGTTTTAATTCTATTAGATTAAATGCGAGTACCTCAGCAATATCTTTTGAATCTACAGTCTTTTCCAAAATATGCTGCTGGTAACGTTTCCCTTTACAAACTTCGCACTTTTCAATCGCATTGGCAGCTACATCCAGGCTGGTTTCCAGGTAGCCTTTTCCTTTGCAGTTTGCACACTGACTGGTTTTTGTTTTATATAAAAAATCCCGGGGCTTCAAGTTTGTTTCACTGGCAAATATTCTACTTATTTCCTTTAGTAGATCTAAATAAGAAACCAATAAGGTATTTGCGTGGGTTCTAAGTTTTTTAGGCTCAAAATAATGCGCGTCTAAATACTTCTTTGGGAACTGTATGCTTTCACAATTTACCGGTTTTCCGGTTTCAATACTCGGAATCAGGATGTCTTTTACTAAGGTCGTTTTTCCTATTCCAGATTTACCGCTAATAGCAGTAATGCCACCAACTGGCACTTCCAGAACAGCTTTCACTAAAGTATGTCTAGAAATTTTTCGGAAGGAAATAGTTTTCTCTGATTCTTTTAAAATAATTGGTTGAGAAGGTTCTTTTAAAAAAGGATGAGTATCCTTTTGTTTCAAATATTCTTGCGAATTTCCCTGAAAAGTAAGGTAACCTCCTAATTTTCCTGCCTGTGGTCCTATTTCAATTAGTTTATCAGCCTTCAGAATAATCTCTTTATTATGCTCAATTACAATAACTGTATTTCCCTTTTCCACGAGTTCTTTGAGAATATTGACCAGGTCGGGTATATTGTTATTAGATAATCCTGCTGAAGGTTCATCCAAAAGATAAGTAATACCCTTTAGCGGACTATTTAACTGCTTGATAAGTGCTACACGTTGATTTTCTCCACCGGAAAGCGTCATTGATTTTCGGTTTAATTGAAGATGATTAATGTGCAACTGCTTTGCCCGTTTAATAGTATTAATTAAATGAGGCTGAATTCTAAAGATAAGTTCTTGATCCATTTCATCTAGCCTGGAATTAGCCAAAAGCCAGTTTTCCAAAGCTTTAAAGTTCATTGACCGTATCTCATGAATAGATTTTCCTCCAATTTTAAAGGATAATCTTTCCGGTTTTAATCCACTTCCAGAACAATGGCTACATTCGTTGAGGGAAAAAAGGGCTTTTAGCTTTTCAATATTTTTATTTTTTCGGGTTTTATAATATTCTTCTTTTAAGTAATGGAAAAGCCCTTCCCATTTCATACTTACCTCCTGAATTCCTTCCCGGGTTTTGGTCTTGAACTGCCAGTTGGCCTTCCATACAGTTTCGCCTGCTCCATTAAAAAGAATATCTTTCTGTTCGTGGCTTAGCTCATTAAAAGGTGTTTCCAGATTAAAATTATATTGAGCTCCCACCTCCTTTACAATTGCCATATACTGACTGCTCGCCTGACCATAATAAGCCAGGGATTTATTGTGCTCAAAAAGACCATTGGCAATACTTTTATTTTGGTCCAGAACTATTTTATCTAAATCGGGCAGCAGTTCCTGCACCATTCCATCACATACAGCACATTTTCCCAATTCGTGATTATTAGAAAAATGGCTGGCAGATAATTCTTCTCCTTCGTATTGCGCTTTTCTGGAAAAAGCAAAGCGTAAAATCTTATCTATTCCCGTCTGTTTAGCAATATCAGAGCGTTCTGTAAAACTTTTTTCTTTACGGGTAACACAAATAGTTGGAGTAAGCCCTTCAATATAATCTACATCAAACTGAAAATTAACTCCTACCCTGGATTGCTGATAACTCGAAAACTGTTTGGTCATTTCCTGTAATCCATAACCGTGCAGGGTGTCTATCACCAAAGAAGATTTACCCGATCCCGAAATTCCGGTAACTACAGATAATTGATTCTTGGGTAAGTCTACTTCCAGGTCCTTTAAATAATGGGTTTTAGCTCCTTTTACAGCAATAGTATCTCTTCGTTGGTCTGGTGATTCTTTAAATTCCGGCAAGGAAGCTTTATTATTATTTTCTACCAGGATATCACACGAAGATTGAAAAAGCTGATGATTCTCAAAGCAAATAATTCCCGCGGTTTGATTTTTAAGCTGATGCAAAGCTTTTAGGAGCTGGCGCACATTTTGCTGGTGTAATCCAATACTGGGTTCTTCCAACAATAAAAGTGTTTTTTTAGATTGTTTTGCAAAATGTTTGGTGAGCTTAATTCGTTGTGCTTCGCCACCAGACAGGGTATTTGAAGGCTGGCCAAGTGTAATATAACCCAGGCCTAATTGCAACATTAAAGCAAGTATTTTAGTGATTTTATTTTCGCCGGTAAAGAACTCAAAAGCTTCAGCTATACTCAGGTTATAGATTTGGGCAATATTTTTATTCTTCCAATCCACCTGCAAAACTTCCGGCTTAAAGCGCTGGCCGTTGCAGGTAGGACAAACCTGATTAATAGTACCCAACACATTCATAGAAAGTGTGATCACACCTGCCCCTTCACAGGTTTCGCATCTCCCGCGCTTATTATTGAAAGAAAAGGCACCTTTAGCTAATTTTAGAGCTTTGGCTTCCGGTGATTTTGCTAGGAGATCGCGTATTTTATCGGCCAGGCCGGTATAAGTGGCGGGGTTACTTCTGGGGGTTTTACCAATAGGTTGATCTGAAACCGTAAGCAACTTTAAACCTTCTTTTTTTGAATATACCGAAAGTTTTTGAAGAAATTCAGATGATTTTCTGTTCGCAACGATTAATTCTCCAGCGTTGGGAGAAAATGCATCTACTGAGGTTTTTACAGGTTCGACTTCAGCTTTTGAATTTTCTTTTTGTATTTCAGCCAGGGTTGGACTCGATAAATTTTCGGCATTTAAAAACTCTTTAATCGGTCCATTAAAAAGAATTTCTCCCCCGTAAGCCCCGGCTTCGGGTCCTAACTCGATTATCCAATCGGCAGATCTTATAAAATTTAGATCGTGCTCTACAACCATAACCGTGTTACCCCGCTTTATCAACCGATTCAAAATATGGTGTAAATAGTTCTGATATTCCTCAGATAAACCGATGGAAGGTTCGTCAAAAACATAGAGAATTCCCTGCAGGCTACTATTAACCTGTTTTATGAGTTTTATACGCTGCGCATCTCCCGAAGAAATTTCGGTACTGGGAGTACTCAAGCGATATTCCTCCATCCCAAGGCGTATCAGATCGAACAACTGCGTACAAATCTTATCTACCAAAAGCTGTTCCCCATCCTTTAAATTCCGGCTTTTCAGGCTTTCGTATAAATAATTTAAAGGTAAATCCATCCATTCCTGGAAATTTAGCCCTTGCCATTGGTAATCCAGATGTTCAGCCTTAATACGTGCTCCTTTACAACTGGGGCAGGTTCTGGAGCTCGCAAACTTTAAGATATTGGGATTACGGTCCCGTCGCAGAATGTCTTTCATAATAGGAAGCATTCCTTTATAAAATCCTTCCTCCCGGGGTTTTGCCTTTAAACCTTCCCATCTTAACCGGGATTCCAAAGTATGCTTTCCAAAAAAAACTTTAATGCGATCACTTCCGTTTAAAACCACCTCTTTTTGTTCGTTGGTGAGATTTTTCCAGGGAATATCTACACTAAAACCATGGGCCTGGCATACCTTATTTAATTCATCTACTGTAATTTGAGAATATACAATATAACCATTCGGCAAGGTTGTAGTAATGGCTCCTTCTCTCAGGGTTTTGTTTTCATCGCCCACCAATTTATCAAGATCAATATATTCTGCCTCACCAATCCCATGACAATATTCACAGGCCCCTTTGGGATGATTAAAAGAAAAAAGCGATTTACTCATCGTCTCTTCTGCGGAATAACGAGCAAATAAAATTCTGAAGACAGATGCAATTTCTGAAAGCGTTCCAAAAGTTGTATTAATTGATTGAAAGCGCTTCGATTGTTCCACTTTGATGACAGGCGGTAGCGCTTCTATATTATCTACTTCTGCGGTGGGAATTAACTGCGCATTTTGTTGATTGTAAGCCGGGAGACTCTCTAAAAAATAGCGGTAACCTTCGTTAGCAATCACATCCATTGCCAGGGATGATTTTCCCGATCCCGATAATCCGGTAACAACGATTAATTGATTTCCCGGAATGTTAAGAGTTATATTCCTGAGATTATTTTGGTGGGCATTAATAATGCGCATAAAGGCTTACTGTTTCTCTATTAAAAGAATAAAATTAGGAAGATTATACAGCCTAAGATGGTCTTTTAAGGAAAGTATAGCATTATTTACCTTTGAGGGAGCTTTTAATTTTTTTGTAATAAAATAATTTGCTGGTTACTTCCCGATGCAAAAGTTTGAAAATATATTCCCCAATAATTCATCATTAGTGACCTGCCCGGTGATTTCGCCGAAGTATTCTAATGCTTCGCGAATATCTATCGCTAATAGATCGCCAGAGAGGTCTGTATTTAAGCCTTCTTCTACCTTGTTTATTTCTTCCAAAGCTTTTAAAAGTGCATTATAGTGACGGCTGTTGGTTACGATGGTATTATTATTTCTAAGCGCGCCGGTGTTTACAAATTCAAGTAATTTACTTTTTAGTTCCTCTACACCTTCGCCTGTTTTGGCAGAAATTAACTGCAAACTTGCGCCTTCCAATTCGTTTAAATTTTCAAATAAACTCTCTTTCTCTTTTTCCGTAAGTTGATCTACTTTATTCGCGATAACAACAAGAGGTTTTTGAGGAAATTGATTGTGGATTTTTTTAATTTCTACCTTGAATTTTGAACTCTGAGCTTTGAATTTTTCTGCATTTAGAAGATAAACAACTACCTGCGCCTGACTTATTTTTTCAAAAGTTCGCTTTATTCCGATACTTTCCACAACATCTTCAGTTTCCCTTATTCCGGCGGTATCAATAAATCTAAATCCAACGCCACCAATACTCATTTCGTCTTCAATAGAATCCCGGGTAGTACCGGCGACTTCAGAAACAATCGCGCGTTCTTCGTTTAAAAGTGAATTTAATAAAGTAGATTTCCCTACGTTTGGCTCACCTACAATTGCCACCGGAATTCCGTTTTTAAGCACGTTCCCGGTAGCGAAAGAATCTATTAAACGTTTTAATACCTGCTGAATTCTGGCTACCAATTCTTTAAATTGATCGCGATTAGCGAACTCCACATCTTCTTCAGAAAAATCTAATTCCAATTCAATTAAAGAAGCAAAATCTAATAATTCCTGACGTAGCCGATGAATTTCATTAGAAAATCCGCCGCGCATTTGTTGCATCGCCATTTGGTGCGAAGCCTGGTTTTCAGAAGAAATTAGATCGGCTACAGCTTCTGCCTGACTAAGATCCATTTTTCCGTTAAGGAAGGCTCGCATTGTAAACTCCCCGGCTTCAGCAGAGCGACAACCTTTTCTAATCATTAATTGAATAATCTCTTGTTGAATATATGGACTCCCATGACAGGAAATTTCTACCGTTTCTTCGCCGGTATAAGATTTAGGCGCTCTAAATATTGAAATTAAAACCTCATCTAAGGTACGATCATCATCCATTAGATTTCCTAAATGTAAAGTATGACTGGGCTGTTCCCTTAGTTTTTTTTTACTCTTCGCCTTAAAAAGCGGTGAAACAATATTAAATGCTTCGGGGCCGGAAACCCTAATAATCGCAATGGCACCTGCACCAGAAGGTGTGGCAAGCGCTACAATAGTATCGTTTAATTTCATAGTGCAAAGATAAGCCTCCCCCCAACCCCCTCCAAAAGAGGGAGAGAATAATTGTATCTTTTAAAAATTGTAACATCGTGCGAAAAAGATCGTCTATTAATAAAGAGACATCACATCAATCAAAAAAAAAATGAGAGAAGACAACCAAATGCTCGTTCTTACCCACTTAAGTCAGTTATTGGATTTAGTTACTGGAATTGGCGGCTTTATAGTTCCGTTAATCCTGTGGCTTACCCAAAAAGATAAAGTTGCCGGAATGGATTTTCACGGAAAAATGATTATCAATTTCCAAATAAGTATGTTTATATACAGTTTGTTATGTATTCCGTTAATCTTTTTATTCGGACTTGGGATAATCGCTCTTATTGGAATAGCAATTTTAATGGTGGTTATTCCTATAGTAAATGCTATTAAAGTGAGCAACGGAGAAATACCTAATTATCCGCTAACCATTGAAATTATGAAATAAACTTGAAAATTTTCAAAATAAAAAAAGCAGCCAATTGGCTGCTTTTTTCTATATACTCAATTTTATACTCAATATTAATTATTAAGCATCACCGGCATAACCAGCATCGTAATTTTTTCTCCCGGGTCTAAACCATCTACAGGAGTTAAAATTCCAGCTCGATTAGGTAGACTCATTTCAAGTTGAACTTCGTCGGAAGTTAAATTATTCAGCATTTCAGTAAGAAAACGCGAGTTGAAACCAATTTGCATATCGTCTCCCTGGTAAGAACAGGTTAAACGCTCTTCGGCCTTATTACTGTAATCTACGTCTTCCGCAGAAATATTTAATTCAGCCCCGGCAATTTTTAATCTCACCTGGTGCGTGGTTTTATTAGAGAAAATAGAAACCCTACGAACCGAACTCAAAAATTGGTTGCGCTCTATAGTTAATTTATTCGGATTTTCTTTCGGAATTACCGCTTCGTAATTAGGGTATTTCCCATCAATTAAACGGCAAACTAATTGCGTATCATCAAAAGTGAATTTCGCATTAGAATCGTTGTATTCTATAAGTACTTCGCTTTCGCTACCGGCCAAAATTCCTTTTAGAAGGTTTAATGGTTTTTTCGGCATAATAAAGTCTGAAGCCTGAGAAGCAGTAACATCCTCACGTTGGTATTTTACCAACTTATGCGCATCAGTAGCTACAAAAGTCAAACCTTCTGTAGTAAACTGAAAGAAAACCCCGCTCATTACCGGGCGAAGATCGTCGTTTCCTGAAGCGAAAATGGTTTTACTAATCGCGGTAGCTAAAATATCACCTTCTAAAACGGTGCTGCTAGGATCTTCCAATTCAACAGGATTTGGAAACTCCTCACCATCGGCATAAGCAAGTGCATATTTACCGTGATTAGAGCTTAATTCTATGGTGTTGTTATCTTCAGCAACAAAAGTTAAGGGCTGCTCCGGGAAGGTTTTTAGCGTATCTAAAAGCAATTTTGCAGGAACCGCTATTTTCCCTTCGGAATCTGATTCTACCTTAAGTTTTGCAGACATTGTAGTTTCAAGATCTGAGGCAGAAACCGTAAGCTCGTCCTGCTTAAGATCGAATAAAAAGTTGTCTAAAATTGGAAGGGTGTTGGTGTTGTTAATAACCCCACCCAATATCTGAAGCTGTTTCAGCAAATAACTGCTGGATACAATAAATTTCATCGGCTTTGTGATTAATTAGAAATCATTACAAATATATTTTAATCTGTTAAAAATAAAGCTTGTGCCGACGAGTTTTTATTAACATCAAAAACAAAAAAATATGAAGTAAATAACTACAAAACAGACACTTATAACGAATAATCTTTTTAAGATTGTTAATATGTTGATTTTATTTCCTGAAAATTGAAGTCTAAGAAAGCTATTTCAGGTATTTCCTTTTTCTGAAATAATTAAATCCGAAAGCGAAAAGTCCCAGGATAATTAAAGGAAGAATAATATTAATCACCTGCCATTTTTCACGTTCATCAGCAGTTTTTTGATCGTCTAGGAAAGCGATATTAATTTCTTTACTGCGAATATCAATAAGTCCGCTGTCATCCAGCATATAATTTACGGCATTCAGTAAAAATTCTTTGTTTCCATAGGTATTTCCGGTGTAGCGTTCAAGCCCCATTTCTAAAGGCTTTCCGCGCTGCACTTCATTTTTAATAACATCTCCATCTGAAATTACCAGCATTTTGGTTTCTTCATTTTGGTTTAAAGGATTTTCAATTTCAAATGGCTTGATCCTGTTTTTATAAACCGAAGTAAATTCTCCTTCCAGCAAAACGGCCAGTGGCTGCTCGCCATCTTTATAGGAAGCCAAATCCGGTTCCCGGCTTACCATCTCCAGGCTAATTTCGCGGGGCGTACCTTCTACCCTGGTTTGCGGAGAACTGCTTAATAAAATTGTTTTTTCAAGCTTATTCTGAAGCGTATCAATTTGATTGGCATATTCAAATTTCACAGCTTCAATATTATTAATAATAGGGTGATCGTTGGGCGAAGTGGTTAACGGACTGTAAAACCAGGGATACGGATTAAACCGAGTATTATTTCCCTGCCCAGAGGCCAAAATAATCGGCGCTGAGTAAATATCGTTGATCAAAACCGGATTAATCCTAATTCCGTAGGAAAAGAAAAAATCGCCTAAATTAAGATCACGAGGTAAAGCAAAAGCTCTCCCGGAAGGATTCAGCAAACTATCGGTTTCCATAGCAACGGCTTCGGTTAGCCAAAGTGATTTACCACCGCTCATTGTATATTGATCTAAAATATACTTTTCATTTTCGGTAAAGGCCTCGGTAGGTTTTGCCTCGATAATCAAATCGTACCCTTTTAATTGCTGAAGCGTTTTTTGAGGATTTACAGCCGCCGAATCTAAAGTAAACGGCGCCATAAAATAATATTCCTGCAGCGTCTTTATAAAACTAGCTATTTGTGCATCGGGCAACTCACCGTTACCACGCATTACCGCAATTTTCTTTTTCCGCGGATAAACTAATTTATTCAATGCATTGGCAATAGCATATTCTAACTGCTGTACCGAGCTTGAAACCCGTTCTTCATCGGTAGCACCCAGTTTATTTTTTAATAAAGGAATTTGCACTTCTTTATCGCCAAGTCTGGCCACAGCCCACGGAAAAACCAAAGCTTCAGAACTCTTACCGTTTTCCTGAACGCTTACCCTTGCCGGCGGCATTCCCTGCTGATAAAATTCCTGTGCGATAGTTTCAGCGTCCTTACTTTCTTCTAAGGGATTGGTAAAAGTGAATTTTATATTACTGTTATAAGCTGAAAACTCTTCCAGCATTTGCCTGGTTTCATTCCGAAGCCTTCTAAATTCTGATGGGAAATTTCCTTCTAAAAAGACTTCAATAACAATGGGAGAATCAGCATCTGAAACAATTTCCATTGCCGCAGGAGATAGCGTGTAACGTTGGTCTCGGGTAAGGTCTATGCGCTCAAAAAAGTGGGCTGCTAGCAGGTTTATCGCTACAAGTGCAACAAGCCACAGAAAAACGTTTTTATAGGTGTTTTGGTGTTTCAAAGCCTAAGAATTTTTCTGAATTGCTATTAACCTTAACTGCGTAAGTTTTAAAAAGAAAACTATAAAACTTAGAAAATAAATAATATCCCGAGTATCTATCACACCTCTGCTTATGCTTTGGTAATGAAAGCTGATCCCAAGATATTCTGCTCCATAATTAGTACTTCCAAAAAGGTCTAAATCTCCTAGGCCTTCAAAAGCGAAGTAACTTAGAAAACATAAAAAAACTGCGATGATAAATGCGATGATTTGATTTTGAGAAAGCGAAGAAGCAAAAATACCAATTGCAGTATAGCAGCCTCCAAGAAAAATTAAGCCTAAATAAGATCCAAGAGTTGCACCTAAATCAAAATTTCCCGCCGGACTTCCCAGTTGGTGAATAGTAATTACATATAAAATACTGGGCAAAATAGCTAAAATCACCAGGATTAAAGCGCCAAAATATTTTCCTAAAACAAGTTGTGTAAAACCAATGGGGCGAGTTAGCAGCAATTCCATAGTGCCCTGTCTTTTCTCTTCAGAAAAACTCTTCATGGTAATTGCGGGAATAAGAAAAATGAAAATCCAGGGGGCAAGATTAAAGAATGGTTTTACATCGGCAAATCCGTTATCCAAGATATTGTAATCTCCGGTAAAAACAAACAAAAACAAACCACAAACCACCAAAAAGATTCCAGTGACCAGGTAACCGATTGGTGATGAAAAAAAAGAGTTTATTTCTTTGTTTAAAATGGCCAGCATTGGCAAATATGATTCTAAATTAAATTATTGGCTACTTATAATATTGGTGCTCCACGCCCTTGGTTTAGCATTAAAAAGTACCTTAGTTTTTGTCCAAACATTTTTAAATAACTCTGAATTTCGGTAACGTTCTAAAGAGAGCTCATCTACCCAGTAACTATACGTAAAAAAGATGTTTGTATTGTCCTGGTCCCGTAATAATTCCAGTTTATAACAACCGCCAAATTCTCTTATTTTCTTTTTGTTTTGTTCAAAATTAGAAAGGAATTCTTCAATTTTTTCGGGATCAAATTCCATTTTCACAATTCTGTGTATCATTTTTCTTCAAATTTAATAGTTACCGTATCGCGGTGTTCCAGTCCAAAAAGTGTAGATGCGCTGCCTACTGTAGAAGGATTACTTTTATAAATTGCCAGTTCTATATACCCGGCCGAATTAAATAGCGCAAGTTTTTTGCCATCTTCTTCTCCCCGATTCTCTTTTTCCACTTCAAAATTAATCCAATCAGAATATGCTTCATAAATTTTTGGAAAAGTGACCATTCGGGCACTAATTAAGTAATTTCTTCCTTTGCCTACCTGGTCAAAAAGCTTCCGACTAATATTAGTAACTACATTTCCATAATTATCAATATATAAAACGTGACCAACAATCTGGTTTTTTTCAGAATTAATAGCAGGTTCAAACTGTTTTAGGTATTTTATCTCACTAATATTTTTTCCAATTACTTCCAGCGTTCCTCCACGAGCTAAATGACAGGCTACTTTTACAAACACATCTAAAACCGGGAAATTGGTTTCTATAGCATCGTGAATATTAATTTCCACAACTTTCTCAGGTTTAATTTCTGAAGCCAGCAAAGATAAAATCCCGTTATTGGCACAAATAAAATAGTGATCGTCCAGTAAAACAGCCAGGTGTTTATTTTCTGGTGTAAATTCTGAATCGATCCCAATTATATGAATACTACCTTTAGGAAAACTATTATAAGCGTTTTTTATAATGTAGGCCGCTTCACTAATATGAAACGGGGAAACTGAATGTGAAATATCAACAATTCTAACTTCTTTTAATTCGCTGTAAATAGCTCCCTTAACCGCTCCCACAAAGTAATCTTTCTCGCCAAAATCGGTGGTTAAAGTAATGATAGCCATAGGTGATTGTTAATATTTTTTTAACTTGTAAGCGCTTATTTTATGTAAGTTTGTATAGTAAGCGAAGTTAAGTTTATTGGTTTTTTTGAAAAAGAAAAGTTAGGTATTTCAACCTATCTTCTAACTGCCAAAATTAACATTAAAACTTAGTAGCAACAAATAAAGAATAACTATAAATAAAAATATTTTGATATTGTTTTTCAACTAAAACCATAAGCCTTTGAACGAAATTGTAATTGAACTTTCTGAGATTAATCCCCGCGAATTTTTTGGGCAACAAAACGAGAATATTGAACTTCTTAAAAAATACTTTCCAAAGCTAAAAATTGTAGCCCGCGGAAATAAAATTAAGGTTTTTGGAGACGAGGAAATGCTGGAAGAATTTGATGAACGCATCACAATGCTAATGGAACACTTCGGAAAGTATAATAAACTGGATGAGAATGTGATTGAAAGGGTGCTAACCAGCGAGAAAAGTTCAGATTATCAAACTTCAGACGAAAGCGGTGAAGTTTTGGTTCACGGGGTGGGCGGCCGATTGGTAAAAGCCCAAACCGCAAACCAAAGAAAGCTGGTTGAGCTAATGCGTAAAAACGATATGGTTTTTGCCATTGGCCCTGCAGGAACCGGAAAGACATACACCGGCGTTGCGCTTGCCGTAAAAGCATTAAAAGAAAAACAAGTTCGCAGGATTATTCTTACCCGTCCCGCGGTTGAAGCTGGTGAAAA
Organism: Salegentibacter sp. BDJ18; assembly: GCF_017579965.1. Taxonomy (NCBI): domain Bacteria; kingdom Pseudomonadati; phylum Bacteroidota; class Flavobacteriia; order Flavobacteriales; family Flavobacteriaceae; genus Salegentibacter; species Salegentibacter sp. BDJ18. Next base: position 48,584 of record NZ_JAFLQX010000026.1, read on the forward strand.
CCTGGGATTTCTTCCCGGCGATTTAAAGGAAAAATTAGATCCTTATATGCAGCCGCTTTATGATGCGCTTCGGGATATGATTCCGCAGGAAAGACTTGATTCATTTATAGAAAAAGGAGTGATTCAAATTGCACCACTTGCATTTATGCGTGGCCGAACCTTAGATAATGCTTTTGTGATTTTGGATGAAGCCCAAAATACTACCCACGCGCAAATGAAAATGTTTCTTACCCGAATGGGGAAAAGTGCCAAGTTTATGATTACCGGAGATCCCGGGCAAATAGATTTACCACGCAGGGTTATTTCAGGTTTAAAAGAAGCGTTACTCGTGCTTAAAGAAGTAAAAGGTGTAGGAATAATTTACCTTGACGATAAAGATGTGATTCGCCACCGACTCGTGAAAAAGATAATTTCAGCCTATAAAGAAATTGAACATACAGAATAAATCATTTTCAATTTTCACGCAATATAGTTTCAAAATTTCAGAATAGATTCTAATGAACAATACCATTATAAAAACCGATTTCAATTTTCCCGGCCAAACCGATGTTTACAAAGGTAAAGTGCGGGATGTTTATACTTTAAAAAATAATAAACTCGTAATTGTTGCAACAGATAGGCTTTCGGCTTTTGATGTGGTAATGCCAAAGGGAATCCCTTACAAGGGTCAGATCCTTAATCAAATTGCCACAAAAATGATGGAAGCCACACGCGACCTTGTACCCAACTGGCTGGAAGCCACTCCAGATCCTAATGTTGCGGTTGGCCAGGCTTGCGAGCCTTTTAAAATTGAAATGGTAATTCGCGGTTATCTTGCCGGCCACGCTGCCCGGGAATACAAAGCCGGGAAACGTATGCTGTGTGGGGTAGAAATGCCTAACGGAATGAAGGAGAATGATAAATTCCCGGAGCCAATTATTACTCCTGCAACCAAAGCTGAACAGGGCGATCACGATGAAGATATTGCTAAAGAGGAAATTCTAAAACGTGCTATTGTTTCTAAAGAAGACTACGAAATTCTTGAAAAGTATACCAGAAATCTTTTTAAACGCGGAACTGAAATTGCAGCAAAGAGAGGATTGATTTTAGTTGATACCAAATATGAATTTGGTAAAAATGCTGAAGGAGAAATTGTTCTAATAGATGAAATTCACACTCCCGATTCTTCCCGATATTTTTATGCCGATGGTTACCGGGAAAGACAGAATAACGATGAGCCACAAAAACAATTATCTAAAGAATTTGTGAGACAATGGCTTATTGAAAACAATTTCCAGGGAAAAGAAGGTCAAATTCTTCCCGAAATGAGCGATGAATATATCGAATCGGTTTCTGAACGGTATATAGAATTATACGAAAAGATCACCGGGGAAGCTTTTGTAAAAAGCGACATCAGCAATATTGAAACCCGTATTGAAAATAATGTCCTGGAGTATTTGAAGTAGAGGTTTTTGTTTTTTACGTCACCCCGAATTTATTTCGGGGTCTAAATTGTGAAGAAATTCTCAACTCTTCTATTCATATTAGATGCTGAAATAAATTCAGCATGACGTAACTCTCGTCATTCTGAACTCGGATCTTCAGCTTGATGAAAACTGATACCCAACCAACCGGGGATCAGTTAAGGTGTCCTGGCGTTGCAGCCATTGTATACTAATAGAAATATAATCCAGCTCATTATTTACCCTGCCGTAGCATTTATAAATTCCTTTACTGCGCAACGGATATTTTTCTGCGGTAGCAGGGAATTGAACCGTATCAAAAACATCGCCTTCAGCGTCAAAAAAAGTCCCGAAATACATATATTTCCCGTTAGAAGTTCCGGTTTTTTTAGCGGTGATCAGGGCGCCATAAATCAAAATTTCCTTTCCAACATAATTTTTTAGATCTTTTGCTCTTACTGACTTTTCAATGGGATTTTTAAGCAATTTAAAATGAGAACAAAGTGGAAATCCTAGTAATTCCATTTGGTCAAAAGCTTCTATTAATGCTGAATATTGAAACTGCGGAAGTTCAAAATCCCGGTGAGCGGTATTAAATAACTTTTCCTGTGTAGCTACCGGTTTAGAGGCATTCAGTTTAAAATGAGCTTTCCATAATAAATGATGTTTATCTGTTTGTGTAAATCTAAAAGCATCGATTTTCAGTAGAATACTTAGCTGCTCTATTGAAATAGAAACCCGATCTATAAAATCATCAAAGGACTTAAAAACACCAAAAAACTGCCGATTTTCCAGGATTTGTTGCACGGTTTTAGTTTCCAATTCTTTGATATACCCTAATCCCAGGTAAATATCTTTTCCAAAAATACTATTTGGGTGATCGCTTTTATTGATACAGGGAGGATGCACTTTTCCGCCGCATTTTCTAATTTCCTGGATGTAGGTTTCTACATCATAAAATCCACCGCCATTATTAAGTGCAGCCACCATAAATTCCAGCGGAAAATATTTCTTTAAATATAAACTCTGGTAGCTTTCTACCGCATAAGAAGCCGAATGTCCCTTTGGAAATGCATACCCGGCAAAAGAGGAAATTTGCTCCCAAACCTCATCAATGATATTTTTATTATAGCCTTTTTGCTTGCAATTCTCCCTGAAATTCGCTTCAATTCTTTCCATCTGGCCTTTAGCCGTTTTCTTACCACTCATTCCCCGTCGTAACACATCGGCATCTTCAAAACTAAGTCCGGCGAATTTATGGGCCACTTTCATTACGTCTTCCTGGTAGACCATAATCCCGTAAGTATCACCCATAATTTCAAGCATCACCGGGTGGCCTTGTTTTCTTCGTTTAGGATCGCGATGCCGTTTTATATATTCTTCTTTCATCCCACCACTGGAAATCCCGGGCCTAATTATGGAACTCGCAGCTACTAGATTTAAATAATTATCGGTTTGTAGTTTGGTGAGCAGACCACGCATCGCAGGAGATTCTACATAAAAAACCCCCATACAATCGCCTGTTTTTAGCAACTCATTAATTTGTGGATCTTCCTTAAAAACAGCAATATTTTCAATATCCTCAATTTCAGCTTCCGGCTGATTTTCCTTTATAATTTCAATAGCATCGGTGATTTTTGAGAGTCCGCGTTGGGCAAGAATATCGAATTTATGAATCCCAACTTCTTCCGCAATATTCATATCAATTTGAATGGTTTCAAAACCTTTGGGTGGTAAAAAAGTAGCGGCATAATTATATACGCTGTCATTTAAAATTAGAATTCCGCCGGAATGCACGCTCAAATAATTGGGAAAACCTTCAATTAAAGCACTATAACGTAACACCAATTTCTCCAATTGATCCAGCTCATTTACACTAAAAAATCCTGCTGAAAGTTTATCGATGTTTTCTTTAGGCAAACCAAACACCTTCCCCAGCTCCCTGGCCACAGCCCGACGTTTAAAGGTGACGTAAGTCCCCATTAGAGCGGTAAATTCGTATTTATCGAAAATAAAGCGGGTTACTTCATTGCGATCTTTCCAGGAAAAATCGATATCAAAATCGGGGGGAGAACTTCGGCTTTCATTAATAAAGCGTTCAAAATATAAATCCAGCTCTACGGGATCTACATTGGTAATTCCAATAATATAAGCAATAATAGAATTGGCGCCACTTCCCCGGCCGATAAACGGAAAATTCTGCGACCGGGCATAACTTACAATATCATAATTGATCAAAAAATAAGAGACAAAACCGAGTTTTATGATGGCATTCAGCTCTTTTTCTACTCGCTCTAAAACTTCTGTTTCTAACTTTGGATAACGTTTTGGCAGGTTTTCATCACATAATTTTCTTAAACGGGCAACATCAGCTTCAGGGCTGTCACCTGAGACCAATAAATTTCGATTTTGGGTTTTTCCGAATTTGAAATCTACCCGGCAGGCATTTACCAATTCCTGTGTGTTCTCTAAAATATAGGAGAAATCTTCAAATTCCGAAGTGATAATTTCTGAAGATATCATTTGATGAGAAAAAGAACCCTGCTCGTTTTCAGGAAGCTGGCTAAGTAAAACATTATTATCTATGGCCCGCAACAACCGGTGTGCATTATAGTCACGCTTATTCCTAAAACTCACACTTTGCTGCAAAACCAACCTATCTTTAAATTCCAGGTATTTAGAGAATTTAAGCTTCCGCAGACTTTCTACAGAAATTCCAATGAATTCATTCTTCCTAAAATTCGTCTTTTTGTTCGCTACTACTTTTTCAAAAGGATAAATTATAATACAATCCGGTAATTCTGGAGCTTCAGGTTTAAAATCTTTTTTTAGATGAAGTTGCTGCGATAAATGCTCGTTTAACTGCCTGAAACCTTCATTATTTTTCGCAAGTCCTATATATTGTTGGTCGGCTCCATTTCTAAAATCGATTCCTACTATTGGTTTTACATCATATTCCGAAGCGATTTTTATAAAATTTAAACAAGCCGAAGTATTATTAATATCAGTAATCGCTAGAGATTCCACTTTAAATTCCCGGGCGAGCTCACAGAGTTTTTCTACCGAAAAAGTTCCGTAGCGCAATGAATACCAGGTATGACAGTTTAAATAGATCATTATTGTTTTCTGTGCGCCAACACAATTGGCGGTTCGCCGTTAAACGGATTTCCCATTCGGCCAATGGTTTTTGTGCCCATTGTCACCGCACGCATCACGCTATGTTCTCCAAAACGCTCTTTAATTTTATCTATAGAATTATATAAATTCAGCATTTCTTCAGAGTCATCAAACAGGTTAATCTGGTAATTTCCACCTACAAGTCCGCTGAACTTTACCCCGATTAACCGAATCAACAACCGGCGGGAATAGAGTTGCTTAAAGAGGATTTCAACCTTAGGAATTAGAATATGATCGGCGCTGGTATATGAGATTTTCACTTGTTTGGAATGCGTTTGGTAATCGGAATATCTAATCTTCACACTTACCACGCTGGTTAATTTATTGCCTCGCCGCAACTGGTACGCCAGGCTCTCGGCCATAGCTACCAAAGTGGCGTGTAGGCGCACCATATCTATGGTATCGCGGCCAAAAGTACGCTCGGTAGAAATAGATTTTCTTTCGTGATATGGAATAATTGGTGTATCGTCCAGTCCGTTAGCACGTTTCCAAATAGTTCGACCGGCTTTCCCTAAAACGCTTTCCAACATTTCCACCGGCATTTCCTGTATGGTTTTTATCTCCCTAACACCTAAATTCAGCAATTTTTGAAAGGTTTTATTTCCCACCATAGGGATTTTATTTACACTTAATGGAGCAAGAAAGATTTTCTCATTTCCATGCGGAATTACAATTTCGGCATTAGGTTTGGCTTCTCCCGTAGCGATCTTGGAAACCACCTTATTTTGTGAAAGTCCGAAAGAAATTGGCAAGCCACTTTCTTTTATAATTGTCTGCCTCAACTCACTCGCAAATTGATTAATTCCGAAAAATTTATCCATTCCACTCAAATCGGCATAAAACTCATCTACACTGGCTTTTTCAAAACTGGGCACCTGGCTTTTGATGATTTCGGTCACCACGTGTGAATGTTTGGTATAAGTACTGGCATTACCTTTAATTATGGTGGCCTGCGGACAAAGCTGCCGGGCTACTTTCATTGCCATCCCCGAGTGTACTCCAAATTTTCTCGTCTCATAACTACAGGCCGCCACTACCCCACGATCTCCCATACCACCTACGATAAGCGGTTTACCATTCAATTCAGAATTTTGTTTACGTTCTACCGAAACAAAAAATGCATCGAGATCCAGGTGTAAAATAGACTTCTTCTTCATTTTTGGATTATTTCCTTTTTATAGGATATTTTCCAAAATTATAAAATATTTAAACTCAAAATTATTCTGCTTCGTTAAATTTTGAAAAGAATTTTTCAGCTCGATTATTCTGAAAAAGTCAAAATAAAAGCCCTTTTATTATTAAAATCTAACATCCTAAACTTTATAGTTTTAGTAGTTTTGCCGACTTAAAAGTACCAAGCCTGAAGTATGACGAAAATATTCAGAAGATTATCTTTCTTTATTCTAATCATGATGCAGTTTGCATTTTTGTTCGCTATATTTTTTGATAAGATGAATGCTCCCCTCGTACTTTTATTTTTGGGGATAATTTCGGTATTAATAAGTCTTGCATATTTTAAAGCGCCACGGCAAGAAGAAAGGTATTTTATAAAAGATCTTTATCTTATTCTTTTTGCGGTGACCGGTGCCCTAAGCACATTTTTTATAAATATTGAACTTAAATTTGGACCGGTACTTGCCGCCGGATTTATAGGAACCCTGGCTTCTTTTGTGCCTTCAATAAACAGAAAATCAAATCTTTTAAAAGAAGCGCCACCCGCCATTTACTGCGGTGCTTTTGTGGGAATGACTTCGGCCAGTGTAGCGCCCAATTTAAAATTTATTTTACTGGCGGGTATTATCGCAGGTAGCATTCTTATTCTTTCTAAAAATATTTTTAACGGATTTGGCGGCAAACTGGGAACTATCGCTTTTGGTAGTATTGCCATCACTTCAGCCATTTTATATACCCTGTTTTAATGGAAATAAGCATTCTTTTTCTCACCGGTATTATTTCTGCCATCCTAACTTATATAGTTAATAACAAGTACAGGCAGGGTGCTGTTCGGGCTTCAGCAAGCCTCTCGCTTTTGGTGGGTTTATTTTTCTATTCTTTTCCTGATATTTTTAATCCATACTTAACCAAAAACATCCCTATAGTTTTTATTGGCGCTACTTTTATTGGAATGGTTTCTTCAAAAATACTTCCCAGCTATTTATTGGTAGGTTTTTCAGGATTTATCTTTTCTATTATCTACCTAAATGCGAGTCCCTTTTTTAAAGGTTATGGTGGCGCTTTGGGTACTACAGCAGCGATTTCTGTATTGGTCTCTTTAAGTCTTGCTGTAGTTTCTAAGAGTGAGAAACTACCCTGGCGGAAGAAGACTAAAAAACATTAGAAAAACCTTCAGAATAAATTATTCTTTCTCTACCACATCTTCCAAAACACTCCATACATTGTCGGCCACAATTTTGTAACCTTCGGCGGTAGGATGAATGCCGTCTTGCTGATTTAATTCAGGATCTCCCGCTACGCCTTCAAGCAGAAAAGGAATGAGTTGCACATTATTTTCTTCGGCAAGTTCAGGAAAAATATTTCTGAAATCGGTGGTATATTCTTCTCCCATGTTGGGTGGAATTTGCATTCCGGTTAAAACTATTTTAGTATCGGGATTTTTCTCTTTTACAGTATCTATAATATCCTGAAGATTTCTACGTGTTTCAGCTATTGGGATTCCGCGTAAACCATCATTCGCTCCTAATTCCAATACAAAAATATCTACATCCTGATTTAACACCCAATTTATGCGATTTTTCCCACTGGCAGTTGTTTCCCCGCTTAATCCTGCATTTACTACTTCATAATTATAATTCAGGGAATCTAATCTATTTTGAATAAGCGCCGGAAAAGCTTCAGAAGCTTCTAACCCCATTCCCGCTGTAAGGCTATTTCCAAAGAAAAGAATCACGTTCTTTTCACTTACCTCAGCTTCGGTTTCGGTTTGTGTTTCTTCTTTGCTTTTTTCTTCCGATTTCTTTTCAGCATTTTCTCCGCAGGAAATCATTATAAATATTGAAAAAACAGCAAAATAATACTTCAAGTTTCTCATAGCAACGGGGTTTATAATCAAATCATTTCCTTATTTTGTCTGCATTCAAAAAAGACAATAATCAAGTAATAAGATGGCAAAGATATTAAACGTTCGCAACCTGGAGAAAAGCTATTCCAGCGGTTCTAAAAAACTTAAAGTTCTCCAGGATATTAATTTTGAAGTAGAAGAACAAAAAACCTTTGCTATTGTAGGCCCGTCTGGAAGTGGAAAAACCACGCTACTGGGTCTTTGTGCGGGATTAGACAGGCCAGATTCCGGAACTATCGATTTATGCGGAAGCGAATTGAGTACGCTAGATGAAGATGAAAGAGCGTTATTGCGCAATCAACATATTGGATTTGTTTTCCAGGATTTCCAGTTGCTACCCACACTTACCGCTTTAGAAAATGTAGCTGTTCCATTAGAACTTCAGGGGAATAAAGATGCTTCTAAAATAGGAAAAGAATTATTAGAAAAAGTAGGATTAGGCGACCGTATAAATCATTATCCTTCCCAACTTTCTGGTGGAGAACAGCAACGAGTGGCGTTAGCGCGTGCTTTTTCTACGCGACCTTCGGTTTTATTTGCCGATGAACCTACCGGAAATCTCGATGCCGAAACCGGCGAAAAAGTAGAAGAATTGCTTTTCGATCTCAATAAAGAAGCAGGTACTACTTTGATTATCGTAACTCATGATATTGAATTAGCAGCAAAAACACAGCATATTCTGAAACTAAAAGGAGGAAAAATTGTTGAAAATCAAGAAACGCAAGTATAAAAGATGAACAACAATAAACCCTCTAAACCCGGTATTAACTGGCTTTTTAAAATGGCCTGGCGTGACGGGAAAGCCAGCGGTAAAAAGTTGACGCTTTTTATGGCTTCCATCGTTCTGGGAATTGCCGCGGTAGTTTCCATTCAATCTTTTGGAGAAAATCTAAAAGACAATATTTCCTTGCAATCTAAAGCGCTGATGGGCGCCGATTTTAAAATAGATAGCGACGATGCACCCAATGAACGCGTAATGCAAATTATGGATTCGCTGGGCGGGCCTGAAGCTCGGGAGATCAAATTTGCCTCGATGGCTGCTTTTCCGCAAAGCGAAGCCACAAAATTAATGCAGGTTAGAGGAATTGAAGGTGGATTTCCGTTTTACGGCGAATTGGAAACTCAGCCGGCAGAAGCTTCAAAAACTTACCAGGAAAATGCTGCGGCTTTGGTTGATGCTACTGTAATGCTTCAGTTAGGGATAAAGCCTGGTGATAGCATTAAAATTGGAAAAGTTACTTTGCCAATTGCAGGGGCACTCAATAGCGTTCCGGGAAGTACAGCTATTTTTAGTTCGGTAGCGCCTCCGGTACTTATTCCATATAAGTTTATTGAAGAATCTGGCCTTGTACAAACCGGAAGCCGTATAGATTACGAATTCTATTTTACAGCCGATCCTAAAACCGATATGGAAAAGCTGGATGAAGAACTGGATCCAATTCTTGATGCTGAAGAAGCCGATATAGATACCCACACCTCCACCAGTGACCGATTGGGAAGACGCTATGAAAATTTCGGCAAGTTCCTTAATCTTGTGGCTTTTATTGCCCTCTTACTTGGTTGTGTTGGTATTGCGAGCGCCATTCATATTTACATTAAAGAAAAATTACGAGCCGTAGCTGTTCTAAAATGTTTGGGCGCCAGTAAAAAACAAACTTTCTTAATTTACCTTATCCAGGTTGCTTTTATGGGCTTAATTGGTGGAATTATAGGTACTGCCCTCGGTTTAATTCTTCAGCAATTATTTCCCTGGCTTTTAGAAGGCTTGTTACCGGTAGATGTTCAAATCACTTTTTCCTTACAGGTAATTTTGATGGGAATTTTATTAGGAATTTTGATGTCGGTTTTATTTGCGCTCTACCCGTTAATCGGAACACTTTATATTTCTCCTCTACAGGCACTACGAGTAATAAAAGAAGATTCTAAAAAATCCCGAAAGGCAATTATTTTAGTTTCATTAGGAATCTTTTTATTCATCTTTTTGTTTTCGCTTTGGCTACTGGAAGATTGGAAATATTCACTCTCATTTGTAGGCGGAATTTTAGTTACTTTTTCAATCCTGGCTGGAATAGCCTATCTATTTATGCGGGCTATTCGTAAATATTTTCCGCATAGCTGGGGTTTTGTAGCGCGGCAAAGCTTACTGAATCTTTTTAGACCACAAAATCAAACCTTAACGCTGGTACTTGCCATTGGTGTAGGAACTTTTCTAATTAGTACGCTTTATTTTAGTAAAGATTTGCTACTGGCCCAGGCTTCTATAGAATCCCAGGCCGATAGCCCTAATATGATTCTTTTAGATGTACAATCTGAACAACGTGAAGCCGTAGCACAAACAATAAAAGCGAATAATTTACCCGTTTTAAGCGATATTCCTATTGTCACTATGCGAGTACAAAATATAGCAGGAAAATCGGTTAATGAGATAAGAAATGATACTACTTCCCAAATTAACGGCTGGGTTTTAAACCACGAATTTAGGGTTACTTATCGCGATTCAATTATTGCTTCTGAATTTATTGAAAGCGGAGAATGGACCGCCGAAGGAGGAAATATTAGTCCCGTTCCTATTTCTATAAGCGATAATTTTGCTGAAGATGCTAAAGTTAAAGTTGGAGACGAGCTTGTTTTTAACGTGCAGGGCGTTTTATTAGATGCAGTTGTGGGTAGTATTAGAACTGTAGACTGGTCTAGAATGCAACTGAATTTCTCCCTGGTTTTCCCAACAGGTGTTTTAGAAGACGCGCCGCAATTTCACGTATTAACCACCAAAGTTCCGGGGGAAGATGCATCGGCTAAATTACAGCAGGAATTGGTGAAACAGTTTCCCAATGTTTCTATAATTGATCTTAGACAGGTTTTAAATGTTATTGAAATGCTCCTGGGAAGAATTTCCTGGATCATTAATTTTATGGCATTTTTCAGTATTTTAACGGGAGTTATTGTGCTTTTAGGAGCAATAAGAACCAGTAAATATCAACGAATTAGCGAAAGTGTGTTATTGCGAACTTTGGGGGCTAAAGGCAGCCAAATTCTAAATATTACCGCTTTAGAATACATTTACCTGGGAACCTTAGGCGGTTTATCTGGTGTATTACTTTCTCTAATTAGCAGTCAGTTATTGGCCTGGTTGGTTTTTGAATCGCCATTTACCCCATCTCTGGTTCCATTTTTAGTAGTATTCCCGGGAATTGTCTTACTGGTATTGATTATTGGATTAAGCAATAGTTTAAGCGTAATACGAAAACCACCTCTGGAGGTTTTAAGAAAAGAAGTAACTTAAAATATGTAACTTTAGCTGAAAAGGATTACCAAAAATTATAATTAATAATAATTTTTGACTTTTTAAAAAGTATTCTCATCTTAGGTTGAATCGTCACCCTGTCCCGAAGTTTCGAGATGGTTTCAGGGTCTAAGCTAAATTAAAATACTTTTTATCCTGGATGCTGAAACAAGTTCAGCATGACGTATCCTGGAATTAGCAGTTTAAACAATGTGAATTAAAATAAATTTAAAATGAAAAATGCAATTTATAGCTTAATGATTCTGGCTTTTAGTTTTAACGGAATAGTCCAGGAAGATTATTTATCTGAAGAAATTCAAATAAAAATGGCCAGTATGGCTGCGCCGGAAGAAGACAGGGATGCAGTAACTGTGTATGGTTATGATCGTGACGGGAAACCCGTTTTATTAAAAGAAGGCACCAACAACCTGGTTTGTATTGCAGACGATCCTAATATGAACGGAGTTTCAGTAAGTTGTTATAATAAAAAACTTGAGCCTTTTATGGCTCGCGGTAGGGAATTAAAAGCTGAAGGTAAAGATATGATGGATACTCGTGCAGTGCGCCAGCAGGAAGTAGAAAGCGGAAAATTAAAAATGCCCGATGCCCCGAGTATGACCTACATACTTTCTGGAAAAGAAGCAAATTTAAATCGTGAGACCGGGGAGCTTAAAGATGCAAAACTGCGTTATGTGATTTACATGCCTTATGCTACTACCGAGGAAACCGGACTTCCAGACAAACCTCACACTCCCGGAATGCCGTGGTTAATGGATCCCGGCACGCACCGTGCTCATATTATGATTACTCCGGCAGATAAGAATTAGGCATTTATTGAAATTTATTCCTGAATATTTTCTTCTTTCTGCCTAAAAAATAGCTGCGAAATAGGAATAAGCATTAAAGCCGAAATAAAGAAAAGGATAAAAGATACTTTCAAATTAAATAAATGCGCTAAATAACCAACCAGTGGTGGGCCTAAAAGCATTCCCACTATTGCATAGGTGGTAATTATTGAAATAGCCATTCCTGGCGAATATTTTTTAGAGGAACCGGCGAGAAGAAAAGTCATGGGAATTATTGCGGCCACTCCTATACCTACCAGGCAAAAACCTATTAATGCAGGCCAGAAATAAGGGAAAACAATCATTAGTAAAACCCCTAAACATACCAGGGAAGCACTTATGATATAATTCTTTTCCATTCCTATTTTTTCAACAATTCTATCTGAAAAGAAACGGGAAAGGGCCATAAAAATCATAAATATTAAGTAGCCCAGCGTAAAAACATCTTCGTTCACCACTTCTTTAAAATAAACTCCGCTCCAGTCGAACATTCCACCTTCGCTAATTGCTGCAAGAAAAACCAGAAAACCAAGATACATGGTAGGTTTATCGGGTTTTCCAAAGCGAAGCTTATTCCCCTGGGTAGAACGATCCTTTTTCAGCAAAAATGAGAAAGCAAGAAAAGCTAAAATAAAAGTAAAACCAGCAACCGCCGGAAGATGCTGATAAATAGGAATATCAAATTTAATTAGCAAAGTTGAAAAAGCTACACCTAAAAGTCCGCCGGTGCTCCAAAGACCGTGAAAGGATCCAATAATTTTTTTAGGAAATGCTTTTTGTAAGGTTAAAGACTGGGTATTCATAGCGATGTTAAAAATTCGCATAGAAAATGCAAAGCAAAATATTCCTATTATTAATAACAAAAGGCTGTCGGCTATTCCTATAATATTAAGGGAGACGGCAAGTAAAACAAAAGAAACGATTAACGGATACCTGCTTTCAAAACGGGAAACCAACCAGCCAGAAACCGGAAGCCCAATTAAAGAACTCACCGGCATTACCATAAGTAGATTTCCTAATTCGGCTTCATTTAAATCGAATGCCATTTTAATAGTAGGAATTCGGGAAGCCCAGGTAGAAAAGCAAAAGCCCGAGAGAAAAAAGTAAGTGCTTAGTGCAATTCGCTGTTGGTTTTCGATCTTCATTTTTAAAACTTATGAGGGAATAAAATTGGTGTTTATTTTTTATCAGGACAATAATTCAGAAAACTAAAAATTTAAAGTTGGCGGTGCCGGTAACGAATAGTTCTTAATTTCCAATAACCCATTTTATAATAAGTGAAAGCTACAATGGCAGCGATTAGGTTAGATATTGGGAACGCCCACCAAATTCCTTCAAAAGAAAGATCGGTATTATTAGACAGAATAAAAGCAGTAGGAAATCTCACAATCCAAAGGGCAAATACAGAAATTAGCAAAGAAGCTTTAGTAAACCCGGCGCCATTAAAAACACCATTTAGAACCTGCTGCACACCGAGCACTCCAAAACTGGGGGCCATAATTTTAATAAACAAAGAACCGTCCCTAATCACGCCGGGATCGTTAGGCACGAAAAAGGCAGTAATTGGTTCAGCTAAAAAGAAAAGAACCATCCCTATTCCCGTGAGTCCAAAAAAAGCGATTTTAGCACTTAAATTTCCAATTTTTTCAGCGCGTTTTATTTTTCCGGCACCAACATTTTGCCCTACTAAAGTAGTAGTTGCAATAGCAAAACCAAGCGCGGGTACTACAATAAGACTTAGAACCCGGCTTCCAATACCGTAAGCGGCTACAACTTCGCTTCCAAAACTGGTTACCAGCATTACCATAACCGTCATTCCGCCGGCTCGGGTAGACATTTCTATACTGGAAGGAATCCCAATATTGAACATACTTCGGGTCCAGCTAAAATCGAATTTCATTCTGCTAAAACTAATTTTTATGCCTTTATTTCCGCGGAAAAGAATAAGTAATCCTATTAAGGCCGATATACCCTGGGTAATTACACTGGCAACAGCAGCTCCCGCTACTCCAAACCCGGGAATAGGACCAAAACCAAATATAAAAAGCGGATCTAAAATTAAATTAAGAAATACGGTAGCAAGAACTATATACATGGGCAGCAGCACATTACCAATGCCCCGCATAAGTGACTGAAAAACGTAGAACATAAACAGAAAAATAAAGCCCAGAGACGATACTTTAAAATAACTTACCGAATCGCTTAAAATTTCCGGGCCTGCGCCTATGAGTTTCATTAATGGTTCTGACGAAAAATAGCCTACAATAGCCAGTAAAACCGAAATAAAAAATATTACAAAAACGGTTTGTGAAGAACTGTAATTAACCTGGTCCTGATTTTCAGCACCTTTATATTGAGAAACAATCACTGTTCCCGCAAGGGTTAAACCGGCGCCCAATGAGAGAATAAGAAAAAGTATGGGAAAACTAATACTCACCGCAGCTACGGCATTGGCCCCCAGTCTTCCCAGCCAAAAAGTATCTATTAACTGGTAAGCGGTTTGTAAAATATTAGCCAGGATTATAGGCCAGGCCAGGTTGGCCAGGGAGCTAAAAATCCTGCCTTCGGTATATTTTATGGGTTGCCTTTTCTTGCGCAATTTCTTTAAATTTTAAAAAATTCTTCCCGGTAAGAAAATTTCAATCTCTTACTTAGGCATTATTTTATCAGCGTTTTTTTAAAAAGTAATTTGCAAAAGTAAGAAAGAAGCCCTGGTTTTCTCAAGTAAAATAGCTTAAACTGATTTTCCTCATAAAATTTACCGAGTCCTGCCTTTATATTTGTAGTAAATTAAAATCAGAAATTATGAAAGCTACTATGTTACTGGAAGAACTTAATGTTGGTAATTGCATAACATACATTACCAAAGAACTTTCTAAAATTAAAGACATTTGTGATATTTATGCAGATTCAGAAGCGTCTAAAATTACATTTATCTATAATTCAGAATTTGCGGCTCTAGAAGCTGTGGGGGTTTTAAGTTCATTTCGACATAAAGAAAAAGAAGAATTTAACGAAAACCGAAAATTGCATAATTTAGGGGAAAACTAAAATTTATGAATTTACTGGGAATGATTGGTGGTACCTCGTGGCATTCTACCATAGAATATTACCGACTTTTAAATGAGCTTGTAGGCGAAAAAATTGGGAAGCAGCAAAATCCGCCACTTCTTTTATACAGCCTCAATGTAAAGTTGATGCGTAAAAACGATCCCGAAAAAATTAAAAATTCATATTTAGAAATTGCTCAAAAACTGGAAAATGCCGGTGCCGGCGCTATAATTATTTGTGCCAACACTCCGCATTTGGTTTACGATTTTGTGCAACCAAAAATTGATATTCCCATTCTTCATATTGCCGATGCAATAGCTAAAGAAGCAAAACAGAAAGATTTTAAAAAACTTGGCTTGCTGGGAACAAAACCAACAATGACGGGCGATTTTCTTCAGGGTAGACTTAAGAAAAACCACCAAATTGAAACTATAATTCCCTCGCAGGAACATATTGATGAAACCCACAGGTTTATTTCTGAAGAATTAACGCAGGGAAATTTTACCGAAACAGCAAAGAACTTCTATTTAGAGCAAATGCAACTACTACAAGATCGTGGCGCAGATGCGATAATTTTGGGCTGTACCGAACTGCCAATGCTTATTAAAGAAAAGGATACCGAAATTCCTCTTCTTGATACTACAAGGCTACACGCCCAATTAGCTACAGAATTTATTTTGAAAGATTAAGCACTTTTTCTTCCAAATTTTACGCAACCATTATACGTTTTCTGTATCTTATAGAAAATAGTTAATTGTATGCTACATAGATTTATTTTACTCGTCGGAATCCTTTTATTCACTTTTTCCTGCGGAAAAGAGGAAGAAAGAGAATGCAACGGAATTTGCACCGAAGAATTTAGAAGTATTAGTGTTAAAGTAACAAATGCTGAAGGAAACCCGGTAGTTTTAGACAGTATTGCGCTTAGAGATATTACCAACAATCGCGAAATTGACCTTAATTCGACAGAAAATGCAGGAAATGGGTTTTATTCCATTTTCAATGATAATTTAGTCCCTGAGTATAAAAATGATGAAATAAATCTTCTTTTTAAAGGATTTCAGGAGGAAAATTTAATACTGGAACAGGAATATAAAGTTGGTGCAGATTGCTGCCACATTTACCATGTTTCAGGACCTTTGGAAATTCAGTTAGATTAAACACAAACAAATCCTGGAAGCTATTTCTTTAAGTTGAAAATAACCCCGGGATATATTTTTCAGAAAAAATATTTTCTAATATAATACTCTAAAACGTATTGTTCCTTTTAAGCCTTTTAGGTCTTTGATTACTTTTTTATCGTATTTCTTATCAATATCGGTAATTACATAACCAATAGTTTCATTGGTTTTTAAATACTGGCCCTCAATATTAATATCATGCCCGGCAAGAATCCTGTTAATCTCTGCCAGAATTCCGGGTCTGTTTTCGTGAATATGAATTAGCCTATGTGCATTTTGAAGCACCGGTAATTGTAAGTTGGGGAAGTTAACCGAGTTGGTGGTGCTTCCGGTATTTATATATTCTATAATTTTTCCCGGAACAAAATTCCCAATATTTTCCTGGGCTTCCAGGGTACTTCCACCAATATGAGGCGTTAAAATCACGTTTGGTAAATTCCTTAATTCAGAAACAAATTCTTCATTATTGGTTTTTGGCTCCTGCGGATAAACATCTATGCCCGCCCCCATTATTTTGCCAGATTCTATATTCTTTTTAAGCGCCTTAATATCTACTACGTGCCCCCTGCTTAAATTCAGGAAGATCACGTTATCTTTCATATAACCAAATTCCTTTTCCCCAATAATATCTTTATTTTCCTTTCTTCCGTCTACGTGAAGGGTCACAATATCTACAGTTTCAAGAAGTTCTTTTAGAGAGTTACACTTGGTAACATTACCCATTGGTAATTTTTCTTCAACATCGTAGTAATAAACATCAAAACCAACAGATTCTGCAACTACCGAAAGTTGGGCACCTATATTTCCATAACCAATAATCCCCAGTTTTTTACCCCTGGTTTCAAAACTATTGTTAGCCGATTTCTCCCATTTCCCTTCGTGCATTAAGCGCATTTTATCGGGCAGGTTACGCATCAATAAAATAATCTCCCCAATAGCCAGTTCTACCACAGATCTTGTGTTACTGTAAGGCGCATTAAAAACTGCAACTCCTTTCTTTAAGCAGGCCTGAAGATCTATTTGGTTGGTTCCTATACAAAAAGCACCCACGGCAATTAAGCGGTTGGCATTTTCCAGCACTTTTTCGGTTAAATGTGTTTTAGAACGAATCCCTATTACTGATACATCTTTGATTTTTTCACAAAGTTCATCTTCATCCATCGCTCCGGGATGTACAGTTACATTATAACCTTCTTTCTTCATTATATCTACTGCGTCCTGGTGAACATTTTCAAGAAGAAGTACGTTAATTCTATTTTTTGGGTAAGAGATTGCTTTGTTCATATTGTGTACAAATAAAAATTCGTCTAAACTTGGTGTGATATGGTCTGCCTTTTCAAGAATATTTGCCCTTTCTACATTTTCGGTGAAGGCATAAAACTTATTGGCGAGTCCGGCGGCTTTAATTTCATAATCGGTATAACCATCGCCAATTACGTAAACATCGCCTTTTAACTTTAATCTTTTAAGTTGTTCTACTTTTCCGTTATTTGAAGAAAGCACGTTTTCTTTATCAAAACCTACAATCTCACCATCTTCATCAAACTCAAAAGTATTGGCAAAAACATTTTCGGGCTTAACCCCATACGGTTCAACTATAGGAACAATAAATTCTTTAAAACCGTTGGAGACAATATAGATATTTTCGTGATGATCGTTAAAGAACTCCCGGTTTCTAACAAATGAAGAAGATACCCGCTCACTTAAGTTTTCTACCAATTTTGGCAAATCACTTTTATTGGCTTTTAGAAGCCGAATTCGCTCTACCAGGGATTCTCTAAAAGAAATTTCTCCTTTCATTCCCTTATCGGTTAAAGCTTCTACTTCATCAAGGTTTTTTTGCTTATCGGGATCGTTGGCCAGGGATATTTCTCCCAAAACATCCAGGGCTTCTACCTGGGTAAATGTACTATCAAAATCTATTACAAAGTGCTTGTTCTCACTCATATTTAAGGTAATCTAAAATGAAGCCTAAAACTACTATTTTTAGCAATCTTAGCGTACCAATTTTAGTAAAAATACACGGTCAAAATTTTAGCTATGGTAATATTTTCAACAATTCATAAAATGAGCTGCTATAAAATACAGAGCTTATAAAAAGCCACTGAAATTAGTAGTTAAAAATGAAATTTCTTCGGTTTTTCAAATAAAAAACTTTTAGAAGAAATTAAAATCAGAACTCAAATAACCTCTCTAAAATAAAAATGCCTTTACTAAACGGAAATCTCCGCAGTAAAGGCATTTCTAAAAAATTAAAAAATTCTCTTATTCTACGATAAATTTACCTTTCATCACAGAATAGTGACCTGGGAAGCTACAAATAAAGTCGTATTCACCAGCTTCAGGAGCTTCAAATTCTATAGTTACTTCTTCTCCGCCACCAATCATTTTAGTGTGGGCAATAACCGCATCAGTTCCTTCAGGGATATAATCGTTATCCTTAGCCTGTACAGCTTTCTGTCCAAATTCGTTAATTACGGTACCTTGAGTTAGCAATACCCAGTTATGGCCCATCACGGTTTTTTCCATCTCACCAACGTGTTTTAAAGTAAGTCTAACGGTTTGCCCGGCCTTTACTTTAATCTCGTCTTTATTAAAACGCATTTGGTCATTTCCTTCAATAGTCACCTCAACCACATCTTCGTCTGAAGAATTCATTTCTGAAGCAGATTTATCTGTGGCGGCTTCAGTTTGAGACTGTGGGCTTGTACCATCACCAATAGTAATTTTATCCTCTTTTTCCTCTTTTTTATCTCCGCAGGCAATCATTGCTACGGCTCCTAAAATCAATACAGTTTTGCTTAAAAATTTCATATTTACTTATTTATAGTTTGTAATTAGTTATTTACAATATCAAAGATAAATTATTTTTAATTGCTAATGTATTTAAGCCTTAATTTTTCATAATTCAGGGAATTTATAAATGTTCTATAGCAGCCAATTTTCCCAAAATCCTTACCTTCATAGATTAGAAATAAAACCACACAAAATGAAAAAAGACATTATAAAAGGCCTGGGGATTTTTGCGCTGGTCGCAGGCTTTCAAGCTAATTCCCAGGAACAAAACCCCAAACAGAATATGGATAACATTTTACTTGCTGAATGGACTGGCCCTTATGCCGGCGTTCCCGCTTTTGATAAAATGCAGGTAGAACTTGTAAAACCCGCAATGCTTAAAGCGATGGATGCGCATCTTGCTGAAATCGAAAAAATTACCCAAAATACTGAACCGGCAACTTTTGAAAATACTATTGTGCCTTTTGAAGATTCTGGCGATCTTTTAAACAGGGTATTTACTTATTACGGCATATTTAGCAGCAATGTTTCCAGTCCTGAATTTAGGGAAATACAGCGCGAACTTTCTCCGGAAATTTCTGAATACAGTTCAAAAATTTCTCAAAACACAGAACTATTCGAAAGGATTAAAACCGTTTATGAGAATTCAGAAGAAAATCCGCTACCGGCTCCCGAGCAACGCGTAATTGATCTTATTTATGAAGAATTTGCGATGGAAGGCGCCAATTTAAACGAAGAAGATAAAAAGCGTTACGCCAAAATAAACAGTGAACTGTCTGAATTATATACCAAATTCTCTAATAATGTTCTTGCTGAAGAAGAAAACTACATTGTTTATTTAACCGAAGATCAACTTAGCGGTCTTCCGGAATCTTATGTGAAAGCTGCAGCGAGCACTGCTAAAGCCAATGGAGAAGCAGGGAAATATGCCGTAACCAACACGCGCTCTTCTATGGATCCGTTTTTAACTTATTCTGATGAACGTGAACTGCGTGAAAAAGTTTGGAAAAACTATTATTCACGAGGTGATAATGATGATGAATTTGATAATAATGAGGTGATTAAAAAAATCCTGAAACTTCGCGATGAACGAGTAGAACTATTGGGATACGAGAATTTTGCGCAATGGCGTTTACAAAACCGAATGGCTAAAAACCCAGAAAACGCAATGGAACTTATGGAAGCCGTTTGGCCGGCTGCCCTTGCCCGCGTAGAAGAGGAAGTAAAAGATATGCAAGCTGTAGCCGATGGTGAAGGTGCTAATATTACCATTAAACCCTGGGATTATAGATATTATGCAGAAAAAGTAAGAAAAGAAAAATACGATCTTGATAGTGAGGAAGTAAAGCAGTATTTAGAACTGGGCAACCTAACCGATGCGCTTTTCTATACCGCTGGTGAGCTTTTTAATTTCGAGTTTAAACCGGTAGAAGAAGGTAGCGTCCCTGTTTTTCACGAAGATGTAAATGTTTGGGAAGTAACCGATAAAGATTCTGGCGAACTTATTGGGCTTTGGTATTTAGATCCTTTTGCGCGCCAGGGAAAACGTTCAGGTGCCTGGGCAACTACCTATAGAAGTTATTCTGAATTAGAAGGCGCAAAACCCGTTTTAGCATCCAATAATTCTAACTTTATAAAACCAGCTCCCGGAGAACCCGTTTTAGTTTCCTGGGATGATGCTGAAACTTTTTTCCACGAATTTGGCCACGCGCTACACTTTTTAGCTGCAGATATTAAATACCCAACCCTAAACAGCGGTGTTCGTGATTATACCGAGTTTCAATCGCAATTACTGGAACGTTGGTTATCTACAGATGAGGTGATAAACCGCTTTCTAAAACATCATGAAACCGGGGAAGTAATTCCAGATGAATTAGTAGCTAAAATTAAAAAAGCAGCTACTTTCAATCAGGGATTCGCTACCACCGAGTTTTTAGCTTCGGCTTTAATGGATATGAAATACCATACCACAGATCCCGATAAAATTGAACCGAGAAAGTTTGAAAAAGAAACTTTAGACGAACTGGGAATGCCAGATGAAATTGTGATGCGTCACCGTTCTCCGCACTTTGGACACGTATTTTCAGGTGAAGGTTATGCTACCGGATATTACGGCTATTTATGGGCAGATGTATTAACCTCTGACGCTGCGGAAGCTTTTGCTGAATCTCCCGGAGGATTCTACGATGAGAATATGGCAGAAAAATTGGTGAAATATCTGTTTGCGCCAAGAAACGCAATGGATCCCGCTGAAGCTTATCGAAAATTTAGAGGCCGTGATGCAGAAATTGATGCGTTAATGCGTGACCGTGGCTTCCCGGTACCTGAAGAAAAATAAAATATCGAAGAAAATTTTGTGAAACCTGCCTTCAAAACTTCATTTAGGCAGGTTTTTTATTTATACTATTTCAATTATTGAATGGCTTTAGCTACGAGTTTTTCGGGGCCAGCCATAAATCCATATAAGTGCAATTTATCTGCGGTAATTTTCTCAATGGGTACCGCAGTAATTGGGTTACCATAACGATGAATTACCAGGAAATACGTTTCATCTATTTTCTTTAAATATGAATGCATAATTTTACTATCGGGATGATTTTGAAAATCTATTTCGAAATTTTTGCCACCCCGTTCTAAATTGTATTTTTTCTGTTTAATTTTTGCAGCGTTTAAATCTGTTTTAGTGGGAACTAATCTTATATAATCTATAGGTTGTTCCAATCTTTCTGAAGAAATACTTAATCGGTTAGGGTTTTTAAAACTGAAATCGGCAAAGGCGAGTGTATCTATTTTCAACTTGTTATCTTCAGTTTGATATGCAGTTTTTGTCACAAATTGATCAAAATTATAGTGAGATAAGGAATCTTCACTCACTTCCATTAAATGTATTCCGGGAAAACCACCAAAGCTTTTATTTCCCGAGACAATCCATTTTCCTTCTAATTCCTGCGCAGTAATTGATGTGCTTAATAACAAAATAAAAAAGACAAAACAGCTATCAATAAATTTCATAATTCTACATTTTAAGTTGAACAATAATTTATAAAATAGCCGGCTAAAAACCTTATTTATTCGATAGTTTTCTTATTATTTAGATGAAAAACGGAATTATAAGTGTTTGTAGGAGAATATATTAAACTTAAAGCCATACAATAAAAAGAGACTATATGAAAAATTTTGAAAATCGTCATCCTGAATTTATTTCAGGATCTATGATGTTATCGTCAAAAAACATGTTAGAAGCTGAAACGAGTTAAGCTTGACGAAATCAGACTTTTTCAGACAGCCTATTTTAGGACGGGTCAACAAAAAAAGCCATCAGCGAATAACTGATGGCTTTTATATTACTTAAAAAGTTCTGCTTAGAACATCTCTCTACCTGAAAAATGGAAAGCAGCTTCAATCTGTGCGTTTTCGTCGCTATCACTTCCGTGTACAGCATTTTCACCTACAGATTTCGCGTATTTTTTTCTTATAGTTCCTTCAGCAGCATCTTCTGGATTTGTTGCTCCAATTAAAGCTCTAAAGTCTTCTACGGCATTGTCTTTTTCTAACACAGCCGATACGATTGGCCCACGAGTCATAAACTCTACCAACTCTCCAAAGAAAGGACGTTCGTTGTGTACTGCATAAAATTCTTCAGCATCAGCGGTAGTCATTTGAGTCATTTTCAAAGCTACAATTCTAAATCCTGAAGCGGTAATTTGCTCTAATATTGCACCTACATTCCCGGCTTCAACAGCATCGGGCTTTATCATGGTGAATGTTCTTTTTCCTGCCATCTTATGGTTTTTTAAATTTTGGCAAAAATAATTAAATAAGCTGCAAATACAAGCTCCTTTAAGTTTTATATGAATTTAGCTTTCAGGCTGCTGCATTTTTTAAAGCCTAAATAGAAAAAAGCTTAGAAAGAGCGATAAAATTACCTTCATTTTTTGTTGATTTGTTGAATACAAAAATACAGATTGGTTTTTTAAGCTGGTATTAATAAATTGTATCTTTACTGATTACTCGCCGGGCAAGAGATTGAATTACAGCGCTGGGTTTTTCACTAAAGGAAATGAAATTTGAAACTTTTTTGTTTCATATTTTTCAACATAATACCTTGAGGATTTATCCCGGTGGTATTTTATATTAAATTATGATAGAACAAGCAATTTTAGAGATCACTGCCGAACTTTCCCAGGCTAAAAATATAGTTATTGTACCACACAAAGGCCCCGATGGTGACGCCATGGGATCTACCTTAGGTTTAATGCATTTTTTAAGGGATAAAGGCCATAAGGTAAATGTGATTTCACCAAACGATTATCCCAGGTTTCTAAAATGGCTACCGGGAAATGATGAGGTAATTATCTATGAAAAAGATAAAGTAAATGCCGAAAATCTTATAAATGAAGCCGACCTGGTTTTTGCTCTGGATTTTAATCATTTAGACCGCTCTGGCGATATGCAGGAGATCTTAACAGCTTCGCAAGCTGTTTTTATTATGATAGACCACCACAGGGAACCCTCAGACTTTGCTAACTATACCTATAGCGATGCCGAAATGAGTTCTACCTGCGAAATGGTGTATCATTTTATTGATAAATTACGCGCCGTACATAAAATCACTCCCGAAATCGCCACCTGCCTTTATGTAGGTATTATGACTGATACGGGCTCGTTTAGATTTAGTGCCACCAGTGCCGAAACACACCGCGTGATAGCCGATTTAATTGATAAAGGAGCGGTAAATCACGAAATTCATAACAATATATTTGACACCTATAATGAAGACCGGCTTCAGCTTTTAGGAACTGCGCTGCAAAACTTACGGGTAAAACCTCAGTATAAAACGGCTTATATAACTCTAACTCAGGAAGAGCTGGATAAACATAATTTTCAAAAAGGAGATACCGAAGGTTTTGTAAATTACGGCCTGGCGATAGAAAAGGTAGTTTTTGCCATAATTTTTATTGAAAATAAACAAGAAGGAATTATTAAAATTTCATTTAGATCTAAAGGTGATTTTAACGTAAATGAATTTGCCAGGGCTCATTTTGAAGGTGGAGGCCATAATAATGCAGCCGGAGGTAAAAGTGAGCTTTCTATGGAAGACACCATCACAAAACTTAATACCATTCTTCCCAGTTATAAGGATTTGCAAAAATGAATAAATATCTAATTTTTATAGCAATACTCGCTTTGGGAGCCTGTAAATCTCCTGAAGCCCGTTACCCTGTAACCCAAAAATCGGGTTCTCACTTTAGCGAATCTATTGCTAAAAACCAGGAATTACTGGAAAAAGAAATAACACTTATTAAAACTGCCATACAAAGGGATTCTACAAGAGAATATCACTCTTCTCAAGATGGTTTTTGGTATGCTTACCATAAAAAAATTGAAGATTCTATCAATACAACCACACCAGAATTTGGCGATATAGTAGAATTCGATTATAGCATTTCCACCTTAAATGATGAAGTGATTTATGCCGAAGGAGAAAAAGCTACCAGAACTTATGCCATAGACCAGGAAAAACTTTTTAGCGGCTTAAGACAGGGCATAAAATTAATGAAGCAAGGAGAAACCGTAACTTTTTTATTTCCTTCGTATAAAGCTTTTGGATATTATGGAGATAAAAATAAAATAGGTACAAACTGGCCTTTAAAAACAAAAGTCACCCTCAATAATATTACTGAAAAAGAAGAAATTCAAAATCAACAATAAGTAAACCCGGGCTTTATTAAGCCTTTTTAATTTTTATAATAAATGAGAACCAGTAAATTTTTATTACTATTTGCCGTGGTATTTACCATGTTTGCGTGTAACGACGAATATCCAGATCTAGAAGATGGGATGTATGCTGAATTTAAAACCAATTACGGAACTTTTGTTTCTGAACTTTACTTTGAACAAACTCCAATAACCGTAGCCAGTTTTGTTTCCCTTGCCGAAGGCAATAACAAAATGGTAGACAGCACCCATAAAGGCAAAAATTATTACGACGGCTTAACTTTTCACAGAATTATAGACGGTTTTGTTATACAGGGAGGTGATCCCACTGGAACCGGGAGTGGTGGCCCAGGCTACAAATTTCCTGATGAAATTGTAGATAGCTTAAGCCACGATTCTAAAGGAATTCTTTCTATGGCTAATGCCGGCCCAGGCACAAACGGAAGTCAGTTTTTTGTTACACTTGCTCCTACTCCAAACCTTGATGGCAGGCATACTGTTTTTGGGAAAGTTGTAGAAGGCCAGGATGTTGTAGATTCTATAGGTAAAGTTGAAACAGGCCCAAGAGATAAGCCTGTAAAGACGGTTACCATGGAAGAGGTAAACATTATTAGAAAAGGTAAAGCTGCCAAGAATTTTGACGCGCCTACGGTATTTGAAGAAGAACTACAGGCAGTAAAAGATAAGGAAGATGCCGAAGCTAAAAAGCGCCAGGAAGCTAAAGCAGCCCAGGCTGAAGAATTTGAAAGCCACGAAGGTGATGCTGAAACATTAGATAGCGGACTAAAAATTTACTATTTAAATGAAGGTGAAGGTGAAAAACCCAAAACCGGACAAATGGTAGAAGTGCTTTACGAAGGCTATTTTAGTGACGGTGAAATCTTTGATACAAACAAAGAAGAACTGGCCAAAGAAATGGGCTTATTTAACGAAGCAAGAAAAAACCAGGGTGGTTACGGTCCCATGACAGTAGTTTACGGTCCAGATGCTCCTATGATTCCAGGATTTAAAGAAGGCATTCAGCAATTAAAAGTTGGAGATGAAGCTTTACTTTATATCCCAAGTCATTTAGGTTATGGAGAAAGAGGCGCCGGTGGTGTAATCCCTCCAAACACCGATCTTGTTTTTAAAGTAGAATTGGTAGGTATACAGGAATAATTTCCTGATTTTACATAAGAAAGGCTGTTTGAGTATAAAATCTTTCTTACGTCAAGCTGAATTTATTTCAGCTTCTAAGTTCAATTAAAACTATATCCTGAAACAAGTTCAGGATGACGTGAGAAAAAAACTCAAACAGCCTTTTTCTATTTAAAATATTCCCGAATTATTTCTTCGGAATATTCTTTAAAACTTCAATTAGAAATTTCCAGTACTTCTGGGCTGAAGAAATACTTGCGCGTTCATCAGGTGAATGTGCTCCTCTAATGGTAGGACCAAAAGAAATCATATCCATTTCAGGATAATGGTTTCCAATTATTCCGCATTCCAAACCAGCGTGGCAGGCTGCAACATCGGCTTTCTCATTATGCAGGTTTTGATATAATCCATCTACAACTTTTAAAATTGCAGAATTAGGATTTGGTGCCCAACCTGGATATTCCCCAGATAATTTCACCTTAAATTTCGCCAGCTCAAAAGTTGCTTCCAAACTATTGGCCAAATCATCTTTTGAAGATTCTACCGATGATCTTGTAAGGCAGTTAATTTTCACTTTTCCATCCCCAACTTTTACACTGGCAATATTATTAGAAGCTTCAACCAAACCTTCAATATCAGGACTCATTCTGTAAACCCCATTATGCGCTGCAGAAATTGCCTTAACTACTTCTTGCTGATCTTCAACTTTCATTACTTCGTTTGGAACTTCAGTTTCAGAAATTTCAATATCCATATTAGGTTCAAGCGAAGCAAATTCAGCTTTAATCTCACGAACCTGCTGAATAATTTCGGTTAAAAAAGTTTCGGTATTCGATTTATCTACCACCACAATAGCTTCGCTTTCACGAGGAATGGCATTTCGTAATCCGCCACCTTTTATGCTGGAGACGCGTAAACCAAAATCACGATTTGAATCAAAAAGTACACGCGCCATAATTTTATTAGCATTGGCCAGACCTTTTATAATATCCATCCCAGAATGCCCGCCTTGCAAACCTTTTACCTTTATTTGGTAACCAACCGAATTATCGGGTGTGTGCTCTACTTCATAATCCCTAACCGCAGTAATATCTACGCCGCCGGCACATCCAATCCCAATTTCATCGTCTTCTTCGGTATCCAGGTTTAAAAGAATATCTCCTTCCAGTAAATTAGAATCCAAACCTTTGGCACCGGTCATCCCGGTTTCTTCGTCTATCGTAAATAAAGCTTCAAGAGCAGGATGCTGAATATCGTTACTTTCTAAAATCGCCATCATACTGGCAACGCCCAGGCCGTTATCGGCACCTAGGGTT
This sequence comes from Salegentibacter sp. BDJ18, assembly GCF_017579965.1. Classification (NCBI taxonomy): domain Bacteria; kingdom Pseudomonadati; phylum Bacteroidota; class Flavobacteriia; order Flavobacteriales; family Flavobacteriaceae; genus Salegentibacter; species Salegentibacter sp. BDJ18. Next base: position 75,609 of record NZ_JAFLQX010000026.1, read on the forward strand.
GTTCCTTTAGCTCGCACCCAATCTCCATCTACATACATATTGATTCCGCTGGTTTCAAAATCAAAATCGGTATCGTTATTTTTCTGGTGCACCATATCTAAATGCGCCTGCAGTACTATAGGTTTTCTATCTTCCATCCCCGAAGTAGCAGGTTTTTTTATAACTACATTTCCGGTTTCATCTACCAGGGTTTCCAGGTTAAGTTTGTTTCCAAAGTTTTTCATAAACTCAATAACCCGCTCTTCTTTTTTTGAAGGTCGTGGTACCTCGTTTAGATCGGCAAATTTATTCCATAAGATTTTCGGTTCTAATTCCCTAATTTCTTCGTTCATTGTTTTATATTTTGGTCTTTCACAAAGGTATTGGTAATAAACAAAGAAGGAAAATTTACAGGCTTTTTAAAACTTATTTAACCAAATGAAGAACAGTTATTTAAAATTTTAAGCCGTGTTTTGCTAATAATTGTAATTTTAAAAAGCAAACTACCCTGTAGCAAGCTCTTGAAGCAATTATAGAAAATAATGTTATTAATTTCGAGACAGATCTCGGAGAATAAAATCTCGATTATCGAGTGAAGAAAAAAGGACTTTATATTTTAGCATTTCTGCTCCCCGTGCAGATCATTTTTATCTTTTTCCTGGCCGGGCATCCCGAGCTGGTAGAAAATTGGTACAGCCGATTTCTATACCCTGAATTTTCAAAATTAATGCGCTATGGGCACGGATTTTTACCGTTTTCTCTTGGTGATCTCTTATATACTTTCTTCGGAATTTTAATAATTCGTTGGCTACTAAGACGTTTTAAGCAAAAATTTAGAAACCCTCGTTTTTGGGTGATAGATGTTCTTGCTGTATTATCAGTAGTATATGCCTGTTTTCATATTTTCTGGGGATTTAATTATTACCGCTTACCGCTTCACGAAGCTTTAGAAATTGAAAACGATTATACCACCGAAGAGCTTTATCAACTTTCAGAAATATTAATTATTGAGTCTAACAAACTCCACAATCAACTAACGGAAAATGATTCGGTTAGCGTGGTAATTCCCTATTCTAAAAATGAAATCTTTGAAAAAACAATAGAAGGTTATACCAATATTAGCAAAGATTTCCCTGAACTTACCTATAAAGGAGAATCGCTAAAACGCTCCTTATATAGCATACCGCTTTCTTATATGGGGTTCAATGGTTATTTGAATCCACTAACCGGGGAAGCCCAGGTAAACACCCAAATTGTACCTTATAAAATTCCCACTACCGCGAGTCACGAAATCGGACATCAACTGGGTTTTGCAAAAGAGAATGAAGCTAATTTTATTGCCTGCCTTAGCACCATGAATCATCCCGATGCTTATTTCCGGTATTCAGGATATACTTTTGCCTTGCGATATTGCTTAAATGAGTTATACCGAAGGGATCCGGATAAGTTTAAAAATTTAAAGGCGAAAATGAATCCGGGTATTTTAGAAAACTATCGGGAAGTAGAAGAATTCTGGTTAGCGCATCAAAATCCTTTTGAACCCATATTTCAGGCATTTTACAATCGGTTTTTAATTGTAAATAACCAGGCCGATGGAATGAAAAGCTATAGTTATGTGGTAGCACTTTTGGTGAATTATTTTTCAGAAGAAAACAATAGACTTTAACCTAATAATTAATGAAATAGTTAGAAAGAAAAATAAATTCTCACATAGTACGAAAACCAATTTCGGCTTTGTTATAATTTTCTTAATTTACCTCCTTTAATTTCTAAGCCACATTTAATTCAGCTACAATTTATGAAAATAAGACTTTTACTATGTCTGGTATTTCTGGTCAGTTTGCAAAGCAACGCCCAGGAATACTTCCCCAAAAACGACGGGGTTAAAAACCCACAAACCAATTACACGGTATTTAAAAATGCAAAAATTCACGTAAGTCCGCAGCAAACAATAGAAAACGGAATGTTCGTGGTAAAAGATGGCAAAATTACTGCCATTGGTAAATCGGTTAGCGAACCACAAAACAGCATTGTTATAGATTTAAAAGGGAAAGAAGTTTATCCTTCTTTTATTGATCTTTACAGCAGCTTTGGAATAAAGGAACCTAAAGAAGCCAGTAACGGGAACGGCCAGCCGCAATATGATGCGAACCGGGAAGGCTATTACTGGAACGACCATATAAGGGCGGAAACCGAGGCGGTACAACACTTTAATTATGATGAAAAAACGGCAACTTCCCTCCATAAAGCAGGGTTTGGCGCCGTAAATACACACGTTCCAGATGGGATTATTCGCGGTACCGGGATGTTGGTAGCTTTAAATCCCGGAGGCACCGAGGGAGATAGAATTTTAAAAGATCGCTCGGCACAATACCTGTCTTTTGATAAAAGTAAATTGTCTCGCCAATCTTACCCTACTTCAACAATGGGTGCAATGGCATTAATTCGGCAGACATATTTAGATGCCGAATGGTACGGAAAAGGAAAATCTAACAACAAAGATTTAGCTTTAGAAGCTTTAAACCGAAATAAAAATCTGACTCAAATTTTCGCAACAGATAACCTATTGGATGCTTTAAGAGCCGGAAAAATAGGTAACGAATTCAATGTGAATTATGTGATCCTGGGAGACGGAAAAGAATATCAGCGTCTAGAGGAAATTAAAGAAACCGGAAGCACTTTTATTGTGCCCCTTAATTTCCCCGATGCATACGATATAGAAAATCCATTTTTAGCTGAACACGTAAGCCTGGAAGAAATGAAAACCTGGAACCAGGCCCCGGCAAACCTAAAAATGCTTGCCGAAAATGATATTCCTTTTACGATCACGACACACGATCTTGATGCTGAAAAAAATTTCAGAAATAATTTATTAAAAGCCGTTTCCTACGGTTTAAGTAAAGAAGATGCTCTTGCTGCCTTAACCACTACCCCTGCAAAAATTCTTGGCGAAGAAGATCGTTTAGGAACTTTAAAAGAAGGCGCGTGGGCAAACTTTATAATCACTTCAGGAGATTATTTTGATAAAGAAACCAGTGTTTTTGAAAACTGGATTCAGGGCGAAAAAACAGTGATCAATAAAATGAACACTACAGATATTACCGGAACCTACGATCTTAATTTAGAAGGAAAAACGTATGAATTAAAGATTACAGGAAAACCCGAAGTTCCAAAGGCAAGTGTAAAATCTGGAGATACAAAATTGGGTGCAAAACTTAGCTTTTCTGATAATTGGATGAATTTATTGCTTTCTCCTGCCGATACTACCAAAACAGGTTTTACCCGTTTAGTGGCAAAAACCGAGGATAATAAAGAACAAATTTCTGGTACGGCTTATTTAAGCGATGGTTCTGAAACCAATTTCACGGCTACTAGGAAAACTTCAGTTGAAACCGCTGCAGCGGAAGAAGACGAAGAAGAAAACGGAGAAGATAAAGAGGAAGATATTCGCGAAATTATGCCGGTAAGTTTTCCGAATAAAGCTTACGGATTTTCAGAAATGCCTAAAGAAGAAACTATTCTTTTTAAAAACGCAACAGTTTGGACAAACGAAGCAGAAGGAATTTTAGAAAATACCGATGTTTTGGTGAAAAACGGGGAAATTTCCAGGATTGGAGAAAACCTCAACGCCGGAAATGCACGCGTAGTTGATGCCACCGGAAAACACCTTACTTCAGGAATTATAGATGAACATTCACATATCGCGGCTTCGGCTATTAACGAGGCCGGCCACAACTCTACTGCAGAAGTTACTATGGAAGATGTGGTAGATCCCACAGATATGAATATTTATCGCAATCTTGCAGGCGGGGTAACTACCGTACAGCTTTTACACGGTTCGGCGAATCCTATTGGCGGCCGTTCTGCGATTTTAAGGTTAAAATGGGGTGAAGATGCTGAGGATATGATCTTTGAAAACTCCCCTAAATTTATAAAATTCGCATTGGGTGAAAATGTAAAGCAATCTAACTGGGGAAGCCGTTCCAGGTTTCCACAAACCAGGATGGGTGTAGAACAGGTTTTTACCGATTATTTTACCCGCGCAAAAGAATATGAAAAAGCAAAACAAAACGATAAAGACTTTAGAAAGGACCTGGAAATGGAAACCCTTTTGGAGATCATTAATAGCGAACGTTTTGTTTCGGCGCACTCTTACGTTCAAAGCGAAATTAATATGTTGATGAAAGTCGCTGAGAATTTTGATTTCAGAATTAATACGTTTACGCATATTTTAGAAGGTTATAAAGTGGCCGATAAAATGAAGGAACACGGCGCAGGCGGTTCTACTTTTTCTGACTGGTGGGCTTATAAATATGAGGTTAATGATGCCATTCCTTTTAATGCACCAATTATGCATAGCCAGGGAATAGTAACTGCAATTAATAGTGATGATGCCGAAATGAGCAGAAGATTAAACCAGGAAGCAGCAAAATCTGTAAAATACGGTGGAGTTTCTGAAGAAGAAGCCTGGAAATTTGTAACCTTGAATCCGGCAAAATTATTGCACATAGACGATCGAGTTGGAAGTGTAAAAACGGGAAAAGATGCAGATTTGGTGCTATGGTCAGATAACCCATTATCGATTTACGCCAAAGCCGAAAAAACTTTAATTCAGGGAAAAGTTTTCTTTGATATTGAGAGAGATAAAAAGTTGCGGGAAGAAATTCAGCAGCAAAGAAGTGAATTAATTACCCAAATGTTGGAGGCTAAAAATAAAGGCCTAAAAACACAACCGGTAACAAAGAAAGAAGAACAACATATCCATTGTAATACCCTGGAAGAAATCCACTAAAAAGAACAAATGAAGATGAAATATTTAGTACTACTCGCACTATTTACCTGTATAGGAAATTCTTTTGCGCAGCAAACACCTGCTTCTAAACAAACCGAAGCAATTACCATAGTTGGTGCCACCGCGCACTTAGGAAATGGTGAAATAATAGAAAACAGTTTAATTATTTTTGAAGACGGTAAAATCACCCAGGTGCTAGATGCCACTGCTACAAAAATGCAATACCGCGGCCGTATTATTGAAGCCAAAGGAAAACACGTTTACCCGGGATTTATAGCACCCAACGCCACTTTAGGTTTAGTAGAAATTGATGCAGTTCGAGCTACCGATGATGAAGATGAGATAGGATCTATGCTTCCACATATTAGAAGTATAATCGCTTATAATGCTGAAAGTAAACTGGTAGAAAGCATGCGACCAAACGGGGTTTTAATGGGGCAAATTGTTCCTCGTGGAGGTAGAATTTCTGGAACTTCTTCTATTGTACAGTTTGATGCCTGGAACTGGGAAGACGCGGTTATTAAGGAAGATGATGGGCTGCACATAAATTGGCCCAGCAGTTTTACCCGAGGCCGTTGGTGGGCCGGGGAAGACCCCGGGATTAAACCCAGCGAAGATTACCAGGAAGAACTTTTGGAGTTGGAAGAATTTTTTGCTTCTGCAAAAGCTTATTTGGAAGGAAACAGCGAAAAAACCAATCTTGCCTACAATGCGATGAAAAACGTTTTTAACGGAGAAAAACGAGTTTTTATTCACGTAGACGGAAAAAAAGAAATTCTGGATGTAATAGATTTTAAACAAAAACAGGAAATAGAACATTTAGTAATTGTTGGTGGTTATGAAGCTCATAAGGCTATTGAAGAACTTAAAGAGAATAACATTCCTGTTTTAGTTCAGCGTCCGCATGATCAGCCAAACAGCGAAGATCACGATTATGATTTTCCTTATAAATTAGCCGGAATCCTTCATAATAAAGGTGTTTTGGTAGCTCTGGAAAGCAGCGGCAGTATGGAGCGTATGAATACCAGGAACTTACCATTCTATGCCGGAACTGCGGGTGCTTACGGATTAGGTAAAGAAGAAGCTTTAAAATTGATTACTTCTAATACTGCTAAAATTCTTGGAATAGATGATATGGTGGGCACCCTGGAAAAAGGAAAAGATGCCACTTTATTTATTAGCGAAGGTGATGCGTTAGATATGCGCGGAAATATTTTAACCCATGCTTTTATTCAGGGCAGGGAAGTAAGTTTGGAAACTCACCAAACCGAACTTTACCAGCGTTATATGGAAAAATACGAGAGCGCCAGTAAATAAAAAATTTAAATATATTAAAGAGGTTAGCAACTATATCTAAACAGGTATTTTGTTAACCTCTTTTTCTTTGCAATAGGTTTAAACTCCCTATTTTTACACCTATGGTTAGGCAAATTAGCAGTACACAAAATAAGGAGGTAAAACACCTGCTTCAATTACAGGAAAAATCCCGGCTTCGCCGGAAAGAAGGCGTTTTCCTGGTAGAAGGCCAACGGGAAATCGAATTGGCTTTAAAGGGCGAATTTGAAATAAAGGCAATCTATTTTTGCCCCGATTTAATAAGTTTTGAAAAAATTCAGGAATTTACTTCAGATGAATTTCAAGTAACTGAAATTTCTTCGGAAGTTTATGAAAAACTAGCTTATAGAAGTAGTACTGAAGGTGTTTTAGCCATTTTTAAAACTAAAGAAAATAATCTGCACAGTATTAAATTTGAAACTAAAAACCCTTTAATTCTTGTGGCTGAAGCTCCAGAAAAACCGGGAAATATAGGTGCTATTTTAAGAACTGCCGATGCCGCAAAAGTAGATGCTGTTTTTATAGCAAACCCAAAAACCGATCTTTATAATCCAAATATCATCCGCTCCAGCGTGGGTTGTGTCTTCACCAACCAAATTGCTACCGGGAGTACTTCAGAAATTATTGATTTTTTAAAGGAAAATAATATTTCTATCTACGCAGCAGCTTTGCAAGCTTCAAAACCATACCACAACATCGATTTTACAAAATCTGCAGCAATTGTGGTAGGAACTGAAGCCACTGGATTAAGCGAAGAATGGCGCGAAAATTCCACGCAAAATATTATTATCCCTATGAGCGGTGAAATTGATTCTATGAATGTTTCTGTTGCAGCTGGAATACTTATTTTTGAAGCTAAAAGACAGCGCGGTTTTTAAAGAAAAAACACCAAAACTTTTAAGTATAATTCAGCATTAAAATAAAAAGCCTTTGAATCCCCAAACCCTATTTTATATCATCATTGCCATTATAATTATCGATTTTATTATCGATAAAATTCTGGATACTTTAAATGCAAAACATTTTGATGATCCAATTCCGCAGGAACTCAGTGATGTTTACAACAAGGAGGAATACGAAAAATCTCAGCGCTACAAAAAGGAACGTTACCGTTTTGGAATTATCACCTCCACTTTTTCAGTATTGCTCACTTTAGGGTTTATTATTTTTGACGGATTTGCCTGGGTAGATGACATTGCGAGAAATTTCACCGATAATGCAATTCTGGTTGCCCTTATTTTCTTCGGAATAATAATGATTGGCAGCGATATTCTTACCACACCGTTCTCCTGGTACAGCACTTTTGTGATAGAAGAAAAATACGGTTTTAATAAAACCACGAAAAAAACTTTTTTCCTGGATAAAATTAAAGGATGGTTTATGATGATTATCCTCGGCGGCGGAATTCTTGCGCTTATCGTTTGGTTCTATCAATTTGCCGGTAACGATTTCTGGTGGTATGCCTGGATTCTCGTAGCTGTATTTTCCATATTTCTTAATATGTTTTATGCAAAACTCATTGTGCCTTTGTTCAATAAGCAAAGCCCATTGGAAGAAGGTTCTTTGCGAACAAAAATTGAAACCTACGCCAAAAGTGTTGGGTTTACCCTAGATAATATTTTTATTATAGATGGTTCTAAAAGAAGTACAAAAGCCAATGCTTATTTTTCGGGCTTTGGTAAAGAAAAACGTATTACACTTTTTGATACTTTGGTAAAAGATTTGGAAGAAGAGGAAATTGTAGCGGTATTGGCACACGAGGTTGGGCATTATAAAAAGAACCATATTATTGTGAATTTGCTGGCTTCAATTCTAACCACAGGCTTTACATTGTGGTTGCTTTCGTTATTTGTAGGTAGCCCTGCCCTATCGCAAGCGTTGGGTGTAGAAGAACCCAGTTTTCATATTGGTTTGATAGCTTTTGGAATTTTATACAGCCCAATTTCAGAAATTACAGGATTATTAATGAATTATTTATCCCGAAAGTTTGAATACCAGGCAGATAATTATGCGAAGAACACCTATGGAGCCGCGCCGTTAATTTCGAGTTTAAAAAAACTTACTAAAAACAGCCTGAGTAATCTTACTCCGCATAAAGCTTATGTTTTTATGCATTATTCGCATCCTACACTTTTACAAAGATTCAGAAACTTAAAGCGTGGTTTGTAGTTGTTTCTTTACCTACTTAATTGTACTTTTAAATTATGACAGAAGCAGCTATAGAAAAAGAAAACAAGCAAATTGCGCGGCAATATAAAGAACTGCTGCGCATAAGTTACCGTAGTTTAAGTGACGATGATAAAAAGCAAATTAGAAAGGCTTTTGATACCGCTGTAGATGCCCACAAAGACCAACGTAGAAAATCTGGCGAAGCTTATATTTTTCATCCAATTGCGGTGGCAAAAATTGTAGCTTCAGAAATTGGATTGGATGCCACTTCTATTATCGCCGCACTTTTGCACGATGTAGTAGAAGATACCCAATACACGCTTAAAGATATTCAGGAAATGTTTGGAGAAACCGTAGCGACTATCGTAGACGGACTCACAAAAATTTCTAGTTTAAAGAAAGATAAAGATGTTTCGCTGCAAGCCGAAAATTTTCGGAAAATGCTGCTTACTTTGAATGATGATATTCGGGTAATTATTATCAAAATAGCCGATAGATTGCACAATATGCAAACTATGGATGCTATGAGACGGGATAAACAGGAAAAAATTGCTTCAGAAACCCTTTATATTTATGCCCCGCTAGCCCACCGAATAGGACTTTATAATATTAAAACCGAACTCGAAGACCTTGGTTTAAAATATACAGAACCTGAGGTGTACCACGAGATTCACACCAAAATAAAAGAAAGTAAAGAAGAGCAGGATGCTTATATTAGGGAGTTTTCTAAAGTAATTGAAGATTCCCTTACACAGGAAAATTTTGACTACGATATTAAAGGTAGACCTAAATCTATTTACTCCATTCATCGTAAAATGAAAGCTCAGAATGTAAGCTTTGACGAGGTTTACGATAAATTTGCCATTAGAATTATTTATAAAAGTGACCAGGCCAACGAAAAATTTCTCGCCTGGAAAATTTATTCAATAGTAACCGATCATTTTAGGCCAAACCCTACCCGGCTTCGGGATTGGATTTCTTCGCCTAAATCCACAGGTTACGAAGCGCTGCATATTACCGTTATGGGGCCAAAAGGTCGCTGGGTAGAAGTTCAAATTAGAAGTCAGCGAATGAATGAGATTGCAGAAAAAGGTTACGCAGCTCATTATAAATACAAGCAGGGCGATACTCAAGATGATCACGGAATAGAAGAATGGTTAAACCGGCTTCAGGAAGCCCTGGAAAATCCAGATGTAAATGCCGTAGATTTTGTAGAGCAATTTAAGCTGAATCTTTATTCAAAAGAAATATTTGTATTTACACCACAGGGAGATTTAAAATCTCTACCAAAAGGCTCTACTCCTTTAGATTTCGCTTTTAGTATTCATACCGAAATTGGTTTAAAAACACGTGGTGCCCGGGTTAACAATAAACTGGTACCTTTAAGCCACGAGTTAAAAAGCGGAGACCAGGTAGAAATAATTACTTCAGAAAATGCACAACCCAATGTAAACTGGCTGGATTATGCAACAACTGCAAGAGCTCGTGCTAAGATAAAATCTTCTCTTAAAGACGAAAAACGGGAAATAGCAGAAGAAGGAAAAGCAATTCTTACCCGAAAATTAAGAGCTCAAAAAATTCCGTTTAACGAGAAAATAATTAACGAGCTGGTGGTTCATTTTAACCTAAAAACCAGCCTGGATTTATTTTATCGCGTTGGAATTGGCAAAATTGATAACCAAAAACTTAAAGAATTTGCTGCATCCAGAAGTAACGCGCTGGTAAGTTATATTAAACGAAAGATCAAAAAACCGGTTATCGCCGAAGATCTTAATAAAGATGAAATAACTTCAAAATACGACCAACTTGTTTTTGGACGCGATGAAGATGAAACTTTAGAATATAAATTGGCGAATTGTTGCAACCCAATTCCGGGAGACCAGGTTTTTGGTTTTGTAACGGTAAACGATGGTATTAAAGTCCATAAGAAAAACTGCCCTAATGCGCTTCAGCTTCAAAGTAATTATGCCTATAGAATTATTCCTGCCAAATGGATAGACTCTTCTCAGCAAGACTTTAAAGCCGTGGTGAAACTAACCGGAATCGACAATTTAGGCCTGGTAAGTGAGATAACCCGGGAAATTTCCAGTAACCTGAATGTGAATATGCAAAAGATTAATTTTGAAAGTATAGACGGTGTTTTTAGCGGGCAAATTACACTAAGGGTTAAGAACAATGCGATACTTACAAAAATCATGAACCGACTCAAAAAAATTAACGGCATAGATAAGGTTAGCCGTGAATAATCCCATACCTTTGTAAGGTACAAAGAACTATGAGCAAAAAAGTTGTAAATAAGAACGATCAGGCAGTAGTTAAAAACGTTTTTACCAAGTATTTGGAAGAAAAAGGGCATAGAAAAACCCCCGAACGTTTTGCAATACTTCAGGAAATCTACAATAACGACGATCATTTTGATATAGAATCACTCTACATTAAAATGAAGAATAAAAAATACCGGGTAAGTCGTGCCACTCTCTATAATACCATAGAATTATTACTGGAATGCGGACTTGTAAGAAAACACCAGTTTGGACAAAACCAGTCTCAGTATGAGAAATCATATTTTGACCGGCAGCACGACCATGTTATTCTTACCGATACCGGTGAAGTAATAGAATTCTGCGACCCGCGTATTCAATCTATTAAAAAAACTATCGAAGAAGTGTTTGATATAGAAATAACCAAACATTCTTTATATTTTTACGGCAACAAAAAAACAACCAATTAACTTAAGATTTCAATGGCGGTAGATTTACTACTCGGTCTCCAATGGGGTGACGAAGGCAAAGGAAAAATTGTTGATGTACTCACCTCTAAATACGATATTATTGCTAGATTTCAGGGCGGGCCAAACGCAGGCCACACTCTGGAATTTGACGGCCAGAAACACGTATTACATACTATTCCTTCAGGAATTTTTCACGATGAAACCATCAACCTTGTAGGTAACGGTGTTGTGATAGACCCTGTAATTTTTAAAAAGGAACTGGACAACCTTAGCAAACATAATATAGATTACATATCTAAACTCCTTATTTCACGAAAAGCACATTTAATTTTGCCTACTCACAGGCTTTTAGATGCTGCTTCTGAAGCTTCTAAAGGCAAGGCCAAAATTGGTTCAACCCTTAAAGGTATTGGTCCTACTTATATGGATAAAACCGGAAGAAACGGAATTCGTGTAGGAGATTTAGAACTTTCTAACTGGAAGGAAAAATATAGAACCCTGGCCGATAAGCACGAAAAAATGATCAAATTCTACGATGTAGATGTTCAATATGATCTTGCCGAATTGGAAAAGGAATTTTTTAATGCGGTTAAAACGCTTAAATCACTAACTTTTATAGACAGTGAAGCTTATTTGCACGAGGCGCAAAAACAAGGAAAAACTATTCTGGCTGAAGGTGCCCAGGGATCTTTACTCGATATAGATTTTGGGACCTACCCTTTTGTAACTTCTTCTACCACTACTGCGGCAGGTGCCTGTACAGGTCTTGGTGTGGCACCAAATAAAATTGGCGAAGCTTACGGGATTTTTAAAGCATACACCACCCGCGTTGGAAGCGGCCCCTTCCCTACAGAGCTTTTTGATGAAGACGGTGAAACTATGGGACGGGTTGGTAACGAATTTGGTGCAACCACCGGTAGGGCCCGTAGATGTGGCTGGCTGGATTTAGTAGCTTTAAAATATGCGGTTCAGGTAAATGGAATCACCCAGTTAATTATGATGAAAGGTGACGTACTTAGCGGATTTAAAACGCTTAAAGTATGTACCGCCTATAATTATAAGGGAAAGGAAATTCAACATTTACCCTATAATATTGAAGCAGAAAATGTAACACCTGTTTATACCGAAATTAAAGGTTGGGCAGCAGATCTTACAGGAATGACGAAGGCTAATGAACTTCCGAAAGAATTTAATGAGTATGTGGAATTTCTGGAAAAAGAACTGGAAATACCTATTAAAGTGGTTTCTGTAGGGCCAGACAGAACTCAAACTATAGAACGCTAAAAAAAAGCAATTATAAATTTAAAAAGCCGTTTCAGTTGAAACGGCTTTTTTTAGCACAAAAATTCTTAATAACAAAAAATTAGAATTGAGCCAATTATACTTATGACACAATAAATAATCCCGCGATTTGCTGGGCTACTTCTCCGCTTATGGGCTCATCGTAAGATTGTGATACCGCTTCGGCGCTAAATCCTGTAGCATCTACCAGGTTTACTCCACCCTGTACTACATTCTCTTCTCCATCGTACACAGCCTGCGTTGCTTCTGGCATTCCCGGTCCGCGATTGTTTAAAGTGATCCAACCAAGTGCATTCTCGTTAGTATTATCACCTAAAACATCAGCTCTTAACCTTCTTATTTCAGATGCATGCCTTGCTTCTACAGAATGAATTTGTAATGCAGGCGTCAAAAAATCGGTGCCCATTAAATTTGTAGCTTGTCCTTTATATGCTCTCACGCCAGTATCTTCAAACGCCTGGGCTAAGGCTAATAATTGAGCATAAGCCATATCATTATTTGGATTAAATGGATCGAAAGCTCCGCCAGCAGTAAAATCGAATTCTGGTGAATCTACTGCGTTGTCACCCAAACCTGCCTTTAGAAATTCAACATGAGCAGATTCGTGTTTTGAGATTTGGTTATATACCGCTTCCGCTCTTCCGCCGCTTGGTAATACTCCAGAATCTAACGCTTTTATATAGAATTCAGCTTCAAGATATTCTAAGGTAAGTGCCAGTTGTAATGCTCCTATAGCATCATTCCCACTACTTTGTGCAAATGCCTTTCCGGAAGTTGAAGCGAGGCCAAAAGGTACAGCTACCATAGCCGCCTTTTTCCCCAGACTCCCAAGATTACCAAGCATTTCTCTTCTTGAAGAAGACTTTTTGATAAGGTCTTCTGAAGTAAATTCATCTAAAAATTTTATAATATTCATAATATTGTTTTTAAGTTGATTAATACTTATTAAGGTAAGTTATTAGCGGTAAACGGGGTCACTACAAAGCCCGTAGCTCCCACTTCGCTAAGAATGGTTTGAGGATCTTTGGTGAGATCTAAACCATTACTATCAATAATATCATCACCTGCGAAAGCGGTATCGTTTTCAAGATATATAGACCTTATAGCAGCCGCATGTCTTGCTTCTACCGAAACTATTTTTCCTGCAATTACTAAAAAATCTGGTGTTTGCAATAATCTACCTGCTCCATTATATGCTGCCACTCCGGTATCTTCCAGGACACGGGCTGTAGCCAGTACAGAATCTCTGTCGGCAAAATTTACACCGCTAAAATCAAATTCAAGTTCTGGTAAAACCTGGCTGGCTTCAGCATTTGCACTAATTGCAGCTTTAAAGAATTCTCTATGAATTACCTCGTGGTCATAGAGATCTTCCAGAATCAATTTCTCCTCAGCGGTCGCTCCGGCCCAGTAAGAACCATCTAATACGTTGGTATAAAATGCAGCTTCCAGTTGCTCCAGCGCGTAAGCATAATTTAAAATACCAACATCGCCACTGCCCAGGTCAAACACTTCTTCTGGCATAGGTTCCGGGTTATTAACGTCGTCATCGCTACTACATCCATAAAGTAATAATCCTGAACCTGCCATAGCGAGTCCTCCCATTTTTAGAAATCTTCTACGGGATTTGCTGTTGTTTACCGGCTTCACAGAAACTTCATCAACCTTAATACGTGGTTTTTCCATAATTTAATTTTTAGTTGTTTCCTATACTTACGCAGTAATTCCGGCAACGGTTTTTGTATTAGCGTTAAAGTTTTCTAAATAAAAAAAGGAAACACCTTAAACCTTATAAACTTTATTAAGTATTGGAATTTTTTAAAGCAAGATTTAATAAAAACTGCTTTTTGCGTTATTCCATTATAAAATCTGATTACGGACTTACTACAATTACCATTATGGATGGAAGAATTTTAATTACTTTTGAAAAAATTTTCACCTTGAAAAAATTCATTCTTTTTATAGTATTTGCCTTTTTGGTTTTTCCCGCTTTAACTCAGGCTCAGGAAGCAAAAGAAATTGACTATAGTGCCGATAGGAATATTCAGGATGAAAAATATCCCGGAGCATTTGTTTTAAGTAAGGTTGAAAACCAGGTGTATTTTAAGCACGAAGGTATTGAAGTTTGGTGCGATCTCGCCATTCATTATAAAGATGAAAACTTCTTCAGGGCTTTTGGCAATGTGAGAATGCAACAGGGCGATACCGTAAAATTAAATAGTAATTATGCTGAATATAACGGAAACTCCCAGTTTGCCTTCGCCAGTGGTGAGGTGGTGATGAAGCGCCCCCAAACCACCCTGGAATCTGACAGTCTTTTCTTTGACCGGCTAAAACAACAGGCTTATTACAGAAGCGGTGGTAAAGTAATTGACACCGGCGGGGTGATTACCAGTAATATTGGTCGGTATTTTATGGAAGATGATAAATATTCTTTTGTTTCAGAGGTAGTGCTTACTAATCCAGAATACATTATCAATTCAGAACAACTTGATTTTTATGGCGAAACCGGCCACGCGTATCTGTATGGCCCTTCAACCATAGAAAGTGAAACCAGCACTGTTTATTGTGAACGTGGCTTTTATGATACCAGGGGCGATACCGGTTATTTTGTAAAAAATTCAAAAATAGATTACGAAAACAGAACGGTTAAAGGCGACAGCATGTATTTTAACCGGAATACTAATTTCGCTTCAGCCACTAATAATATTGAAGTGATAGACACCATTAACGAGAGTGTGGTCACAGGGCATTATGCTGAAGTTTTTCGGGATAAAGATTCGGTTTTTATTACTAAAAGAGCGGTTGCAGCCAGCGTTCAGGATAGGGATTCATTGTTTATTCACGGCGATACCATAATGATCACCGGAAAACCAGAAAAACGAATAATTCGTGGATTTTATGATGTTAGACTTTTCAAAAGCGATATGAGCGGGAAGAGTGATTCGGTACATATAAATCAGCAAACCGGTCTAACCAAAATGATCAATATTACCAGCGGCCCGGTTACTTCGGTCACGAAACGTCGAAGTCCCGTGCTGTGGAGCGGTCTTAGCCAAATGACGGGAGATACTATTCATTTGCAAAGCAATACCAAAACCGAACAGCTTGATTCTATGCGGGTTTTTAACAATGCTTTTCTTATTCAAAAAGATACTATAGATGGGTACAACCAGGTAAAAGGAATGGAACTGGTAGGATTATTTGAAGACAATGAGCTATATCAGGTAGATATTAATAAAAATACCGAAACCCTTTATTACAGTCGTAATAGCGACCAGGAACTTATTGGGATTAACAAAACCCTCTCCAGTTCAATTAAAATCCTTTTTGAAGAACGGGAAATTGAAGATATTTATTACTACCAGAATGTTGATGGTAATTTAACCCCAGAAGAAGATTTTCCCGTAAACGTTCGGGAATTGATTGGCTTTAACTGGCGGGGTGATGAGCGATTACTTACAAAAGAAGATTTGTTTAAAGGCAAACCGGTGCCCGAATTGGTTAAGATTGAAGGAATCCCGTTGCCGGAAGAAGATGAAGCGTTTTTTGATGAACGCGAAGAAGGAGACGATATGCTGCTTAACGATAAATCAAGATTAAAACCCGAAGACCTTCAAAACAGGGCAAAAGATAGTATTCCGCAGCTAAAAGATGCACAGCAGTTAATTAATACTGAAAACGGAGATGAAGAAAATGCAGCTAAAACTGAAGCCGAAGAATTACAAAATAGGCTAAGAGATTCTATCCCTCAATTAAAGAAGCAACAGGAAATGATTAAAGCTACAGAGCAAGAAAATAAAGCTAATCCTGAAGCTGAAGAAGATCAAAAAGATGAATAAAGATTTCCTGAGATACCAGGCACAAACCACTCCCCATCCTTTAGGTTTGGAAGTGGAATCGGCCAAGGGTTCCTACATTTTTACCACAGATGGAAAAAAGCACCTGGATTTTGTAGCAGGGGTTTCAGCTTGTAGTTTGGGACATTGTCATCCAAAAGTGGTAAAGGCAATAAAGGAACAAGCCGAAAAGTACCTACACGTTATGGTTTATGGAGAATACGCCCAGCAACCCGCCGTTGAATTAACCAGGTTACTGGCAGAACAATTCCCTAAACCTTTGGAAAAAACTTATCTCACCAATTCGGGTACCGAAGCTATTGAAGGTGCTTTAAAACTTGCACGGCGTTACACCGGAAGAGCTGAAATTATTGCAGCTCACCAGGCTTATCACGGCAATACCATGGGCTCCTTAAGCTTAATGGATTACGAAGAACGCCAAAAACCGTTTAGACCTCTTTTAGGTGGAATTTCTTTTATTCAGTTTAACGAAGAGAAAGATTTAGAAAAGATTACCGAAAAAACCGCGGCGGTAATCCTGGAAAGTATACAGGGTGGAGCCGGGTTTATACTTCCAAAAAATAATTATTTAAAAAAGATCAAACAACGTTGTGAAGAAGTTGGTGCCTTATTGATTTTAGATGAAATCCAGCCAGGCTTCGGCAGAACAGGAAAACTCTTTGGATTTCAGAATTTTGATATGGTGCCAGATATTGTTGCTTTAGGCAAAGGAATGGGCGGCGGAATGCCAATTGGCGCTTTTTCGGCTTCAGCTAAAATGATGGATAGCCTTTCTGACAATCCAAAAATGGGACATATCACTACCTTTGGGGGAAATCCTGTAATTGCTGCTTCAGCTTTAGCTACATTAAAAGAAATCACTTCATCAGACTTAATGTCAGAAAGCCTGGAAAAAGAAAAATTATTCAGAAAATTACTGGTGCATCCCCTAATTTCAGAAGTAAGAGGAATGGGCTTAATGCTTGCAATCATTACACTTTCAGAGGAAATTGCGAATCAGTTAATCTTAAAATGTAAAGAAAAAAACCTTATTCTTTTCTGGCTTTTATTTGAGAAAAAAGCGGTGAGAATAACTCCTCCCCTCACCATTTCTGAAGAAGAAATAAAAGAAGGCTGTGGCATCATTATTGACGTATTGGAGGATATAATTAAGAAACAGGAAGCTGTTAATTAATTTGTTAACAACAATATTGATATTTGAGCTTTTTAACATTATTCATTTTTAATTTTAGGAAATACCTTAAAGCAGTGCCGCAAGGCATTTTATTCAAAAAGATCAATAATTCCGGTTTAACCTGGAATATATAAATCTCACTTAGTGAGTAAAGTAGAAATCCCGTAATTACCTACGTATGCAATTAAGCCATAACGACGAAAACAATTTCTCACTTTCCCGATTTGAATCTATGCTTAAAACTAACGATGTTTTATTCTTTGATTCAGCGGAATTTGAAGATATTATTAACTATTATTTAGAGAACGGGAAATTTGCATTGGCTAAAAAAGCCGTGAAATTAGGCCTGGCGCAGCATCCTACTTCTACCAACTTAAAACTCTTTAAAATAGAGATTTTAGTTTTTGAAGATAAATTGGATGTAGCCGAAGCAATGCTTACCGATTTACAACAATTAGAATCTTCTAACGAAGAAATTTATATACAAAAAGCACAAATTCTTTCTAAACGCGATCGCCACGCTCACGCCATTCAGGTTTTAGAAATGGCGCTTGATATTACCCTGGATCCTGCTGAGGTTTATTCCCTAATCGGGATGGAATATTTGTTTCTTGAGGATTTTGAAAATGCAAAATTCAGCTTTATGAAATGCCTGGAAGCCGACGAAGAAGATTATTCGGCACTTTACAATATTATGTACTGTTTTGATTTTCTTGATCAAAAAACAGCAGCCATTGAATACCTTAATATGTATTTAGATAAAAATCCATATTGCGAGGTTGCCTGGCACCAGGTAGGAAAACAATATTTTGACCTAAAAGATTACGAAAAAGCATTATCGGCTTTCGATTTTGCCATAATTAGTGACGATTATTTTATTGGCGCTTATCTTGAAAAAGGAAAAGTTCTGGAAAAATTAGGCCGTTTTCACGAAGCTATAGAAAATTATCGTTTAACCCTGGAGTTAGACGATCCTACTTCTTTTGCATATTTGCGAATTGGAAAATGTTTTGAGAAATTAGGTTTAAACGAACTCGCCCTTAAACATTATAAAGATTGCGTACACGAAGATCCGCTTTTAGATAAAGGCTGGATTGCGATTACCGATTTCTATATTAAAAAGAAAAATTACCAGAAAGCGCTTTATTATATAAATAAGGCGATAAATATAGATGAGGAAAATGTTTTATACTGGAAACGTTACGCTAAAATCAATAACCGCCTTAAGTTTTTTGAAGAAGCAGAGCGCGGCTATAAAAAAAGTCTTGATCTTGGTAATTATGAATTAGAAACCTGGGTTAGACGCTGCGATATCTTAATAGATCTTGGCGAATTTGAAACTGCTATTCAAAACCTTAATCAGGCGCTAGAGTTTTATCCTGATACCGCCGAGATTGAATTCCGTTTAGCCGGACTTTATTTTAGTCATAATGAGGGAGAAAAAGCTTACTTTCACCTGAATAAAGGATTAAAGTTAGATGCCGAGTATTATATAGTTATCGAAGAATTATTCCCTCAAATCTTTAACAGAAAAAGCGTAAAGCAAATTATAAATTCCTTTATAAATCTCTCTTAGTTATTTTACTAACTTTGACCTGGAATTTTAATTTGTTCACATGCAGAAAAGCTTTAAAGACCATCTTTCAGTAACCTTAAAAGGTATGGCGATGGGCGCGGCAGATGTTGTTCCTGGAGTTTCAGGAGGCACTATCGCTTTTATTACAGGTATTTATGAAGAACTGATCTCTACCATTAGCGGGGTTAATTTTTCACTGATCACCACCTGGAAAGAGCAAGGTTTTAAATCCATGTGGCAACAGCTAAATGGGCCGTTTATATTAGCGCTTTTCACCGGTATCCTTATCAGTTTCTTTTCGCTTATGCGGGCAGCTAAATACCTATTGGAGAATCATCCAATTATGATCTGGTCCTTTTTCTTTGGCCTTGTATTGGCCAGTATTTGGTATGTAGGAAAACAAATCCCCAGGTGGAATGTGAAGATCTTTCTCGCCCTGGTAATAGGAGCAGCTGTAGCTTTCTACATCGTTTCCCTACCCCCAATGGCCGCCAAAGAAAGTAATTTATACATCTTTTTCTCAGGAGCTATAGCCATTTGTGCAATGATCCTCCCCGGTATTTCGGGTGCCTTTATCTTAGTCCTTTTAGGAGCCTATAAAAGGCTTACCGATGCCGTACATGATTTCGATTTTCAAACCCTGGCCATCTTTGCTGTAGGAGCCATAATTGGCTTACTTAGCTTTTCTAAAATATTAAAATGGCTGTTTGTACATTACAGCAGTCTAACCCTGGCCGTATTAACCGGTTTTATAGCGGGATCGCTGAATAAGATCTGGCCCTGGAAACATGTCTTGCAAACAGAAATGTATGGCGATAAGGAAGTTGTTCTAAGGGAAGCTTCGGTTTTACCGTGGAATTTTAATGGTGAACCTCAAACTTTCTTTGCCGTTATTTTGATGCTTACAGGATTTTTATTAATTCTGGGTCTGGAAATTTTCGCCGCAAAAAGTTCAACCAAAGTAAATGCAACAAACTAGAACCTTTACAGATAAAGTGCTTTTGGTACTTAAAGGTTTAGCTATGGGAGCAGCTAATAAAGTCCCCGGTGTATCTGGTGGCGTTGTAGCTTTTGTTGCCGGTTTCTATGAAGAATTCATCTATTCCCTTCAAAAAATAAATTACAAAGCTTTTATTCTGCTTATCAACGGTAGGTTTAGAAGTTTATACTACTATACCAATGGAAAATTCCTGAGCTTACTTATTCTCGGGATGCTTATTAGTTATTTTAGTGTTTCTAAAGTTCTGGATTACTTAATTCTTCATTATGAACTTTACGTTTGGGCCGCTTTTTTTGGAATGATCGTAGGTTCCATTTATTACATAAGTAAAGATTTTGAAGAATGGAGCAAACGTTCCCTGGTATTTGTATTGCTGGGAATAATTGTAGGCGTGGCTATAAGTTTTCTGGAACCTGCTAAAGAAAATGATAATCTCTGGTTTGTATTTTTCTGCGGAATTATAGGCGTTTCAGGAATGACGCTTCCCGGACTTTCAGGGTCTTTTATCCTAATTTTATTAGGGAATTATGTACTTCTTTTAGTCGATTCTGTAAATGCCCTCTATGATACTATTGCCAATCTATTACTTTGGGATCTAAGCTTCCTTGCCGACCCTGAACGAATTAGGCTGTTAGAAGTATTACTGGTTTTCGGGGCAGGTTCACTGGCAGGATTGGTAAGCCTTTCCCACCTTCTTGGTTTCGTTTTAAAAAATTATAAAACCGATACTTTTGCTGCAATTATTGGCTTTATTACCGGCTCCCTTGGTGTAGTTTGGCCCTGGAAAGAAAAAATTTTTAAAGTAGACGCTAACGGGGAAATGATTTTAGACAGCCAGGGAAATGCAGTAATAGATTATTACGACCGGTATTTCCCCGCATTCTCCTCTGCCGAGACCTGGCTCGCAATTTTCTTTATCTTTGTAGGAATACTTATAGTATTGGGACTCGCCTGGTACGAAAAGAAAAACCAAAAACCCGCAAAGCGATGAAAAATTTTGGGCTACTCGGAAAAAATATCAGTTACTCTTTTTCCCGCACGTATTTTACTGAAAAGTTTAAGAAAGAAAATATTGACGCAGAATATCGAAATTTCGACCTGGATAATATAAAAGAATTCCGGGATGTTATAAAAGAAACACCTAATCTGCAGGGTTTAAATGTTACGATCCCGTATAAGCAGGAGATTATTCCATATTTAGACGATCTAGCGCCAGAAGCTAAAGAAATTGGTGCAGTGAATAGCATTAATGTAATTGGCAATAAATTAATTGGCCATAATACCGATTATATAGGGTTTTCTGAATCTTTAAAACCTTACTTGAAAGAGCATCATAAAAAAGCACTTATCCTGGGAACCGGCGGGGCTTCTAAAGCGGTAGCTTATGCCCTAAAGAAATTCAAAATTGAATATAAATTTGTATCAAGATCTGCTGGAGAAAATAAATTGAGTTACGATGATCTTTCTGAAGAAATAATGAAAGAATACAGCCTTATAATAAATACCACGCCATTAGGCACTTACCCAGATGTTGACGCGAATCCAGAAATTCCTTTTCAGTTTATAAACGAGAAACACCTGGTTTACGACCTTATCTACAATCCGCGCACCACAAAATTAATGGCTCGTGCCCAGGCAAAAGGAGCCACGGCAACCAACGGGTTAAAAATGTTGGAATTACAAGCCGAAAGCGCCTGGAAGATATGGACAAAATGACCACTACTTTTTGCTTTTAAATTCTACAAAAAAAGGGAATTGTTTGCCCAATTTTAGTGGAGTTACTATCTTTCAGCCTAATTAATTTACACGAACCTTTACATTGAAAGATATGTCTCAGCAAGAAAATGATAAAAACAAAGAGGAGTTTTCTAACGAATCAACAAATAATTCTGAACAAACTCAGGATAAGAAGAAGTTGAGCGAAGAAAATAATGATGCTAATGCAGAGGAAAATTCATTTTCTCAAAAGTCTGAAACCCAAAAAACTTCAGAAGAGAAAAATGCTGTAATTGAACCGGCAGAAACTGCCTCTGAAATTAAATCTAAAGATGATAGCCTGGAAGATGCTATGATTGCTGAAGCGGGTGATACTAAAAACACTTCAGAAGAAAATAAAGCGAGCAAGGAGGAAGACGATGAAGATGATGCTATTCTTGAAGAAAGCAGGAAGAAAAAACGACCTGAAGAGGAAAAAGATCAGGTTGAAACAGGTGCTAAAGCTGAAGAAAAATCAGGTGAAGCCCACTCTGATGATGATGATGACGATGACGATGAGGATGATGAAACTTCAGAAGAAGACGGTAGAACTTCAAAACATCACCAGGAGCATATAGACGATTCTGTTGCAGAAGACAGTGAAGATGAGACTAAGGCTGAGCGGCATGATATTCCGAAGAAAGATTATCACGCAATGAGCAAAGAACAGCTGGCAGATGAATTTGAATCCTTGCTTAAAAAGGAAAAAGTTCAGGCAATTAAAGACCACGTAATTGAAATTCGTGCTGAATTTAATGCGAAATTTAACGAAGAAGAAGAGGAGAAAAAAGAGGAATTTCTTGCTGAAGGCGGGAATATTATAGACTTCCACTACTCTACTCCGCTAAAAAAACGTTTCAATTCACTATATTTTGATTACAGGGAAAAACGTAATAATTACTACAAGCAACTAAAGCAAGACCTTAATAAAAACCTGGCCAAACGCCTGGAAATTATTGAAGAATTAAAAGGTCTAATTGATGTTGAAGAAAATATAAATACCACTTACAAGCATTTTAAAGAGCTCCAGGATCGTTGGCGTGTTGCGGGGCCTATTCCGCGAGAAAAATATAACGATGTATGGAATACTTATCACCATCACGTAGAGAATTTCTATGATTTCCTTCATTTAAATCGTGAATTCCGCGATCTTGATTTTAAACACAACCTCGATCAAAAATTAAAAGTAATAGACCGTGCCGAAGAACTGGTGCAGGAAAACGATGTAAACCGTGCGTTTAGGGAATTGCAAATGCTTCACAAAATGTGGAAAGAAGAACTTGGGCCGGTTGCAAAAGAGTTTCGGGAAGATATTTGGGAGCGTTTTAGCAGTGCTACCAAACAAATTCACGATAAGCGCCAGGAATTCTTTAGTACGATGGATGAGCGTTACGAGGAGAATTGGAAGGCCAAGCAGGTTATTATTGAGAAAATTAGGGAAATCGCAGACGAAGAGTATAAAAGCCACAATAAATGGCAACAAAAAATTAAGGAAATTGAAGCGCTTCGGGAAGCATTTTTTAACGCCGGGAAGGTACCGCGTAGTAAAAACGAAGAAACCTGGACTGATTTCAAACAAACCGTTCGCCGATTTAACCGAAATAAAAACGCTTTCTACAAAAACCTAAAAAAGCAGCAATACGATAATCTTGAAAAGAAAAAAGAGCTAATTAAAATTGCTGAAGAAAATAAGGATAGCGACGATTTTAAGACGGTAACGCCTTTAATGAAGAAAATCCAGGCGGATTGGAAGAAGATTGGTCACGTGCCAAGAAAAGATAGCGACAAGGTTTGGAAACAATTTAAAGCTGCCTGCAATCATTATTTTGAACGTATGCACGAAAATCGTGACGATGAGAATAAAGAAGAATTTGAAGCTTTTGATAAGAAAAAAGAATTGTTAGAGCAGGTAAAATCTGTAGAGCTAACCGGCGATAAAAAAGAAGACCTACCTAAGATTAAACAATTTATTGAAGACTGGAAAAATCTTGGAAAAGTACCTCACAATAAGCGTTTTATTGAAGGGAAATTCAATAAAGCTTTAGATCAGCTTTTCAATAAATTAGATGTAGATCACACCAAAGCTGAGATGCTGAAATACGAAAATAAGGTACAGGCTATAAATGATGCAGACGATGATAAAAAACTTCGTAATGAGCATTATTTCCTTACCAAGAAAATTGAGGAAACAAAGGCGGAAATTAGACAGTTAGAAAACAACTTACAGTTTTTCTCTAATGTAGATGATGATAACCCGTTGGTACAGGATGTACACAAAAATATAGCCGACCAGAAAGAACAACTGGAAGTTTGGAAAGAAAAACTTCGTAAAATCAAGTCGCTTTACTAAGAAAAGCGATATGAAATGTATTCTTTGCGAAGGTGCAACTAAAGAATTCTGGAAAAGTAAGAATAGGGAATTTGTTGAATGCACCACTTGTGGTGGCATTCAACTTTTACCCGACTTTTATATTTCAAAATACGCCGAAGAAAAACGATACCTCACTCACAATAACGACATAGAAGATCTCGGCTACCAGGATTTTGTAAGCCCCATAACCTCTCAAATTCTCAAGGATTTTACTTCAAAACATTCGGGGTTGGATTACGGCTGTGGCACCGGGCCGGTAGCCGCAAACATTCTTGAAAAACAAGGATATTCCATAGCTTTATACGATCCTTATTTTTACCCGAATACCGCCGTATTAAACGCTACATACGATTTTATTATTTGTTGTGAAGTCATGGAACATTTCTATGAGCCAAAGCGTGAATTCAGCGAATTAGCCCAACGACTAACTGCTGGTGGAAAATTGTATTGTAAAACCTCTATTTATTCTGAAGAAATAGATTTTGATAACTGGTATTATAAAAACGATCGTACCCATGTTTTTTTCTATACTGCAAAAAGCCTGGAATGGATAAAAAATAACCTGGGATTTTCAGCATTGGAGATTAATCCTAAGGTGATTATTTTTGGGAAATAAGATTGAAAAGATTGAGATGTAAGTATTTTTTATTCAACTAATTTTGCTTCTTCCAATTTTGGGTGGATTTTGTCTTGTATCAAAAACATCTGCAATTTTAATATACCCAGGATTTTCCTGTACAGAATAAATTATCTTATAATGAGCATAAACTAGATATCTATAGGTAATTTTTCTTTCCTGAAGCCGCCATTCTTTCTGGCCGATGTAGGGTGAATCTTTTAACTTTTCAGCTTCCAAAATAATATTCTGAACAAGTTTACTTGCGATTACTGAATTCGCTTCTTCTTCATAAAATTTAAAAATTTCGTCAATTTGGATTTCAGCAAATTCAGACCAAATTATCTTCATTTTTTATTGATATTTCGTCAACAAGTCAGAACTGGTTTTAAAACGATTATTCTTAAAATCTATTTCAGAACGTTCAATTCTACTGTTTAACTCTTCTTTACTCATTAAGTCTAATTTGCGCTCTGAAATTTCTTTTTCTTTCTTCAATAATACTTCCAATCGTTCTAAGGTTTCTTCACTTTCAATTTCCAAAAATTCCTTTATAAACTTCCTCTTTCTTGTTTGTAAGTCCATTTTAATAAGCTTTTTATCAAAGATACAGAATTTCAATTTTATAGGTATTTACTTAAAAACCAGATTAATTTTCTCAAAAAAATATGGATCTCACAACAACTTAGCCTCATTCCAAAAGACATCCATTTCAGCTAAAGTCATATCTTTTAAAGCTTTATTTTGTCCTTGTGCTTTGCCTTCCAAATACTGAAACCGGGTAATAAACTTTTTATTAGTACGTTCTAAAGCGTTTTCAGGATTTATACCAAGAAAACGGGCATAATTAATCATAGAGAACATAACATCGCCGAATTCAGCTTCTATTTTATCTTTATTTTCGGTATTTATTTCGTGCTGTAATTCTCCTAATTCTTCCTGAAGTTTTTCAAATACCTGTTCCGGTTTTTCCCAATCAAATCCAACCCCGGCAACTTTCTCCTGAATTCTACTGGCTTTTACCACTGCCGGCAAAGAACGCGGCACTCCTTCTAAAACGCTGGTTTTTCCTTCTTTAAGTTTCAGGTTTTCCCAGTTCTTCTTTACTTCTTCTTCATCTGCTACTTCTACATCTCCATAAATATGCGGATGACGGGCTATTAATTTGTCACAAATTCCATTAGCAACATCAGCGATATCAAATTCTTTTGTTTCGCTTCCTATTTTTGCATAAAACACCAGGTGCAGCAGTAGATCTCCCAATTCTTTTCGTACTTCCTCTAAATCATTATCTAAAATTGCATCGCCCAGCTCGTAGGTTTCCTCAATGGTTAAATGCCGCAACGATTCCATAGTTTGTTTTCTATCCCAGGGACATTGCTCTCTTAGCTCTTCCATGATAGTTAATAATCGATCAAATGCTTTTAATTGCTCTTCTCTGGAGTTCATAGTAGAAATTTTTGTGTTGTAAAAATAAGGATTGATTTTAGGCTTTTGGAAGTCTTATTAGAAAAAATAGTTTTTGTTTAATTCCACTTGGATGCTGAAACCAATTCAGCATAGCGTCTAATTTAATATCTTAGGTTCCTCAAATTCACTGCATAAAAAAAGCCTTCAGAAAACTGAAGGCTTGAATAAAGGGGTGGAAGACCGGGTTCGAACCGGCGACCTCCGGAACCACAATCCGGCGCTCTAACCAGCTGAGCTACAACCACCATTTTAATTGCGGTTGCAAATGTAGGTTATTTTAGCTATTTCCCAAAGAAAAATTTTTAATATTAGAACGAATTTTAATGCTATTTCCTGTACATACAGCTAAAAAGCTTCTAATTAAATAATTAGGAAAAACTAAAAATCAATCTATATTAAATCGAAAATTGAATCTACCGCCGGGTAACGTTCTACGGTGAAACCTTCCGCGTGTTCCGTATTAATTAATCTACCAAGATCTCTTGCCCTATAATTAATGCTGTCTAAAAAGTTACTACTGGAAATAGGGGTTTCAGGCTCTTTAGAATCCTGATCGTAAAACTGACTTCTATAAGCCAGCACCGATTCCATCTTTTTATCCATATATCCCGAAATATCTACTACCACATCAGGCTTTAAATTTTTCCACTGTATATAATGATAAACGTGTTTTGGGCGCCAGGCCTCCTGACTCTCCCTATCAACAATAGTCTCTATTTTACGTAAGCCGCTTAAGAAACAGGCATCACTTACCAATTTCGCTCCTTTTCCGTGGTCTATATGCCTATCGTCTACTGCATTGCATAAAACAATTTCGGGACGATATTTTCGTAAGATTTTTATAATTTCCAGTTTGTGGGCGGTATTATTTTCAAAAAAAGCATCGCTAAACTCAAGGTTTTCTCTAACTGAAACGCCCAGTATTTTTGCAGCTTCTTTTGCTTCTTTATCACGAGTTTCGGCAGTGCCGCGCGTGCCCATTTCACCACGAGTAAGATCTAAAATCCCTACCTTTTTTCCTCGGTCTACTTCTTTTGCAATAGTGCCCGAACAACTTAATTCTACATCGTCTGGATGCGAGCCTATAGCTAATATATCTAGTTTCATAGTATTTATTTTGTCATTTCCGCGCAGGCGGAAATCTTAATTTTGTTCAAACTCACCTTAGGTTAAGTTTATTCAGGAAATTCTTTTTCTCGCACAAGTTAGATCCTGAAATAAATTCAGGATGACGTTTCAAAATGAAATTTACCATTTGATATTTTTCACGTTCAAACTTCACATCTCGTACTTCTACCCTCTAACTCCTTTCAACGCCTGTTCCAGGTCTTCCATCAAATCTTCTTTTTCTTCAATTCCTACTGAAAATCGCATCAAGCCATCTTTTATTCCCTGGGCTTCTCTTTCTTCAGGAGAAAGTAAGCCGTGAGAAGTTTTTGAAGGCGATAAGATCGTAGATTCTACTCCAGCCAGGCTCATTGAAGATTTTATCAATTTTAATTTCTTCTGAAAAAGATCAAAATCCAATCCCTCACGCAATTCAAACGACATCATGCCACCAAAACCTTTCATTTGTGATTTTGCAAGTTCGTGATCTGGATGCGATTCTAAACCGGGATAATAAACCCTGGAAATGTCTTCGTGTTTTTCAAGGAAACGAGCTAATTCTAAAGCATTTTCATTCTGGGCTTTTACCCGCAATCCCATAGTTTTTAAACTACGTTCTAACATCCATACAGTGAAATCACTTAAACTTCCGCCAAAATTCTTAGCCAGCTGAAAGATCTTATCTATATGCTCTTCAGAAGCAATCGCCGTTCCTGCAAGAATATCGCTATGCCCACCCATATATTTGGTCGCTGAATGCAATACAATATCAATTCCAAAATCTATAGGATTCTGATTCACCGGGGAAGCAAAAGTATTATCTATCATACTTACCAAATTGTGCTTTTTGGCAATTTCGGCAATCGCTTTTATATCGGTTACAGTAAGTAGTGGGTTTGACGGTGTTTCAATATAGATCACCTTTGTATTTTCTTTTATTTCAGCCTCAAAAGATTCGGGTTTTGAATCTTTAGTAAATGAATATTCCAATCCAAATTTCTCAAATTCTTCGGTAATCAAATTACTGGTTCCGCCATAGAGTGTATTCTGAAAAACCACGTGGTCTCCCTTCTGCGCAAAAGCCATAAGCGCTGTGCTTACCGCTGCCATTCCGCTTCCAAATATCAACGCTGCCTCCCCGTGTTCTAAAGCTGCCATTTTTTGAGCCAAAGCCACTTGGTTTGGAGTATTAAAATATCTTGGATAGCGCTTCACTTCAACATCTTCAAACGCATAAGATGTAGCCATATACAATGGTGAAACCGCGCCTTTAAATTGTTTGTCTTCCAGTTCTCCGCTATGGGTGCAAATGGTATTTATTCCGGGATGTTTTTTTGTCATTTTTAAAGCTTTCAAAATTCGCCCTAATGTAAAAAGAAATATTCTAAATATCCTTTGTTTTTGGGCTGTTTCCTATTCCTAAAAACTTTCATAATCAAACAGAAGTTAAATTAAGTTAAACCAGGATAGGCATTTAATATTAGCTTTTCTATTCTTTATCTTTAAGAAAAATGAGTGATATGAATGAAGTAAAAGCATACGGCGCGCAAGCCAGCGATGCCAATTTAAAAGAACTTAACATTGAACGCAGGGAAATTACCGCAGACGATGTTCAAATTGAAATTGAATATTGCGGAGTTTGCCATAGTGATATTCACCAGGTTAGAAACGACTGGAAAAATTCTAAATATCCTGTGGTACCGGGCCACGAAATTATTGGTCGGGTAACCCAGGTTGGGAAAAACGTAAGTAATTTTAAAGAAGGTGATCTTGTAGGCGTGGGCTGTATGGTAGATTCCTGCCAGGAATGCGATTCTTGCAAAGAAGACCTCGAACAATTTTGCGAAAAAGGCGCCACGCTAACCTACAATAGTAAAGACAAACATTTGGGCGGCCATACCTTTGGAGGTTATTCTGAACAAATTGTGGTAGATAAGGAATTTGTACTTAGCATTCCTGAAAATATTGACGCGAAAGCTACCGCTCCCCTACTTTGCGCGGGGATTACTACTTATTCACCACTTCGTCACTGGAATGTAAAAAAAGGTGATAAAGTTGGCGTAATTGGTCTTGGTGGGCTTGGTCACATGGGCGTAAAATTTGCTTCTGCTTTAGGAGCTCACGTGGTGATGATCACTACTTCCCCTTCCAAATCTGAAGACGCCAAAAAACTAGGTGCTGATGAAGTTCTGGTTTCAAAAAACGAAGAGGATATGAAAAAACAAGCCGGAAGTTTCGATTTTCTTTTGAATACCGTACCGGTTGGTCACGATATGAATCCTTATATCGCTTTATTAAAAAGAGACGCTACAATGGTCCTGGTGGGTGCAATTGAACCTCTGGATCCCGTGCACGGTGGCGGATTAATTGGCGGACGTAAACGAATTGCCGGTTCGGTGATTGGCGGTATTAAAGAAACCCAGGAAATGCTGGATTTTTGTGGCGAACATAATATTGTTTCAGATATTGAAATGATCGATATGCAAAATATCAACGAAGCTTTTGATCGCGTTGTAAAATCAGATGTGAAATATCGTTTTGTGATTGATATGAAATCCTTGAAAAATAAGAACTAATAAAAAGGTTTACTGAAAAATGATTTTCTAAACGTCATCCTGAATTTATTTCAGGATCTAATATGATTATAGTAAGCAACATGTTAGAAGCTGCAACAATCCCGAAGCTTCGGGACAGCTTGACGGAATCAGGAATATTCAGTCAGCTTTTTTTGTTTCTACTGAAAAAGCCGGTTTTCCCGGCTTAGTTTTTATATTTGTTTAACGCACATTTTCAGCAGAAAACAGACAAAAAACTAAGCACGATGAAACAATTATTTATAAATATAAAAGAGCTACTTCAGGTAAGGGAAAACAAGGTAGATAAACTATCGGGAACTGAGATGAAGGAGTTACCAACTATAAAAAACGCCTGGTTACTTATTGAAGATGATAAGATTGCCGATTACGGCGAAATGGATTCTTTACCTGAAATCAATGCCGATAAAACTATTGATGCTGAAGGAAAAATAATCCTGCCTAGCTGGTGCGATTCTCATACGCATATTGTGTATGCCGGGAACAGGGAATTGGAATTTGCCGATCGTATTAACGGACTTTCATACGAGGAAATAGCCAATCGCGGCGGCGGAATTTTAAACTCTGCTAAAACCCTGCAGGAAACTTCGGAAGAAGAGGTTTACCAACGATCGGCTAAAAGGCTGGAAGAAGTTATGAAACTGGGTACCGGTGCTGTTGAGATTAAATCGGGTTACGGTTTAACCGAAGAAGGCGAGTTAAAAATGCTTCGGGTTATAAAGAAACTTCAGAAAAATTACGAGCTTCCAATTAAAGCTACTTTTTTAGGTGCGCATGCAATTCCGAAGGAATATAAAGAAAAACCCGATGCTTATATGGATTTGGTGATTGAAAAAATCTTACCAAAAGTTGCCGAAGAAAACCTGGCAGAATACATAGATATTTTCTGTGAAAAAGGATATTTCAGCGTAGCTGATACCCATAAACTGCTTTCTGCAGCGAAAAAATTCGGTTTAAAACCAAAAATACACGTTAATCAATTTAATGCCATCGGTGGAATTCAAGCCGGCATTGAACACGATGCACTTAGCGTTGATCACCTTGAAGTAATGCGCCCGGAAGATATTGAAAGTTTAAAGGAAACAAGTACAATGCCGGTTGCGCTTCCCTCCTGCTCGCTATTTTTAAGCATTCCTTACACTCCCGCTAGAGAAATGCTGGACTCTGGGTTACCATTAGCTTTAGCAACCGATTTTAATCCCGGGAGTACACCAAGCGGAAATATGAATTTGGTAGTTTCCCTGGCCTGTATAAAAATGAAAATGACCCCGGAAGAAGCGATCAACGCCGCTACAATAAACGGCGCATACGCAATGGAACTTAGCAAAACCCACGGAAGTATCACGAAAGGAAAAAAAGCCAATTTTATATTGACAGGAGAAATCCCGTCTTATACCTTTTTGCCTTATGCTTTCGGCACAAATTCTATAGAGTCGGTTTTTATTAACGGAAAGATGATAGAGTAATGGAAGGTTTAAAAATCTATAATTATAAGTCGGTAGAAAAGCTTATTTCCATTCGTGACGGTGAAACCCGGTTTGGGGAAAAAATAGGTTTTGTAGAAAGTCTGGATGATCTTAAAAAAACAAAGGCAAAATTTGTGCTTTTTGGTATTCCCGAAGATATTGGCGTTAGAGCTAACCATGGAAAAGCCGGTGCTTCAAAAGCCTGGGAAGCTTGCTTAAATTCGTTGCTGAATATTCAAAATAATGAATTCACAGCGCCAGAAAATATTATTTTACTTGGTGAAATTGACTGCAAAACCGAAATGCAAAAAGCAGCCAATATTGATGAAGCCGATCCAAATTATTATGCAAAACTTGGTGACCTGGTAGAAAAAATAGACGAAAAAGTAAGTTATTTAGTTGATGAAATAATTTCAGCCGGGAAAATTCCAATTATTATTGGCGGCGGGCATAACAACGCTTACGGCAATATTAAAGGCACTTCTAAAGCCATAAAAAAACCGCTAAATATTTTAAATATTGATGCCCATACCGATTTAAGAAAGTTAGAACACCGGCATAGTGGCAATGGATTTAGTTTTGCGCAAAGAGATGGTTTCCTCGGGAAATATTCAATTTTCGGTTTACATAAAAATTATACTCCACAATATATTTTTGACGAAATAAGTTCGGTTTCAAATATTAAATTTCATCTTTTTGAAGATCTAATTTTGCAAACCCACCAGGGAAAAATGGCCGCTTTTAATTCCCAGCTGGAGTTTATTAACAAACAGCCTTTTGGGTTGGAACTGGACTGTGATGCCATTATAAATTTTCCATCTAGCGCACAATCGCCTTCTGGTTTTGCTTTAAATATGCTTAGAAATTTTCTTCAAATTGCTTCAGAAGAAAAAAATTGTAAATACTTACATATTTGTGAAGCCGCCCCCAGCGAGGAAAATTACACGCAAGTAGGAAAAGCACTATCATTTTTTATAACAGATTTTATGAAGGCATGACAGATACAGCAGAAGAACTTATTAAACTAACCGCCCTGGTAATAGAAGTGGTGGGAATTCTGGTTATGGTAATTGGAACCTTTCTTGCCCTGGGCAGGTATGCATTTAAACTTCAGGGAGAAAAAGTACGGAGCTTTCAAAAAATAAGAGAAGAATTAGGACGTGCAATTCTACTTGGACTGGAAATTCTAATTGCTGCCGATATTATTGCCACCGTGGTTTATGGAGCTGAAATGGAGCAGATTCTCAATCTAGGACTTATAATCCTAATTCGTACCTTTTTAAGCTTTACTTTAGAAATTGAAATAGAAGGGAAATTCCCCTGGAAACAATCAAAAGATCGTACTACAGGCCAGAAATAAACCTTTGATTAGTTTTTTGAACTTAGAATTTACAGCTTAATTATTATATTTTTGTTCAAAAATACAGCTACATAAAAATGGAAATTGTCTCTTATAATTCAGCTTACGCCAAAGATTTTAAAAACTTAAATCTTGCCTGGTTAGAAAAGTATTTTTGGGTAGAACCCCACGATAAAGAAGTACTGGGAAATCCCGAAAAATATATTATTGAAACCGGTGGAAATATATTTTTCGTAAAAGATGAGGAAGAAATTATTGGTTGCGTGGCTTTAATGAAAATTGAAGACGGCATCTTTGAATTAACAAAAATGGCAGTAAGTCCCGAATACCAGGGTAAAAAAATTGGTCAGAAATTAATGGAACATAGCCTTCATTTTGCTAAAAAGCAGGGCTGGAATCATTTAATTATTTTTTCTAATCGAAAACTTGAGAATGCAATTTATATCTATAAAAAGTATGGTTTCAAAGAAATTCCTATTGGAGAAAATAACCCTTACAGCCGTGGAGATATAAAAATGCGACTGGATTTGGCATAAAATTTTGAAAAAAACGAGGCTATTCTAGTATAGGTTAATTAATTTTAATGTAAAATAATCAACTATGAAATATTTATTCACCTTACTCGCAGCGGGAATTTTATTTACCGGCTGCAAGAATGAAGGAAAAAACAATGATGCTGAAAATAAACTAAATGAAAATCCTTACGGAAAAGAAAAGAACGTGCTGGAGGCTGATTCGGCTTCTATAGACATTAAGCCCATATCTCACGCTACTGCCGCGGTAAACTGGAGCGATGCCACTTTCTACATAGATCCTGTTGGTGGTGCCGAAGCTTTTGAAGGAATAGAAGATCCCGATTTTGTTTTAATTACCGATATCCACGGAGATCATATGAGTATTGAAACCCTGGAAGCTTTAAGTTTAGAAGGAGCTTATATAATAGTGCCTCAAGCTGTAAGAGATGAAATGCCTGACGAAATGAAAGATATAGTTAGGGTTTTGGAAAATGGTGCTACAACTCGTGTACTTGAATTTTATATTGAAGCTATCCCAATGTACAACCTTCCAGAAGATCCTGAAGCATACCACCCTAAAGGACGCGGGAATGGATATGTTGTAGAAAGAAACGGGCAACGCCTTTATATTGCCGGAGATACTGAAAACATTCCTGAAATGAAGGAACTGGAAAATATTGAGATTGCTTTAATCCCAATGAACCTGCCATACACAATGACGGTTGAAGAGGCTGCCGATGGTGTTTTAGCATTTGCACCTAAAAAGGTAATTCCTTACCATTTTAGAGGTCAGGATGGTTTTGCAGATGTAGATAAATTTAAAGAATTGGTAAACGAAGGCAATAAGGATATTGAAGTAGAGATGCTGGAATGGTATCCTGACAGAGAGCAAGAATAACTACAAATCTTTTATAAAAAATGAAACCCGGTGATGAACCGGGTTTTTTGTTTTTTATATTTTTTCATTAGTGTCCATTAAAAATTTTTAAATGTTCTTTGAAATTACTGATAATCTATACTTTACAAGTCTAATTGGCGCGTGACGATTTGAATTGATTAGGTTTAGCCTCTAAAATTTGGCGGCCATGAATCAAGGAAAATACGTTTTCTCCCAATTGACGGGATATTTACCCCAACGGGTTTTTGATGGGTTTGTCAAAAAGCATGATGGCAACAGGTATGTGAAACATTTTACTTGCTGGAACCAACTACTTTGTATGCTATTCGGTCAGCTGACTAATCGAGAAAGCCTCCGAGACCTGATCGTTGCGCTTGATGCACATAGTGGAAAATCATATCATCTTGGATTGGGCAAAAGTGTAACCAGAAGTAACTTTGCAAAAGCCAACGAAGTTCGGAACTCAAAAATCTTTGAAGATTTTGCCTATCATCTGATCGCTATAGCCCGAGAATTGCATTCTAGTGATGATTTTAAAATCAAAGGAAACATTTATGCCTTTGATTCCTCCACCATAGATCTTTGTCTAAATGTATTTTGGTGGGCGAAATTTCGCAAGGCAAAAGGAGGAATTAAACTTCACACCTTATATGATGTAAACACCCAGATACCAGCCTTTCTGCATATTACCCCTGCTAATGTTCATGACGTGAAGGCAATGGATGAGCTGGTTTATGAAGCGGGTGCCCACTATATATTTGATCGTGCATATCTTGATTACACTAGGTTGTACAAAATAGAACGTTGCTCAGCCTACTTTGTGGTTCGGGCAAAATCGAATACCAAATTCAGGCGGATGTACTCCAATAAAGTCGATAAGCTAACTGGGATCCGATGTGACCAAATTGGAAAATTAAGTGGTTTTTATACTTCCCAAGAGTACCCGGAAAAACTTCGCAGAGTGAAATATTATGATAAAGAGTCGAACCGAACCTTTGTCTTTTTGACAAACAACATGAAAGTTACTGCCGAGGAGGTTGCCTTACTGTACAAAAAAAGATGGCAGGTGGAACTTTTCTTTAAATGGGTCAAACAACACTTGAAGATAAAATCCTTCTGGGGAACATCTGAAAATGCCGTAAAAATCCAGATCTATTGTGCGATAAGTGCTTACTGCCTGGTCTCTATCGTGGCAGATAAACTGAAATTGAAGCGTTCAACCTACGAAATATTACAGGTTTTAGGCATCTCATTATTAGATAAAGCCCCTATAAATGAGCTTTTTATGAATATAGATTATAGTAATGTCAAAGAACTTGATTATAACCAACTGTCACTCAGTCTGTTTTAACTGGACAGTAATGATATTTTTTGATTGAAAAAATACTAAGGTTTTAATCTTATGGGTAACTTATATTTTTTAATAGAAGGATCTAAAACGGTCTTAATCTTTTTATAATTCAGGTGTTTTTTAATCAATTTCCCGGCAGGAATATGCTCGGTTCCCACATAAAGCACCTGCATTTCATTCTTTTCGTTAAAGCTCACTACAAGATTTGCCACCACTTCTTCTTCAATATCAAGTTCAATATTTTTTAATAAATCCTGGATTTCCTTTTTAAAGGAATCTGAAGTTTCAGGTGAATTTCCCGGAGTGGCGTGAACCAAACTTCCGGCGCTAAGCGCCAATGCAAACAATACTAATTTTAAAGTCTTCATAATAATAAAATTTAAAGGTTATACTATAAAGACCGGCCTAAACCTCTATATGTTACAGACTTATATTAATTTCAGGAAATTTTAACTTATCTGAGAACAAAAAAACCGGTGATGAACCGGTTCTGTAATTTTCGTCACCCTGTCCCGAAGTTTCGGGATCGTTTCAGGGTCTATTTTGAATACTGAAATATCCCTGGCTCTTCGGGTCAGAATGCCGATTATTTATACTTTAATTCTAATTGGCAAGCGATAAGCACCTTTAACTTTAAAAGGTATTGCCAGTGTATTCTTATCCAATCGCTTTCTAATTAGTTTTCTCACTAAAGGATCTTCAGCTTCAACAAACAACACTTTTATTCGATTTTGCTCATTAATTATCAGTCTTACTTCAACCAGAAGTTCTTCCTCAATTTCCAACGGAAGATCGTCCAGCATTGCATAAATCTGTTTAATAATAACTTTATCCGGTTTGTCTATTACAGAAGTAAAACTACTAAGACCGATGAAGATAATTCCTAAAATAACTACTAGATTTTTCATGATGAATGATTTAATGGGTTTATAACCAAGAGACCATCTTCTTATTTAAGCTGTTACAGTAGGACACAAAAAAACTGCCTAAAATTTTTCTTATTTCCTATCGTCACCCTGAACTTGTTTCAGAATGACGGGTTAATAAGATTAAACTTTAGACAGTCTTAATTTAACAGGAAATAATTCCTGTCCCGATGCTTCGGGATTATTTAAGTACTTCCTGTACTTTATCTGCAGCTTCCTGGAACTGTACTGCAGAGTGGATTTTGAATCCGCTATCGTCAATTAATTTCTTGGCGATATCTGCATTGGTTCCCTGTAAGCGTACAATAATTGGTACATTAACAGCATCACCCATATTCTTATATGCATCTACAATTCCCTGCGCCACACGGTCACAACGAACAATTCCTCCAAAAATATTTACCAGGATCGCTTCTACTTTATCATCTTTTAAGATCAAACGGAAAGCTTCTTCAACTCGCTTTGCATCAGCTGTACCACCAACGTCAAGGAAGTTTGCAGGTTCTCCACCAGCTTGTTTAATAAGATCCATTGTTGCCATTGCAAGTCCGGCACCATTTACCATACAACCAACATTTCCGTCAAGGTCTACATAGTTAAGTCCAACTTCTTTAGCTTCAACTTCAGTTTGATTTTCTTCACGAATATCACGCATTTCAGCATAGTCTTTATGACGGAAAAGTGCGTTATCATCAAGGGTTACTTTTGCATCTACTGCAAGAATTTTATCATCACTGGTTTTTAAAACCGGGTTGATCTCAAAAAGTGAAGAATCAGATTTTTCAAAGGCTTTATATAGAGACATTACGAATTTTGTCATGTCTTTAAAAGCAGCTCCACTAAGTTTCAGGTTAAAGGCAATTCTTCTTGCCTGGAAAGGCATAAGTCCTGTTGCAGGATCCACCTCTTCAGTAAAAATTAAATGCGGAGTTTCTTCAGCAACAGTTTCAATATCTACACCACCTTCGGTAGAATACATAATCATATTACGGCCGGTTGCACGGTTAAGTAATACAGACATGTAATATTCCTCAGGCTCGTTATCTCCAGGATAGTAAACATCCTCGGCTACTAATACCTGGTGTACTTTTTTACCTTCAGCAGAGGTTTGTGGTGTTACCAGGTTCATTCCAATAATGTTACCAGCAACTTCTTCAACTTCTTTAAGGTTCTTGGCAAGTTTTACACCACCACCTTTTCCACGTCCACCGGCGTGTACCTGGGCTTTAATAACGTGCCATCCGGTACCGGTTTGTTCGGTTAGTTCTTTGGCGGCGTCTACGGCCTCTTTTGCGTTATGTGCAACTAAACCACGCTGAATGCGTACGCCAAAACTGCTTAAAATCTCTTTTCCTTGATATTCGTGTATGTTCATAATCAGCTATTTCTTCAGTATTAATTACGGTTAGCAAAAGTAACAAATGTATAGCTATTGTACCAATCTTTTTTAGGATATTGCCAGCCCTGCGATAATCTAATTCCAGAAGAAAATTTAGCATTTCCTTAAGGTTTGGGAATTTTTAAAATGCCCGTCATTACTGCGATTTCCCCACTATAAGCTTATCGTAATTTTTTGATGAAATTATGCATTATTAAGTTTATCCCTTTTAATTTTGCCCTTTGCTAAAAATTAACCTTAGAATGAATAAAGCACTTGTGGCACTGGCTATTGGAGGATTCGGCATTGGATTGACCGAATTCGTGATTATGGGAATTCTTCCCGATGTAGCTTCGGCATTAGAGATCAGTATTCCACAGGCCGGGCATTTTATCTCTGCTTACGCCCTGGGTGTAGTAGTTGGAGCGCCCTTGCTTACTGCCTTTGGCGGGAAATGGCCGGCGCATAAAACCCTGCTCCTTCTTATGGTTTGGTTCACGGTATTTAATTCACTTTCAGCTTTTGCTAATTCTTACGAATTATTATTGGTTTCCCGTTTTTTATCGGGTTTACCACACGGAGCTTTTTTCGGCATTGGCGCTGTAGTGGCCGGCCAATTAGCAAAACCCGGAAAATCGGCGCAAGCTATAGCCATTATGTTCACGGGGCTCACCCTGGCTAATGTATTTGGCGTGCCGTTGGGTACCTTTTTAGGCCATAATTATAGCTGGAATGTTTCATTCATGTTGGTAGGAATTGTAGGTTTAATGGCCATTGCAAGTGTGAAATTCTGGATGCCTGAACTTCCAAAATCTTCTTCTGAAGGTATTAGAAAAGATTTAAATGTGCTAAAACGTGGCGAACTTTGGATGGTGGTTTTACTTACCACTATTGGTACTGGCGGCTTTTTTGCCTGGTACAGTTATATAGCACCTTTAATAACTGATGTAGCGGGACACCCCGAAGGGTTTGTTAGTTATGTTATGATTCTCGCCGGTGTGGGAATGGTAATAGGAAACCTTATTGGCGCTAAGCTTGCCGAGAAATTCTCTCCTATTTACGCAGTAATTATGAGTATGGTTTTAATGGTGTTTGCCTTAATTACCAATGCTTATGTTGCCGAAAATCAAATTGCAATTTTGATTATGACCTTCCTTATTGCTACTATCGCTTTTTGTCTCTCCACTCCTATTCAAATGGTAATGATCAACTCTGCAAAGGGTTCAGAGAGTTTGGGATCTTCAATGAACCAGAGTGCATTTAATATGGGAAATGCTTCTGGAGCTTATTTTGCAGGATTACCCATAGCATTTGGCTACGGTTTCACCTCAGCATCTTTGGTCGGCGCAGTTATGGCGGGTCTCGGCGTTTTTATCGCCCTGGCGATTATTCTTATTAGAAAACGAAAAGAAAGCGCTGTAGCCACCGCGAGTTAAAGTATCTACTCTTTAAATATTAACAATTTCGGGGAATTCGTTATTTTTGAGACTTGCACTTGTGGGAGTTGAAATTTCTCCTGTTTTTTGCCACTTAAATTTTTCAATTGTTATGACCAATCAAGATCTTCTCGCTGTAGCCAAAGAATTTGGAAGCCCTGTTTACGTTTATGATGCCGAAAAAATTGCTTTTCAGTTTAACCGACTTAAAAATGCGTTTTCTGAAATTAAAGATTTACGTATTCATTATGCGGTAAAAGCGCTTTCTAATATTTCTATCCTGAAATATTTAAATTCCTTAGGAAGTGGTATGGACACAGTGTCGGTACAGGAAGTGAAGCTTGCTTTGAAAGCCGGGGTTGCTCCAAAAGATATTATTTATACGCCAAACGGAGTTTCTTTAGAAGAAATTGAACAGGTGGTACGATTGGGAGTGCAAATTAATATAGACAATCTATCTATCCTGGAACAGTTTGGAGCCAAACATCCAGAAGTACCGGTTTGTATTCGTATAAATCCGCATATTTTGGCCGGCGGAAATTCTAAAATTTCAGTAGGCCACGTAGATTCTAAATTCGGGATTTCTATTCACCAAATGCCGCTTTTGCTGCGTATTGTTGAAAATACCGGGATGAATATTAACGGCATCCATATGCACACCGGTAGTGATATTCTTGATATTGAAGTTTTCTTGCGTGCTTCAGAAATTCTTTTTGATTCGGCTAAAAACTTTAAAAACCTTGAATTTCTTGATTTTGGGAGCGGATTTAAAGTGCCCTACCGGGAAAATGATATTGAAACCGATATTGAAGAGTTAGGTGAAAAACTAACCGAACGTTTTAAGAATTTCTGTAAAGAATACGGGCGCGAACTTACTTTAGTTTTTGAACCAGGAAAATTTTTAGTGAGTGAGGCCGGGAAATTTCTTGCTAAAGTGAACGTGATAAAGCAAACCACTTCTACGGTTTTTGCCGGGGTAGACACCGGTTTTAATCATTTAATTCGCCCAATGTTTTACGGGTCACATCACGATATTAAAAATGTCTCTAATCCCGAAGGTAAATTCAGGTTTTACTCGGTGGTAGGCTATATTTGCGAAACCGATACTTTTGCCAATAACCGCCGAATTGCCGAAATTACCGAAGGAGATATCCTGGCTTTTAGCAATGCCGGGGCCTACTCATTTTCAATGGCCAGTAACTTTAATTCACGTTACCGCCCACCAGAAGTTTTATGGTATAAAGGTAAAGGCCATTTAATAAGGGAGCGCGAAACTTTTGAGGATTTGCTAAGGCATCAAAAAGTTATGGATTTCACTCCAAAAACTGTAAAAGCTTCTAAATAATTTATGGAAACAGTTTTTAAAAACAAATGGTTTTATAGGCTGCTCATTATTTATATTTTCCTAATACTTATTTGGAATACCTATATGGTTCTTTCCGGTAATTACCTCGGCTTAATTGCGGTGGTTATAGAATTAACGCTGCTATATTTACTATTTAACAAACACCGACTTGCAAAAATGGCCATCCACTTTTGGGCAATTATCATGATGGTTGGCCCCGGGCTTTCAATTATAGGAAAGCTCATAAAAATCGCGACGGGAGATGATTTAAATTTTATGGTAGACAGCCTTGTACAAAATTTACTTTTATCCACTTTCGGCTTATTGATCTATTATTTTAATAAGAAAACGGTTTTTGTAAGAGAAAGAGAATAAAATTAACTCTCGAAAATTCAATCTAAAATGCCTTTATATTTTCTCGCTATAATTCCCCCGGAAGAAATTTGTAAGCGAGTAAAATCGCTGAAGCAGGAAATTGCTGAAAAATATAAAGCTAAAAATGCATTGAAACTGCCGGCGCATATTACCCTGCAAATTCCATTTCAGCTTTCTGAATCAGAAGAGAATAAACTTATTGGTTTCCTGGAAATTTTTGCTGAGAATCAAAAAAGCTTCCGGGTAGATTTAAAGGATTTTGGCAGGTTTAACCAAAAAGTGATTTTTATAAATATTGAAGATCACGAGCCAATAAAAATTCTTCACACCGAATTGCAAAAAGTAATCTCAGCAAATTTGCAGTTAAAGAAACACGAGAAATTTTCTAAAATTCATCCGCATATTACGCTTGCTTCGCTAGATCTTCATTATAAACAATTTCCTGAAGCCTGGGCAGATTTTAAAGAACGTGAGTTTCAGGCTTCCTTTACCGCGAAATCATTTTCACTGCTAAAGCACGATGGAAAGCAGTGGCATCGCCATTGTGAATTTAAATTGGAATAAACCTTACAATCCAAAGCAGTGCTTTTTAAGGTTTTCTGTAACATTTTAATACTTTCATCTACTTATCACTAAAGGCAGGTATGGAAAATAATAAGACTAACAGAAAACATAATTATACTTTCTTAGAAATCCTGGGAATAATAGCTCTAATAATTATTGCAATCTACTTCCTGGATTTCACCATAGAGGCTGCTTTAGAAGGCTGGAATAACCCGGTTTAACGAATATTCCTTAATCTTTTTTTCACCTTATCTTCATTTAAAAAGTTATTGAATCTAGTCTTACATTACCACTAATTTTTTAACCAAAAACCATATAAAATCCTCCGAAAAAAATATAAATTTGGCTAAAAGTTTAAAATTTCCTTATATTTACCGCTTGTTTTACAAAAATCGAGTTATTTAAAACCGATTTTTCGAAAGATATTGCTTCCTCAATTCATAAGAATTTCTTCTGGAAAGCAGCATCAAAAAATATCTATCGAAATACTAAAAAACCTTAATCATGAAAGATCGAATCAATATTTTAAAATTAGTAGGAATTATTTTCACTGCGTTTATGCTGGTTGTATTTTTAGACCAGGCTTTAGAAGTTATTGTTCTTGGTTAAGCCCTTTAAAAATTTTCCCCTGTGAATACAGCTAGATTAGTCGGCCTTTTTCTTATACTCGTAGGGCTCCTCTGGAGCTCCTACTTTGCATTTTACAATTTAAATTTCTTTGCCGGGGCTTTAACCGGTGTGGGAGTTCCGTTTCTACTTACGGGAAAATTCAAGTTTTGGAAGTGGAAATTTCCCGAGCCTAAATAATAGGAATCACTTTAATAGAATATTCCTCTTTCTATACCGCTACGATTAAAGCAGACTATCGCGGAAGATTCAATGCTATATTTTTATTTGAATTTTTAATCGCTATTTTCATTAAATTAATTTCCAAAACCTAATAAATCATGCGGTTAAGCTTTCTCCTTTTCGGGCTTGTATTAGGCCTATTTTCTGGTACGGCTCAGGAACCCTCTTTTTCTTTAACCGGTAAAACCAATGATATAAAAGATGGAAGCTGGCTTTATTTTCGGGATTTGGTAAACGGAGGAACGCTGGATTCCGCAAAAGTTCAAAATAATAGCTTTAAATTCGACACTAAACTTCCCGAACCCAGAATGTGGGTAATGCTGCACACTAAAGATCGTTCTAAATTCAAAGAATTATGGCTGCAGGACAAACCTATGCGTTTTGATGCAAGCATTACCGATTTCCAGGATGCCGAAGTTACCGGCTCTATTTCTCAGGAATTAGTTGACGAAATAAAAACAGTTTATGAAGATTATGATAAAATTAGTGAAGCCGAACTTAGAAAACGCCAGAAAGAATTTATAAAAAACAATCCCAACGCCTTGATTAGTGCCCGGATGCTGTATGAAGTTTCAGGAAAATGGGGACAGGAAACCACGGCTCATTATTTTGATCTTTTTCCTGAAGAAATTCAGGAAAGCGCTTTGGGAAAGCGAATACTTAGTATTTTAAATAATGACAACATCCCACAACCTGGCGAAAAATATGTAGATTTTGAATTATCTACACCCACAGGGGAAACACGAAAATTTTCAGCTTTAACCGGTAAAGTAACCCTTTTACAATTTTGGGCTTCTACCTGCGAACCCAGTAAAATGCAAAACCGAGAGCTAAAAAAATTATACCGGAAATATAAGTCAGACGGACTCGAAATTGTCGCAGTTTCACGTGATACTTC
This sequence comes from Salegentibacter sp. BDJ18, assembly GCF_017579965.1. Lineage (NCBI taxonomy): Bacteria > Pseudomonadati > Bacteroidota > Flavobacteriia > Flavobacteriales > Flavobacteriaceae > Salegentibacter > Salegentibacter sp. BDJ18. Next base: position 118,801 of record NZ_JAFLQX010000026.1, read on the forward strand.
ACAAACCGATTGGATTAAATCCATAGAAAAAGACAATTTAAAATGGCAACACCTTAGCGCTTTGGAAGGCTGGGAAGGTCCCGTTTTTACAAACTATGGGATAAAACGCACACCTTCCAATTATCTTATAAATACCAACGGTCGCGTGGTCGGTGTCAATTTAAGGGAAAAAGAGTTAGAAGAAAACATTAAAAAATTATTGAAATAATGAGGTTTTTTTATTAATTTCATTAAAATTACCCCCTAATCTTTCAGCAACTTAATCATAATTTATTTGAATTTCCTTTTATCTAATTTCAAAGTGTCTCTTAATAGGCATTGATCTTGATATTAGTACTATTCAAATATTATTTTAAACGTTAAGCTGTGACCATATATTATCCACAAAAAAGACTGAAGTATAAACTGCTTTACGGCATCGTATCGGTAATTATTGGTACTATCGCTTTTTTAATCGATTCAGCAGCTATTTTTATATATCCCTGGTTAATCCTGGGCTTTTTAGAAATTGGCACCTGGTACTACGAAAATAAATATCACTACCTCCAAATAAATAATAATATCCTCACTAAAAATTCACTTTTTCCAAAAAGTATAGATCTCACCAAACTTAGCGCTATTAGAAAATATAAAAATAGTTTTATACTGGAATCGGAAGATCAAAATATTAAAATTCATAAAGGTTTGATCGCTTCCCATTCCCTTAATCAGCTTAACAATCTTTTAAATGAAATTCCGCTAAAGCCTCAACAAATTTAGATGCTTATCCTCGTTTTTATTGCTATTTTTAAATCGCAATAAATTATAGAAAATGAAAAAGCTGCTTTGGCTGGTTTTAATACTTCTTATTGGTTTTATAGGACTTATTTATCTTTCGGTTTTAGGTACCGATAAGGAATTTGAAACCGCAACGATAGAAGATTTTAAAGATATTGAAGATATAGATTTCCGTGAGCACGACTCCGTTACAGTGGCTGCAAGCAGTTTATATAAAATCAATCCGCTTAAAAATATTATGCAGGGAGAAAATTACCGCGAAGCCTGGGCCACTCCCGTAAAAGTTCCTGTACTTTTTCTCGATACGCTTTACGGCGGAATGAAAATCGTAAAAGAAGGTGGCGGTACCCAAACCCATTCCCTTCGTTTAAAAGATCAAGAGGGTTTTCTTTATTCCCTGCGCAGCGTAAATAAAGATCCATCTACCCACGTTCCCGAATTTGCCCGTAGCCTGGGACTGGAAAATATTGTGATAGATGCAATTTCAGCCTCGCACCCATACGGCGCAATTCTCGCCGCTGCACTTTCAGAAAAGGCAAATGTTTTACACACTCATCCCAAAGTGGTTTTTATTCCAAAACAGGATTTTCTAGGCGAAAAATATAACGAGAAATACGGCAATAGATTGTTCCTTTTAGAATATGAAACCGAAGGTGAAAAGAACTGGACCGGTTATAAAAATGTAGCTGAAATTCTTGACACCAAGAACCTGCAGGAATTAAAAAATGAACATCCTAAAAAAGTTTCAATAGATGGAAATGCATTGGTGAGAGCTCGATTATTTGATATGCTTATTGGCGATTGGGACAGGCACGCCAAGCAGTGGGGCTGGGTAATTCAGGAAGAAAATAATTCTTTTAAAGCCATTCCCGTGGCCGGTGACAGGGATAATGCCTTTTTTAATTTAGAGGGCGTTATTCCCGGAATAATTTCGAATGAGAATATTGAACCGGAAGTTCGGCCATTTGAAAAGGAAATAGATTATATGCCGGGATTGGTTTATCCTAACGATGTTTATTTCCTTACTGATACTCCTGAAGAAATCTTTACCTCGGAAGCAAAAAAATTACAGGAATTAATGACTGATGAAGCTATTGCCGATGCTTTTAAAGTTTGGCCCGGGGAAATCTACGAATTAGACGGAAAAGAGATTGCAGAAAAGATTAAATCCCGACGGGAAAATTTAGTAGCATACGCCAAAGAATTCCACCGAATAATCGCTGAAAAAGAATTACTGAACAAACCCCTTAAAGGTTCTGAAGATGCAAAAATAAGCCCGGCTTTAATTAAATGTTTTGAATGTAAAAATTAAGTGGGCAGTTGGCAGCTTTCAGTTTATTGTTTGGAGTTTTGAGTTTCCGTCTTTGTGAGAACTGCGATTGCAGGACACGGTAATCTGTACTTGATTTATTGTTTCCGAGTTATTGTTACGCCACGAATCCACTAATAATTCTTCACTGGGCTCGGTTGTCAGTTCCCGGTTGAACCGGTTGCGGGTTTGAAAGTTTGGTGTTTATGGTTTGTAGTTGTTGCGAGTTTTGGGATATTTCAGAGTCTTTGGTCTTGCTTCTTTTATCCCGACTCTTTTCTCTTATTCCGTCCGGTCGTCAGTTCGAATGGCGATATTTGAGCAAAAGCGAAAATAACGCTGTATCGAGAACTCATAGAAGTTCTGCTCTTCTCGATACTTCCTCCTACCGTCTCGAAGGGACGGAAGGAAACCCAATCAAAAGATCGCCGGCTTCGTTTCTTGCCCGCATTGACGAAGTAATAGCACCTGCCAACTCAGAACCGAGAACCGAGAACTTAATTAATAATAATATTCGTTTTATCTACACCGGTATTGCCTGTCACGGGATCAAAAGCGTAGATCGTGATGGTATAGTAGCCTTTTTCTAAATTTGTATTTGCAGTAAAGGTACTGGGTTTATTGGTTGGGTTTAAGCTGACTTCTTTAATTTCACTTCCTTCTGAAGTTATGATCGCTTTTACTTCATATTGATTGGCATCCCACACACCATCTTCGGTAACGGGGCAACCACACATCATAATAATGTTGGCTTTTAGATTAATTCCATTAGAAGCTTTAATGCGTTCGTGAGTTTGTGGCGATAATATATCTACCACAAATCCCGGGATTTCCAGTACTACCCCCTCACCGGTAATATCTTTCCCAGGAATAACCCATAGTTGAGTGCTAGAAATTACTTTGGCCTGTTTTTTATTAACCGGTGCGTGGGCCTCTACATCTACGAACGTAGGTTCTTTTATATTTAATTTAGCTTCAAATCCCGCTGTAGTTTCATCGGTGAGTTTATCGTAGCGCTTTTTGGGAGTTTGCAAAATTAATTTGGTGTTTCCTGTACTCCCTGAGGTTAAACCCTGGTCCAGGATTTCTCGCGTTTCAGCATTTCTAAGAATAATTTTAGCGCCGCCAATAGAACTTCCTATAAATTTCGCATCTTTTGCCAAAGCCCTAACCATAACCGTAGTTTCCTGGGCCACCAGGCTTCCGAAGCAAAATAAAAATGCACAAAATAAAGCTGGAATCGAAAATCTAAATTTCATAAAAACGAATTTCTGACTAAAATACAAAATCTAAAAGCATCTAAAGCACAATATCCTGGTCGCTTAAGTCTTCAAATTTAAAGTTTAAAGGATCGTTTTTATAACGCTGGGCATAAACTTTTAGCGTATCTATCTCAGCCTTGTTTAAGTCATTACTTCCCTGGTTTTCTGCAAGTTTAAACCAGGGTTGAATATCATTATAATCATATTCACCTATCACCATAAATGGGGTTCCATTTTGTACAACCACATCACTTTTTAATTCCCACATATTGGCCCAATCATAAATCATTTTTGCATCTTCCCGGTACATCCTTACGCAGCCGTGGCTGGCAGGATAGCCCGGGAGCGTATATTCGTGCGTCCCAATTCCTTCAAAATTCATGAAATTAAAATAATAAGGCATAATCCAGGATTGGTCTATGGTACTTATTTTTCGCTTGGCTTTATAATTGCCATAATATAAACCCGAAGGTGTGCCTGTGCTTTGTTTCCCGGTACTCACCGGCCCCCAATGCAATAAACTCCCATTTTCGTAAAGTGCAAAAGCCTGGATTCGTTTTGAAATTATCACAGTTTTTTCTATTGAATCTAATGCTTCCATTAGTTTCGGAAAAGGTGCATAGACATTCAAATCCTTTACCAAAGAATCGGGGATTACAAGTTTGGCACCGGGTTTAACGCGATAAGCGTCAATTCGGTTTAGCGTATAGACCAGCTTTGCATCTTCTTCAGAAAAATCATTAAAAAGACTATCCAAATGTTCTTTATTCTGAATAGAATCTAACCGGTAAGTAGTTTTAAAAACCGGTGGTTCCATTGAAATAGTATCTAATTGCGTTGGTGGAACGTCTTTCTTCGGTTCCTGTGCATTATTATTACAGGCAGTAAAAATTAAAAGAATAATCCCCGAAAAAAGCAGGATTAATTTAGTGTATTGTTGTTTCAAAATTGGCAGATTTAGGTTGTGCGTCACGGAAATAAAACTTTCCTATACGATTACGAAATTAGATCGCTAATCTTTTTTCAGCTGCCAAGGAAGCGTTAATAATTTGTTGGGAGATTGGTAAAAGTTGTTCGGTTTTTGGTTGTGAGTTCTCAGTTGTGAGTTGTCGGTTTTGGGTTTTAGAAAAATATTCTAATTTCTGAAACTTATTCTTTTCTCTCTTCTCTTAACTTTAAAACACAAAGCACTTCTCGATAATTCCGACTCTCGTTGGAAACTCGAAGTGACGAGGAATTGCAACTACAGATCGCCACGCTCGTTTCTCGCTCGCGATGACGGCAAGGAGAACTACCTATTTAAACTGGAACGCCACGAATTCACGAATATTTTATTTCGTCATTGCGAGGAGGCCATAGCCGACGTGGCAATCTCTTCTGGAATAGTTGTTTGTTGTCGGTTCTCGGTTGTCAGTTGTGAGTTGTCGGTTTTGGGTTTTCAAAAAATATCCTGATTTCTGCCACTTTATTCTTTTCTCTCTTCTTTTACCTTTTAACTTTTTACGCTTAACTTTTAAACACAAAGCATTTCTCGATACTTCCGACTCTCGTCTAGAACTCGAAGTGACGAGGAATTGCAACTACAGATCGCCACGCTCGTTTCTCGCTCGCGATGACGAATACAAGAATCGCTTAGAACTCAAAAACCCTAACCACTACCCACTGAGACTGCTTACTGAAAACTGAAGAAACTAGCGAATAAAAACCGGTTCGTTCTCTTTTTCAGTATGTTCTTCGCTAAAACGGTAATCCATATAATCAAAACCTTTTAGCTCTTCCAGGGTCTTAACGTCTTTGTCTATAATAAAACGTACCATCGCCCCGCGGGCTTTTTTGGCGAAGAAACTGATGATCTTTAATTTTCCGTTTTTAAAATCTTTAAATACGGGTGAGATCACCTCAGCTTTTAGTTTTTTAGTGTCAACAGCCTTAAAATATTCGTTGCTGGCCAGGTTGATAAAAAGTTCGCCTTCCTCCATTTCATCATTCAGGAGTTTAGTAACTTTTGATTGCCAAACTTCATAAAGATTATTCTTACGTTCAATCCCTACAGAAGTTCCCATCTCTAGCCGATAAGGCTGCATAAGATCCAGCGGTTTTAGCAGGCCATAAAGTCCCGAAAGTATTCGTAAAGTATCCTGAAGGCGGTCCAGTTTATCGGTGGGGATGGTATAGGCATCCAGGCCGGTGTAAACATCGCCGTTAAACGCATACATCGCCGGGCGAGAATTCTTTTTATTGTGTTCTTCCTCAAATTCCTGGTAGCGGGTATAATTAAGATCGGCCAACTTATCGCTGATTCCCATTAATTTTGAAATCTCATTTTTCGTCATTCTCGCCATCTTGCGATTAAGCTTCGCCGTGGTTTCTAAAAAAGCGGGTTGAGTACCGCGAGTAGTAGGTAATTTAGATTCGTAATCCAGGCTTTTGGCCGGGGAAACAACAATTTTCATAGGTAAGTAGTTTTACTTCAAAGATAAGTGAAAGCATAGCAATTAGGAAAACTGCCTATTATTAGTTTTTTATAGAAAGATAGTTAAGACTTATTATCGCTGAAAAACGATGAATTTAATTCGGAAAATCTTTTTCAGCGAGATACTTATTCCAACTCTATTTTATCAATTTCCAGCCTAAAATCTTCTGCTTTTTTATTCCCGATTAAAAAGCGAATTTCCTGAATGCTCTCTGCAGAAAAATTAGGAATATCCAGTTTTCTACCACGAAAAACCGGTTCCATTTCCTTTAGCGGAACTTCAATTGTTTGCCATTCTCCGGTGGTTTTGAAAGTGTAGATATAAGAAGCTCTATCCTTTAAATTGGCCTTTATTCTAAATTGATAAGATTTCCCGTGTCCTTTCAGCAAGATCAGCGCTTTTTTATAACCTTTGATATTTTTAGATGGAAAATGATACTGCACCGAAGCAAAACCGCCATTATTCTCCAGGTAAACCGAACCTTTAAAAATGGCATTCCCCGCTTCACTGCGTTCCAGTTTGCTGGTAGAATTTCCGCCCATCACCACGTCGTTCTCTATTTCCCAAACCGACCAGTCATCGGTTGCACTAAAATCGAAAAGAAGTAATTTACTCATAACCAAGAATATTAATATTAAGAAGAATTGCTGCTGAAACATTTTTTGTTTTAAAGTTAGGGGAATTCTTTTGGTAAATCCGGGATTTTAAGAAGAGATAGTTATGAGTATTTTGAGTTAATAAAATTTTATCGGTTTATGGAAAACCTTTTTTGGTTTCTAAATTAAATGTTAAATTGAGCTTTATAATTTTCTTTATTGAATTAGTTTCTAATAAAATCCCTTTAATGATAAAAGTTGCTTGTGCTATTATAGAACATGAGGGTAAAGTATTGTGTGCGCAAAGAAGCAGTAAAATGCATTTACCAAACAAATGGGAGTTTCCTGGTGGAAAAGTAAAAGAAGAAACTCTTGAAGAGTGTCTCACACGAGAAATTATAGAAGAATTAGGAGTAGAAATTAAAGTTTTGGAACAATTACCCTCCAACGAACATAGCTATCCTGAATCAAAGAAAATTCAATTGATACCTTTCCGATGTTCTTTGCAGACTTTCAAAATTATGCTTTTAGAACATTCGCAAGTAGAATGGTTTCCTATTGAAAAATTAAAATCTTTAGATTGGGCTGAAGCAGATATTCCAATTGTTAATTATTATATCAATAAGTATAAATGAGTTTTGAAACAGGCCTTTACGAGCAGCTAATAACTAAATTAGTTTCCAATAAACTCGAAAATGTAGATTTACAGAAATTCCACGTTAGCGAAACACCTTTAGATAAGGAAGAAGCTTCTCAATATTTGAGTACTTATTTGAGTGAAAACATCAAATTTGCGTTGGAGGAAATCAAAGATAAAGACCGTCCTTTAAAACAAATTGAATTATCGAATAAAATTATAAATCTTTTAGTAGAAGAGCTCAAGAGTGCAGAATTCTCTGAAAATTTAATTGAAAACGAAGGAAAGATTTTACAGGCTGTTTTTTCTAAACTAGATTTTCCATATTCAAATTTGAAGGCCAGGCTGAAGGAAATTACTCCTTACACTCGGTTAAGTCAAAGCGAACTATTTACCGGAAACAATGTTGGAATTTCCTTGGAGAGTGAAATTAAAAAAGAAATTCTTTCTGCCGATGAAATATGCTGGCTAGTTTCTTTTATTAAATTTTCTGGAATTCGAATATTTAAAAAGGAACTAGAAGAATTTACCAAAAGCGGTAAAAAATTAAAGATTATTACCACTTCTTATATGGGTGCCACAGATGTAAAAGCTGTGGAATACCTCTCATCGCTTGCAAATACTGAAATAAAAGTTTCCTATAATTCAGAACACGAAAGGCTGCACGCAAAAGCTTATTTATTTTTACGAAATTCAGGTTTTCATACTGGCTATATTGGTTCTTCTAATCTTTCTCGTTCAGCTTTAACTAATGGCCTGGAATGGAACCTTAAAGTTACCACCCAAGAAATAGGTCATATTATAGATAAGTTTCAAAAAACTTTTGAAACTTATTGGGAAGATCCTGAATTCGAATTTTATAAAAAAGGCACACATAGAGAAAAGCTAAGCACTGCTCTTAAAAGACAGAGTTCATATAATACAAGTCAAATTACCACTTTCTTCGAACTAAAACCATATTCTTACCAAGAAGAAATTTTATCTAAATTACAGGCAGAAAGAGAAATTCACAATCGAAATAAAAATTTATTAGTTGCAGCTACGGGAACAGGAAAGACCGTTATTTCTGCTTTTGATTTTAAGAAATTTAAGAACAAAAATCCAAACTCAAAATTTTTATTCGTTGCGCATCGTAAAGAAATTTTGATGCAGGCACGTTCCACCTTTCAGCACGTTCTACGCGATGCTAATTTCGGTGAACTTTGGGTAGATGGGAATGAACCAGAAAAGTATGATGAGCTATTCGCGTCTGTTCAAACACTGCACAGTAGATTGAAAATGCTAGATTTAGCAGAGGATTTTTTCAACTACATAATTATAGATGAGGTTCATCACATTAAAGCTGACAGCTATCGTCCAATTTTAAAAAGATTTAATCCAAAAATTCTCTTAGGTCTAACCGCAACTCCAGAAAGAATGGATGGTGGTGACATAGCAGAAGATTTTCATAATAGAATTGCTGCGGAAATAAGACTACCTGAAGCCCTAAACAGGAAGCTTCTTAGTCCTTTCCAGTATTTTGCACTTTCCGATTCCGTTGATCTTTCCAGCGTTCAATGGCGAGGTAAATACGAAGTAAAGGAGCTTACTAAACTTTATACTGAAAATGATCGGCGATTAGCTGACATTATAAAGAATTGTGAAGAATATTTAACCGACATTAATGATGTTCAAGCTCTTGGGTTTTGTGTAAGTCAGGAACACGCCAAATATATGGCTGAGAAATTTGTTCTTTCTGGTTTAAAAGCAGATTATCTCGTTAGCGGAAATAGCGGCTCAAGAGATTTGGTTAGAAACAAACTCATTAAAAAAGAAATTAATTATCTATTTGTGGTCGATATATTCAACGAAGGTGTTGATATCCCAAATATTGATACAGTTCTTTTCTTAAGGCCTACTGAGAGTTTGACAATTTTCTTACAACAGCTAGGGCGTGGATTACGCTTAGCTGAAGATAAAGATTGCTTAACGGTACTTGATTTTGTAGGAAATGCTAGGCCAGAGTATGATTTTGAGCATAAGTTTAGAGCGCTTGTTGGTAAAACTCATACATCTATAATCACAGAGATCGAGGATGAATTTCCACATCTTCCATTAGGATGCTCAATTGTACTAGAGAAAAAAGCTAAAGAAGTAATTCTGCGAAATATTAGGGAGGCTACTGAATTTAGAAGACCTCAACTTCTTCAGAAAATTCAAAGATTCAAACATCATTCGACACTCCCGCTTACATTACATAATTTTTTAGAGTTTCACCACTTAGATATCCGACAGGTCTATAAAAAAGGAAATTGGAAAAGATTATGTGCAGATGCTAAAGTAATTCCAGATTTTAATGAACCTCAAGAGAAAGAATTAACTGCTTGTCTGCAAAGAAAACTTATTCACGCCAATTCTCTTACTTACTTGAAATTCATTAAAAAATTGATTTCGGAAAATATAAATCTTGATTTGTTAAACAAAGAGGAAGAGGTTATGCTTCTAATGTTTCATTACGACGTTTGGAAAGAAACTGGTACCAATTTAGGCTTCTCAAATGTTAGAGAAAGTATTCGTTTCCTTCTGAAAAATAAAATTATGCTTCAGGAGATGCAGGAGTTCATAGAACATCAAATTGAAAAAATTGAATTTGTAGAAAAAGATATAGATTTGGAATTCGATTTCCCTTTAAAACTTCATAGTAGATATAATAGAGAAGAAATTTTAGTAGCATTAGGTTTGAGTAGCTTTAAGAAGAAATCGTCAAACCGGGAAGGAGTAGCTCAAAATAAAGATTTGAATATAGAAGCGCTCTTTGTAACACTTAAAAAAACTGAAAAAGAATATTCCCCTACCACAATGTATGAAGATTATGCATTGAATAAGAGATTATTCCATTGGCAATCGCAAAACAGTACTGCTCCAGATTCTCCAAAAGGCGAGTCCTATATTAAGCACCGGGATAAAGGAAAAAAAATACTCTTATTTGTTAGAGAACAGAACGTGGATGAATATGGGTTTACAATGTCTTATACCTTTTTAGGTGAAGCAGATTTCGTGAAATCTAAAGGCGCTAAACCAATGAACGTTGAATGGAAACTTCATGAAGAAATGCCTTCTTATATTTTAAAAGAAAGTCAGAAATTGGCAGTAGGATAATATGTCTGAAGAAATTATTTATAAATATTCGAATTATTTTAAAAAACTCACCCGTGGTTTTAGTAAAAATCTAGGTAGAGCACCTCATAAACCAATCCTTCTTCTCTCCATAATTCAGCTAATTGCTAAAGGAGTGATTAAATCAAATAGAATATTTATTACCTCCGAAATTATTCTGGCTTTTAAGCAAAATTGGGAAGAACTTGTACACACTGGTCATTCTCGAAATTTCTCTTTAACATTTTTTCATATGAGATCAGAGCCCTTCTGGCATCTAGTTCCTAAACCGGGAAAAGATATCGTAACCACAAGTTCTAAAAGTATCAAAAGCTTTAATAGCTTAAATGAAACAATTGCCTTTGCTGAAATAGATAAGGATTTATGTTTCTTACTTCAGCTTCCAAAAAACCAATTGTGGTTCGAGCAGCTTTTAATTGAAGCATTTTTTCCTGATTTTAGAAATAATTATTTAAGACCAGACAATTATTATGAAGAAGATAAAATTAAAAACGAGATACTAAATGAGCCTAAAGAATATTATCAGAGTCATATTGCCCAATTAAGGGAAACTTTGGAGCAGAGCGATTTTGAAGAAGAAATTTTCGTGCGAGGTGGAATGTTTAAAAAAACTATTCCCAAAATTTACGATTACACCTGTTGTATTTCGGGTTTAAAAATAAATTCTACTCAAAATGTTCAAATGGTAGATGCATGCCATATTTATCCTTTCAGCATTTCGAATGATGACACAGTCACGAATGGTATTGCATTATCACCAACACTTCATCGGGCCTTCGATCGTGGTCTGTTAACAATTAATTCAGATTTCTTAGTTAGAATTTCACCAACAATAGAGGAAGAAAACTCTAGCTTTCCTCTCTCCGATTTTGAAGGAAAGCAAATTTTATTACCAGAAAATGAAAATTGGTTTCCATCACCGGAAGCTTTAAAATGGCATAATAAAGAAGTTTTCATATTATAAATTCATAATCAACATTTTTTTTTGCGTTAGGGATTGAAGTGGAAATCCTTTTTGTGAGGTACGAGCAAACTACCCCAGAGCGAGAACCTGAAATATTTAAAAAAACTTCAATTTCAAGACAAACCATAAATCATTAAATCTCGATTATCGAGCAAAAAGAGTGTAGCGGAAAGCCCGACCCGATAGGGGAACGCCCAAATCCTCTTACTAATTTATAAAAACCTTCACCAATGTTGAAGTAGGCAAGCTTGGTTATTTTTATAAATTTCGGGTAAAAAATGAAGATTGCTAAAAAATTTGAATTAGATGAGCGGCAGCAAGACCGGGTAATTGCTATGGCTGGGAAGACCGTACGCCTTTTGAAGCTATTGAATACCAGTTTGGACTTACCGAAAAAGAGGTGATTAAGTTTATGCAAGAGCAAATGCACCCGCGCAATTGGAGAAAATGTCGCGCCAGGGTACAGGGTAGAAAAACCAAACACGCAAAACTAAGGGATATGGAGATCTCCAGGTTTAAGTCTGCCGCACAACGCCAAATTACCGGGAATCGCATTTCAAAAAAGAAATATTAAGAATTTTAAAACCCCTGGAAATCAATTAATTTCTTCCCAAACTTAATTTTAACACATCTTTTCCTTATCTTATACTTCCAAATAACTAAAAAAAATGGAAGGTTCCCGTAAATATCCCAAGCTTGTTAAAGCCTTTAGCGGTAGTTTTCTTTGGCGAAATACCGGAGGAATTATTATAGATTATAACGGGCGTTTGCTTAATTCGGCGAATTACCAATACAAGACTTCTGGAGGGAAATTCATAAAAATAAGATTTAAGAAAAAACTGAATTCGGCTAAAAAACTTCCAAAATTTAGCTGCGCCTGGAAAATGATGACCCAGGTAAATTGTTCGTTGAATTGAGATTAGCGTTTATAAATTTAATTCTTTTGCAGATTTAAGAAATAACCTAGACCCTGAGACAAGCTCAGGGTGACGATCTCACGATATGATGTCCCGAAGCTTCGGGATTGTTTCAGGATCTAGAATGATGATTAATCTATACCTATTAGAACCCCCGATCAAGAATTGGGCCCAGGCTCTGAAAATCTGATGGAATTAAAATTACTTAGACCCCGAAACAAGTTCGGGGGGACGGGAAACCCTTAATCCTGGATCCCTAATTAAAGATCCTACTCGTTAAATTCCTGTTATTTCAAACTTCTTTAACGCCTTAAACTTCTAATTCCTCCCAACTTGCAAACCAACCAATAAACAACAACATGAATTTGAATAATAAAGTAGCCGTTGTAACCGGCGCAAGTAGCGGAATTGGAAAATCTATTGCCGAAGAACTTTCTAAAAAAGGCTGTAAAGTAGCTTTAGCCAGCCGTAGCCTGGATAAATTGAAAGATATAGGAAAAGGCCTTAGCGATAGTTTTGAAGTGGAAATGGACGTTACCAGCGATAAAAGTGTGACTGAAGCTTTTGAGAAAATATACGATAGATTCGGACAAATAGATATCCTGGTAAATTCTGCCGGAGTGATGCCTCTTACCTATCTTAAAAACCGAAAGCTGGAAGACTGGCTGCAAACTATTGAAGTTAACGTAAAAGGAACACTACGTTGTATTCACGCCGCGCTCCCAACAATGAAAAAGCAAAAAAACGGACATATAATTAATATAGCCTCGGTAGACGGAAAAGAGATCTTTGAAGGCGGCGCTGTATATGGTGCTTCTAAGGCTGCGGTGATAGAACTTTCTCGCGCCATGCGAATGGAACTTTCTCCCGACTTTAATATTAGAGTGACTTCTATTGAACCGGGAACTGTAGAGACCAGTCTTAGGGAAGATATTACCGACGAGGAATTACTGAAAGACAAAGATTATGGAAATGGCGAACCAAAATTGGCTCCTAAAAATATTGCCGATGCCGTTCTTTATGCTACCACTCAACCCGATAGTGTGAATGTAAATGAGTTGCTTATAAAACCTACGGGAAAGAGCTAGAAAGCAGTAAGTTTTAAAATTGAGAAATATATTTGAACAGAAACCCCTCCGGCCTGCGGCCACCTCCCCTTGAAAATAAGGGGAGGAACTTTTTGGGTTGTTTTTAAAACAATTTATTGAGAGAAATCTTCGTGTTTTAAAAGAGCGAAAACCAAAATTATTTTATTTTCAGAATCTATCCGGAAAATGATTACATATCCTTTGAAAATCATTTCCCGGATATTTTCATTTTCAAAATAAATTGATGGACGAAAAGAGTATGGGTAATCTGAAATTTTTCGAATTTCAGACAATAAGTCGGTTTTAAATTTTCTAGCCGCTGCGGGTTTATCTTTTGCAATATATCTTACCTGACGTTCAAGTTTAGTCCTGAATTTTGAAGATAATTTAATCTTCATATTCACTTATAACCTTTTCCAAATAGCTGTCATATTCTTCGAGATCCATTAAATCGGAATTCCCTTCTTCAATTGCTTCCAGCTCCTTTTGAAGATTTGCTTTTTGCTTTTCAAAATCTGAATCAGGGATAATTTCGAGTTCATTTTTATCGAACTTTTCCAAAAACTCCATTAAGTCTTTATAGGCTTCTCTAGTACTAACTTTTAGGTGTATGTTTTCCATTTCAACAAGCTTTCTTATAAAGTTAACGAAAAAACCTTACAAAACCTCTTTCTGCTTTTTGGCGTAGTTACGCCATTTTTCAATACAAGCCTGGATATCTTCAGGGATTTCTGTATTGAAACTCATTGCTTCGCCGGTTTTTGGGTGGATAAACCCAAGGGTTTTGGCGTGTAGTGCCTGGCGGGGCAAAATCTTAAAACAGTTATCTACAAATTGCTTGTATTTACTAAAAGTAGTTCCTTTTAAAATCTTTTCACCACCATAGCGCTCGTCGTTAAACAGTGTATGCCCAATGTGTTTCATATGCACCCTAATTTGGTGCGTTCTTCCGGTTTCGAGCTGGCAGGAAACCAAAGTTACATAACCAAAGCGCTCTAAAACTTTATAATGGGTTACTGCGGGTTTTCCTTTTTCGGCTTCATCACCTTCATAAACCGTGTTTTGTAAACGGTTTTTAGGATGACGACCAATATTGCCTTCTACCCTGCCCTCATCTTCTTCAACATTTCCCCAAACCAGGGCCACGTATTCGCGTTCGCTGGTTTTATCAAAAAACTGTTTGGAGAGGTGCGCCATTGCTTCCTCAGTCTTGGCGATAACTAAAAGTCCGCTGGTATCTTTATCAATTCTGTGCACCAAACCTGGCCGGTCGCTGGAGTTATTCGGCAGATTTTCAAAATGGTAAATCAGTGCATTTATAAGCGTGCCACTGTAATTTCCGTGACCGGGATGTACTACCATTCCTGCCGGTTTATTTACCACCAGCAAGGTATCATCTTCATAAACAATATCTAACGGAATATTCTCTGGTGTCAGCAAAAACTCATACGGCGGATGCTCAAACATTACCTGCACCACATCACCGGCTTTTACTTTATAATTTTGCTTTACCTGCTCTTCGTTAACGTAAATATTACCGGTTTTGGCGGCTTTCTGAATTTTATTCCGCGTGGCATTTTCAATAAAATTCATTAAGAATTTATCTACCCGCAACGGACTCTGGCCGGGACCGGCCTCAAATTTATGATGTTCGTATAAAGTTTCGTCCTGTTCCTCTATTTCGTGTTGCTCGTCTTCCTTCATTAAAATTCTATTTCCTCCTCTTCAGAAGTTATACTATCCTGCTCTTCTTCACCTTCCATTCTATATCTTCCCGAGCCATCGCCCAAAACAAGATCAATTTTAGAAGTTTTCATCAACTCATCTCCCGGTTCCAGTTTTTTACCTTTATGTCTTAATTCTAATACCGCGTCTTCGGCAATATCGGGTTTATAACTTACGTCACCAATTTCAAAACCTAAAGATCGCAAGGTAGGTTCGGCCTGGCGGCGGGTTCTCCTAATCAAATCGGGGATCATTATTTTTCGGTAACCAGACGGATTCAATGTAAGGTAAATCTTTCTGTTTTCCTTTACAAACTGTCCCGGTTCCGGTACTTGTTCTATTACAGAATATCGAGGAAAATCGGGATTAAAATTTGCCGAATCCAGGATTTCATACCTTAAATCGAGTTCGGCCAGTTGATCGTCTACCACATCTAAAGACTGTTTAGAGAGGTCTGGAACTGCAATTCGTTGATCCTGGTTGGTAGAATAATCTAACCATCTAAGAGCTAAAAAAGCAAGTACCACAATTACAATGGCAGCAATCACTAATTGAATTAAAAAGGTTTTGCTGAAAATAAATTTAAAGAATCCCATACATTTGTTTCTAAGCAGCAAAGATATAAAACCCCTGCTTTTGGTGACAGATTGTTTGTAGATTTGTTCTTACAGTTATCGGTTCTGGGTTTTGAGTTCTCAAAGAGTATTCTAACCAGGCCAAATAGCTGAAAAACTGTTAACCGAAAACAGATAACTGACAACTGATAACGGAGAAATGAAGAAAAAAATTGCCATCGCCATGGGCGGCTTTTCCAGTGAATATAGAATTTCCATCAATAGCGGAAATATGGTTTACAAACACCTTAACCGCGATTTGTACGAACCATACCGCGTGCATATTTTGCAAAAAGAATGGTTTGTGGTGGCCGATGATGATACTCCCTACCCGATTAATAAAAACGATTTTACCGTAAAAATTGCCGGAAAAACAATTTCTTTCGATTGTGTTTTTAATACTATTCATGGTACACCGGGAGAAAACGGACTCTTGCAAGCTTACTTGGAACTAGTAGGAATCCCACAAACTACCTGTGGTTATTATCAGGCGGCATTAACTTTTAATAAACGCGACCTGATAAGCGTTTTAAAACCTTACGGAATAAAAACTGCAGTTAATTATTTTCTAAATAAAGAGGATAAGGTGAATGCGGAAGAAATTATTGCGAAGGTGGGGTTACCTTGTTTTGTTAAGGCCAATCGCGCCGGCAGTAGTTTTGGAATTACTAAAGTGAAAACTGAAGAAGAATTAGTTCCCGCTACAAAAACCGCGTTTAAAGAAGATGATGAAGTGATTATTGAATCTTTCCTGGATGGCACCGAGGTTTCTGTAGGCGTGATCACCTATAAAGGGAAAGTAAAGGCGCTACCGGTGACCGAGATAATTTCTGAAAATGAATTCTTTGATTACGAAGCTAAATATTTAGGAAAATCACAGGAAATCACCCCTGCGAATATTTCTGAAAAGAAAACCAAGCAGGTACAGGAAATCGCTAAACTGATTTATAAAAAACTCAAAATGCGAGGCTTTACCCGATCGGAATTTATTTTTCATAATGGCGAGCCTCATTTTATTGAAATGAACACCACTCCCGGTTTAAGTCAGGCGAGTATTCTACCTCAACAAGCCGAAGCCGCCGGAATCACGTTAACCGATCTCTACGGAAGTGCGATTGAAACGGCGCTGAAAGCCCCCTAGCTTCCCGATGTAAATTCGGGACAAGCACCGAAGGAGGGATCTCATTGGAGAAAAAATATGGGCCTACTTTGTTCGTGATTTTGCGATTTTTTTATTTCGTCAAGCTGAACTTATTTCAGCTTCTAACATGTATTAATTACCAACAACTTAGATCCTGAAACATGTTCAGGATGACGCTTAAAACACTTTTAAGGTGGTAGCTTTAAAAAACTGTATGGAGAAAAGCTTCAGTAACAAAATACACTTCTCGATACTTCCTCCTCGCGTTGGGAACTCGAAGTAACGAGTAGTTCCAAACAACAAACCACCTCCCCTTTTGGGTACTCCTCCTTAGGAAGGAGGAGAGCTTTTTGAAAAGATCGCCACGCTCGTGCCTCGCTCGCGATGACGTTCCCTGGTAATTTCCACTTCTCATACTTCCTCCTACGTCGGAAAATCGAGGTGAGGTCTGTTTGTACAAGCTCTCAGAAAAAATTATCTAACATAAAATATGACCTTTCGAGCGTAGCGAGACATACACTCCGTGTGTGAGTGTAGAGAATCAGCAGCCTTAAAAATTTTTGAAGCCCTGGAGAAAATTTAGCTGCTGATTTGCGATTTTTTTGGCCTTGTTGCCAAAAAACACCTCCACATAGGACGCCTTTTTTTGTTTCGTTTTTTGGGCGAGCAAAAAATGAAAAATGATAGTGAGACGTGGTAATTGTTTTGGATTAGTTTTATTTCCTGGGAGGTTTTAATTTCTAACAAAAGATCGCCACACTCGTGCCTCCCTCACGATGACGTTCCCTGGTAATTTCCACTTCACATATTTCCTCCTTACATCAAAAAACCCGAAGTGACGGAAAAACTGGAATAAATTCATCTAAAAATGACTAAATTAGATTTCCGTTTTCAAGGGAAGACTAAATTTGATTTATGAAAAAAGCAGTATTTCCGGGGTCTTTTGATCCTATTACTTTAGGCCATACCGATATCATTGAAAGAGCACTCCCGTTATTCGATGAAATTATTTTGGCTATTGGTACCAATTCTAATAAAAAATATATGTTCTCGCTGGAGGAACGACTTCATTTTTTAAAGGAAACCTTTAAAAATGAGCCCAAAATAAGCGTAACCACTTACAAAGGACTTACCGTTGATTTCTGTAAGGAACAAAACGCGGCTTTCCTCCTACGCGGATTACGAAACGCACAGGACCTTGAATTTGAAAAAGCCATTGGGCAAACCAATTACAAAATGAGCGGGATAGACACCTTGTTTTTTATCACTTCTTCCGGAAAAAGTCATATTTCCTCTACTGTGGTTCGGGACGTGATTCGCAATAATGGCGATTATAAGTTTATGGTGCCAGATGTGGTGAGGAAGTGAAATTCCGTTAATCAATATTAGTTTATATTTTTAGTGAGTTTGTTTTAAGATTAAATTAGAATGGATATTCAAACCACTAAGCTTAAATTACTTAAAACAATTTTGGAGAATGAAAATTCAGAATTCAACCAGAAGGTGGCTGATTTTGTTCAAAAAGAAAATCCGGATTTCTGGGAGGAGTTAAACGAAAAAGAACAGAACGAGATCAGGCAGGGAATTGAAGAGTTGGATAAAGGAAAAAGAGTTTCTTACGAATCTTTCTTAAAAAAAAATTCCTGATGAAAGTTTATCTTTCTGAACTGGTATCAAACTCCAAATCAACCACAACTTAGATCCTGAAACAAGTTCAGGATGACGTTTAATACGTTTTCTAATCAACTTCCTTCTCCGTCGTAAACTCGAAGTGATGGGGAAGTCCAAATAGCAAACCACCTCCCCCTTCGGGTACTCCTCCTTAGGAAGGAGGAGAGCTTTAAATGAGGGCGTCATTGCGAAAACTGCGATAGCAGGATGTGGCAATCTGTTTTGAGTTAATTCTATTTCCTGAGAGATTCTCACTCCTAACAAAAAGATCGCCACGCTCGTTCCTCGCTCGCGATAACGAACGTAAAGAACCTGAAAACTCACAACCGAGAACCCGGAAATCCCCAAACACAAACCACCTCCCCCTTCGGGTACTCCTCCTTAGGAAGGAGGAGAGCTTTTTGAAAAAAGCGTCATTGCGAGAACTGCGATAGCAGGACGTGGCAATCTGTTTTGGGTTAATTCTATTTCCTGGGAGATTCTCACTCATAACAAAAAATCGCCGCGCTCGTTCCTCGCTCGCGACGACGAATGTAAAGAGCTTGAAAACTTACAACCGAGAACCGGAAAATCCCACAAAACAATCAACAAACCCACTGCTAAATGAGACTGCCAACTGCTTACTGAATCACTGCTAACTGAGACTGCAAACTGCCAACTAAAAAACTGCTCACTGAAAAAACTATCTCTTAATTATCGCGCGTTTTACTATTACACCTTCGTTGGTGAAGATCTGTAGGGTGTAGACCGATTCTTCCACACCCTGGATAGTCATTCTGTAGAAGCGGGCATTGGCGTTATAATCCTGCTGCATAATGTAACGCCCACGGGAATCAAAAACCCGAACCTGCTCTATAAACATTCCTTCGGGGGTGGCAATGGTGAAAATACCATTGTTGGGGTTTGGGTATAGAAATAAATATTCGTTCTCCCCCGGTTCGGGAAGATCACAGCCTTCGCCGCTAATTCTTACCTGTATATTTTTATCGCTCCTGTTCCCGTTAATATCTTCTACCTCAAGGTTTACTGAATTCATCCCCACATCTTTACAGGTAAAAACCGACTTACCAAAACGGTAAATTAGCTCTTCGCTGCAATTATCTTCGGCTGAAATATCGCTTTCTTCCAGGTAGGCGAAACCTTCACTATCTAGTGTAAGTTCTACCAGGTTTGTATTGATCTCTGGTGGAAGTTCATCCCGAACATCTACGTTTATGGTGCAACTGCCCGTTTCATCGCCGGAATAATCTAACTGAATAAATGCCGCACCTAAATCTTCGCAAGTAAAATTTAACCGACTTGCTTCTAAATTAAGTCCGCTGGCGTCGCCGGTGTAGAGCTCCTGAATATTGAGATTGGCCTGGCCGTTTCCATCAAGAAAAACTTCAATATTTTCACGGCATTCAAATTCTCCTGAAGCTTCGCCCCGTACTTCTACCGTGGTCTCACAGGAATCTATATTTCCGGCGTCATCTCGAACCGTTAAAGTTACCGGTACATTACCAATATCGGCGGTGGTGAAATCTACCTGACTTAAAGCCATGGAAACAATTCCGCAGTTATCGGTAGAGTTATTGTCCAGGTCTTCTGGAGTTATGCTTGCGGTACCATTGTTGTCTAAATTCACCACATACCCGGAAACACAATTTGCAACCGGGTCCTGATCATCTACCAGGTTTACCATAAAATAGCACTCGTCTGTTTCGCCATTAAGGCTGGCGGTGAGTTTAATTTGGGTACTTTCAGTAAGTATGGTGCCTACCGGTGGAGTTTGTGTTATATCGGCACCGGGAAAATTAACTTCGGCATTGGAGGTATAATCTGGTAACCAAAAACTGCAATTATCGTCTGGGTTTACATTTTTATCTAATAGACAGGAAATATTTAAAACATCGGCTTCGGTTAGTTCCAGCTCAAAACTACAGCTTGCTTCCAGGCCGCCTTCATCTTCTACAAAAAGATTTACCGTAGTGTTATTATAAATTATCTCCCCGGCAGCGGGTTCTTGGCGGAAACTTACTTCACCACAATTATCTGAAATCCCGGCCATATTTTCGTAATTGGGAACTTCAAAACCGGTATCGGGATCAAAGCTTTCTAACTGATCGTTGGGGCAGGAAATTGCCAAATCTGCTCGCTGGTTGGTGGCTTGAATGATAAAAGTACATTCTTCTGTTTCCCCGTCAAGTGCTACAGTTAAAGTGATTTCTGTATTTTCGGTTATAAAAGTTCCTGCTTCCGGGGATTGGGTGACAGTTGCTCCAGAAGTAAAGTTAGCATCACCGTTATAATCTGGAAGTTCAAATTCACAATTACCTTCAAAATCTGCGGTTTGAGTAACAGGGCAATCTATAAAGAGATCATCCTGGAAATTTAAAATTACTTCAAAAGTACAATCTATTGAAGTTCCCCGTTCATCAACCACGCTAAGGGTTATGGTTGTATTTTCCACAACTTCAGTTCCTTCTATTGGACTTTGTGTTACATTAATAGCGCCACAACTATTTTCCACATTTGCTAAATCGGTATAATCAGGTATTTCAAAAACATCATTAGCGTCAGCAGTTTCTGTTTGATCTCCAGGACAAGTTATTGCTAAATCTACTCGCTGGTTGGTAGTTTCAACGGTAAAAGTACATTCTTTTGTTTCCCCGTCAAGTGCTGCAGTTAAAGTGATTTCTGTATTTTCGGTTATGAAGGTTCCTGCTTCCGGGAATTGGGTGACAGTTGCTCCAGAAGTAAAGTTAGCATCACCGGTATAATCTGGAAGTTCAAATTCACAATCGCCTTGAAAATCTGCAATTTGATCAGAAGGGCAATCTATAAAAAGATCGTCCTGAAAATTTAAAATTACTTCAAAACTACAATCTACTGAAACTCCGCGATCATCAGAAACGCTAAGAGTCACGGTTGTATTTTCATCAACTTCAGTTCCTTCAATTGGACTCTGGGTTACATTAATAGCGCCACAACTATTTTCCACATTTGCTAAATCGGTATAATCAGGTATTTCAAAAACATCATTCTCGTCAGCAGTTTCTGTTTGATCTCCGGAACAGGAAATTGTTAAGTCTGGTCGCTGGTTGGTGGTTTCAACGGTAAAAGTACATTCTTCTGTTTCCCCGTCAAGTGCTGCAGTTAAAGTGATTTCTGTATTTTCGGTTATGAAGGTTCCTGCTTCCGGGGATTGGGTAACATTTGCTCCAGAAGTAAAATTAGCATCACCGGTATAATCTGGAAGTTCATATTCACAGTCGCCTTCAAAATCTGCGGTTTGAGTAACAGGGCAATCTATAAAGAGATCATCCTGGAAATTTAAAATTACTTCAAAAGTACAATCTATTGAAGTTCCCCGTTCATCAACCACGCTAAGGGTTATGGTTGTATTTTCCACAACTTCAGTTCCTTCTATTGGACTTTGTGTTACATTAATAGCGCCACAACTATTTTCCACATTTGCTAAATCGGTATAATCAGGTATTTCAAAAACATCATTAGCGTCAGCAGTTTCTGTTTGATCTCCAGGACAATTTATTGCTAAATCTACTCGCTGGTTGGTAGTTTCAACGGTAAAAGTACATTCTTTTGTTTCCCCGTCAAGTGCTGCAGTTAAAGTGATTTCTGTATTTTCGGTTATGAAGGTTCCTGCTTCCGGGAATTGGGTAACATTTGCTCCAGAAGTAAAATTAGCATCACCGGTATAATCTGGAAGTTCAAATTCACAATCGCCTTGAAAATCTGCAATTTGATCAGAAGGGCAATCTATAAAAAGATCGTCTTCCTCAACCACCAAATCAAAAGAACATACATCAGAAACATTTCCTGCTTTATCGGTAGCGGTTATTCTTACGGTAGTTGTTTGTTGGGTAATTTCTGTTCCAGGTGCTGGAGTTTGCTCAATCTCTATATTTCCTTCGCAGTTATCTTCAAAAACAACCAAACCTTCTTCTCCATAATTTGGGATTTCATCTCCCATTTCTACAGTTTGATCTTCTTGATAACAGGTTTGAACTTCTGGTTTGGTTTGGTCCCAAATTATAGAAAACTCATCACTAGCAGAAATTGAATTACAATTTGCATCTACTCCAACTTCTCCATTAATGCTTACTTCAGCAGGAATGCATTCTGCATTAATTTCTAATGCTGCAGTAAATTTGGTGGGTAGAATTTCATAGGTTTTAAGATCAAAAATAAATTCAATATAAGTTCGAGGAGGTAAATTTGGTTCAAATTCTATTGTTGCATCCCCATTATTTACTGCAAGATAACCGCAAGGTTTTAACGCCAAATCTATAGGTATATTTATGGCATCCTTTAAAGTTTTTGGATTTTCACTTAAATCATCTACTCTAAAAACTTGAATTCGCAAATTTTCTAAATTTGTAACAAGTTCTAATATTTGAGATTCATCAATATTTTCAAAATTCAGGAAAGTGTTTAAGTCAACTCCAACGAAATCCGCTACATATAAAAATCCATAATCATCAACCACCAAACTTCCAGGATTATTCAAATTTCCTGAATTTCCAGCTAAACTCCCAGTGTGATTACCGTTTGAATCATAAATTTGAATTCTGTTATTACCTGCATCGGTTACGTACACATTGAATATATTATCAACAGCTAGTCTTATAGGATTTATGAGACCCTCTGGTCCTGTACCATTATCGATTTCACCGGCAACCGTTCCATTATTATTGAAAATAGCAACCCTGTTATTTTCTGTATCGGCAACGTATATTCTTTGATTTGGACCTACTGCTAAACCGGATGGGGATGAAAGTCCAGAATTTATTACCTGCATATTTCCCCCATCATTATCAAATTTTAAAACTTGATCTGCACCTGAATCAGCAATAAAAATATTTCCGGTATCATCTATCGCTAAATCTCTTGGTTCTGTAAATTTATCAGCTGATATTAATGGGTTATTTGATGTTAAATTTCCGTTAGGATTATATTGAAAAACGCCTTCGTCCAAGGTAAGCGCATATATAAATCCTGACTCATCGATATCAATAGCAATTACGGAATTTGAAGAAGGAGAAAAATCCGTACTTCCAGAAAAAGGATTTAAATTTATAGTTATTTCAAAATCTTTTAATCTTTTTGAAACATCAGTATACTCAAAATCAGGCCATTCAATATGAAAATTAGATAAAAATCCCTCACTTACATTGATGTCTGATTCTTCGAAACCATTAATCCGTTCATCAAATTCAATAGAGATTCCAATAGGATTATTTTGAGTAGGATTAGGCTCTTCACTAGAAATAGTAACTCCCTGCCCAAACCCAAAAGTAAAATTCAGTAAAAAAAAGAGTAAAAAAAGCGCAGAAGATGTACCAAACGGCTGTAGCCGAAAAGTAAAACCGGGTGATGTAAAGTAACTTTGCTTCATAGCCGGATTTTAGCGCTTCCGGCAGTAAAGATAAAACTTGTGGCGTGAAAGATTTAAAAATTACGTTAATTATACGGTTTTCCGTAATTAAAACCGGGGCATAAAAATGCATGGCCAGGTAGCGGCCGGGGAAGTGTTGTTAAATTTTTCCGGGTAAGAAAACAATGAGAGTGGCTTTTTGCTAAAGCCGCTTTTACACGTTAGGCTGCCCCGATAATTCGGAATAGTTTCAGTGATCACGTCATCCTGAACTAGTTTCAGGATCTAACATGTTAGAACTCCCATCAACTTAGATGCTGAAATAAATTCAGCATGACGAGCCATTGAAACAAGTTAAGCATGACGGCAAATGGACTAAATATACATTTAAGCCACTCTCATTATTCCCGGAAACTGAAAATTACCTCGCGTTATGCTTCGGCATTTTCGTTGTTTTTTACCACCAATCTAAATCCTTCGCCGTGAATGTTTAAAATCTCTACATTCTCGTCTTTCTTAAGGTATTTACGCAGTTTGGCGATATATACATCCATACTTCTGGAGGTAAAATAGTTATCGTCTCTCCAAATTTTGGTAAGTGCCAGTTCTCTTGGCATCAAATCGTTCTCGTGCAAGGCAAGTAAACGCAATAACTCGTTCTCTTTTGGAGAAAGTTTTTGAGCTTCTTCATCCTTATAGGTTAAAAACCTTAGTTTAGAGTTAAGGTGAAAACCACCAATCTCGAACTCAAATTGCTTAGAGTCTGCCACGCTATCTGTAGCTTTACGCTGCATAATGGCTTTTATCTTCATAAGCAATACTTCGCTGTCAAAAGGTTTGTTTAGGTAATCGTCTGCTCCTACTTTATAACCTTTAAGCACGTCTTCTTTCATCGCTTTGGCGGTAAGGAAGATAATTGGGATTTCTTCGTTCTTTTCCCTTATCTCTTTAGCCAGCGTAAAGCCGTCTTTGTAAGGCATCATGACATCAAGAATACAAAGATCAAAATCGTCTTTTTTAAACTTTTCAAAACCTTCCATTCCGTTTTTGGCGTGCGTTACTTCGTAATCGTTCATCGCCAAATAATCTTTTAAGACAGTTCCAAAGTTTGGATCGTCTTCTACTA
The DNA here is from genome assembly GCF_017579965.1 of Salegentibacter sp. BDJ18. Taxonomy (NCBI): domain Bacteria; kingdom Pseudomonadati; phylum Bacteroidota; class Flavobacteriia; order Flavobacteriales; family Flavobacteriaceae; genus Salegentibacter; species Salegentibacter sp. BDJ18. Next base: position 143,638 of record NZ_JAFLQX010000026.1, read on the forward strand.
ACAAAATTTTCTTGTCTTCAGTTTCCATATATTTAAGATATTAGAGGTAATTTAATTATAAATGTGCTTCCTTTTCCTTTTTCGCTTTCTACCGATACCTGCCCATGGTGATCTTCAATAATTCTTTTGGCATAGGCTAAACCTAAACCGTGACCTTTCACGTTATGGATATCTCCGGTATGTTCACGATAAAACTTTTCAAATATTTTCTTTTGCACCAACTTAGACATTCCCGCTCCCTGGTCGCGAATTTTAAGGATGATGTAGTTCTTTACATTTTCAGTATAAATATCAATCTTAGGCGTCTCTGGAGAGTATTTTACGGCATTGTCCAGTATGTTTATTATCACATTGGTAAAATGATCCTGATTGGCCAAAATTGAAGAGCGCAGGGCCCCAAAATGCGTTTGTATATAACCGCCACGATCTTCTACAATTAATTCTATGTGGTTAATGGCATCTTCTACAATCTCATTAAGCTGAAGCCTTTCTTTTTTAAGGTCCAGCTCATTTTTATCCAGTTTAGAAATTCGTAAAACGTTTTCTACCTGGGCGTGCATTCTTCTATTTTCATCACGAATCATTTTAAGATAGCGCTTTTTCTTTTCTTCGTCGCTGCTAATCTTAGGGTTTTTAATAGCGTCTAAAGCCAGGTTTATGGTGGCAATAGGCGTTTTAAATTCGTGCGTCATATTATTTATAAAATCGGTCTTTATCTGTGAAATTTGCCGTTGCTTTATCAATTGTGATAATGCGCTGGAATAAGCGATCACGATAATAAGGGTAAAAATTATAGAAAGTGCAGCCATTAATGTTATAGATGAAAGCACTACTTTTTTCTTTTCGGTAAAATTAACCAGCAACTGGTAATTGCTATTTCCCATATCGTCTGCAAAAAGCGGAACCCCGTAGGTGGCGGGATGGCTTAGCGAAAAATTATCGCTGTGCAGATTTGTAGAAATACTATTGCTGTAAACACCATATTCAAATTCTGAATTGATGTCGCGGTTGCTCAATTCCTGGGCTAAAAGCCTTTCTATAGTAGCTTCGTTCACTCTTTGGTGCAGCGGAAGCCTGCTGGTATGCTCGGCAATATATTCTTTAAGCAAATTCTTCTCATACTCGTCCATACGAATAATACGCTCAATTTGCTGTTGAGAGCTTAGGCCGCTACCGTCTATATTATTACGGTTATTCACAATACTGGTCACCTTTTTATTGATGAGCTTGGTGAAGGGAATACTATCGCGGGCCGATTCTATAAAGCCTGAAGAAACCTTATAATCTTCTTCCAGAATAGCATCTGAATGAAAGAGGGTTTGGTTTCTTAATTTGTTTTCGTTTACGTAGGAATATTCGGTAATCGTGGCGGCCTGCAACCGACTATTTGTGCTGTCGGCATCTTTAAATTTCATCCAGTAATCTTCAATTTCCTGGTTTTCAATTTCGTTAACCACTCTTAGGAGTACCTGTTTCACATCGTAGGTAAACTGCGCTTCTTTGTCGTCTACGGTACTCTTAATCCAGTATCCCTGCACAAAAATAATACCGATAAGGGAAAGGCTCATTAAGATAACGAGAAGTAAAAAAAGCTTTTTATTCATGCTGCCAAAAGTAAGATTTTAACATTTAGTGCTTCAAGCGTTTAACCAAATGTTAACAAAACTTCTGCTAATTTTTACCTCGTTTTAAGATAATCTGATGTAATTCGTCAACCCGCGATTTGGTAAGGGATAAATCGTGATTCTCTATTTCAAAATCGGCCAGTTTTTTCTTTTGGTCGTCACTCCATTGTTTGGCCATCCTGGCTTTAATTTCTTCCAGGGAACTATTATCGCGTTGTTGTAATCTTTTTATTTTTTCTGCTTTATCAGCAGTAACTAAAATATTTATATCGCATTTTTTATAACCGCCGGCTTCAAACAAAATTGCTGCTTCATAAATTACATAAACCGAATTCTGCTCGTTTTTCCAGCTTTCAAAATCTTTGGCTACGGCTGGGTGAATTATAGCGTTAAGTGCTTCCAGTTTATCAGATTCATTAAATACTACGGAAGCGATATGTTTGCGATTGGGCGTTTGGCCAGAATAAGCTTCTTTACCAATAAGCGCGGTAACTTTTTCCCTTATCTCTGCTGAAGTTTCCAGGAGGCGTTTCCCGGCATCGTCGGCAATATAAACCGGAATGCCTTTTTCTTTAAAAAAGCCGGCCACGGTAGTTTTCCCGCTGCCAATACCGCCGGTGAGTCCCACTACCATCATCGTTTTATAACAAATTGAATTTTACGCTCGTTAAGCCGAAGATTTCTTACCATTAAAGGCGCTTCTGCAATCCTAGCGATAATAAAATCGTCGCCATCGTCTATATCGTTAAAATCGCAAACCACCCTAAAATTTTCGGCTTTCACCATTTCGTATTGCTTTAAATTCACCTGGTAATACACCAAAACTTCTTTCGGAAAAATAGCAATATTGGTGTCTTCGGGCTTATTAAGAATTTCTACCGGCACTTTTACGCTGCCTTCGGTAAACTTCTCTACCTCCTGGCTATAGGTAACCTCGGTATTATAAAAACTCAACATTCCCAGGTTGGTAGTATCAATTTTCACCCTGCCGGAAACATTAGTATTAATGTTGTTGATCTTTAAATAAACCGTATTTAAATTTTGAAGGGTATCAATAATATTTTCGGGGCCGCTTACCTGTACCGAATCGGGTTGCAGGCTTACCGGCTCCCCTGCCGAATAACCTACCGCGTAATTAAGATCTATACGTGGCGTAACATTTACCCATTTATTCTTTTTAGGTTGAAATTCTACCGAAAGGCTTTCCTGGATAAAACGGGCTTTTTCAAAATTGATATTCACCTGCTCTTCCAAAACTTCGCGGTTGGCTTCAAAATTATAAACCAGCTCGCCATCTTCTTCTGTGGCTTTGCCAAGATCTAATTCCACCCTGGGTTTAAAGATCTGGTAGTACCAAATGGCAAAACCTTTATCCTGAATTCTTAATTGTAAATTATCTGGCCGTTCTTTAGATAGGGTTTTATCTAAAGGTACATTTTCATAAGAAACCGGAATATCTATTACTTGCGTATATTCTTTAGAAATTTGAACAAAAAACCAAATAAGTGAAGAAAACAGCAAGAAAAACCCGAAGCTTTTTAAGCTGGATTTTTTTATAGAAATTCTTTTAAATCTTATGTTTTTAAACATTTTTAAAGAATAAATTCGGGAATTCGTGTTCCGGGTCCTGTTTTAAAATATGAATATGCCAGAGGGATTTTATAAAGCCATAACCATATCCAAAAAATTGTACCAAAGTGGCATAAACCGCCAGGAAACCAATTCCTAAACTTTTATTTTTAATAGCGGCATCTGTGGCAATAATCACAAAATATAGTACATATAAAAGAAATAACCACCAAATTCCCAGTTTTAAAAGCAAAATAGCGAATAAAAAGCCTAAACTAAAAACCGCGGGAAACCAATAGGTGATTTTCCCCGACCCTGGATGCCATTTATTGAGAATAGGCCGTACCATCCCAAATTTTTGAACCTGGGTATAGAATTTAGACCAGTCTATGCGGCGTTTATGAAACACTACCGCATCTGGAATTAAACATAATTTATAACCCATTTTTTTAAGCCGAAGCGAAAGATCGGGATCTTCGCCGGGATGAATTTTCCCGAATCCGCCGGAAGCTTCAAAGGCTTTTTTTGAAATCCCCATATTAAAACTCCTGGGCTGAAAATCATTTACCGCCGACTTTTTACCTCGAATCCCACCAGTGGTAAGAAAAGAGGTCATGGAATAATCTATGGCTTTCTGAATCTTGCTGAATGAAGGATGAGAAGCATCTGGCCCGCCAAAACAATCGCAGTAATCCTGCTGAAGGAATTTATCTACTTCCTGCAGATAATTTTCAGGTAATAAAACATCAGAATCCAGGATAAGAAAGTAATTGCCTTTGGCTTTTCGCATCCCAAAATTCCGGGAATCTCCGGGGCCTGTATTCTTTTTGTAGTGGTAACTAATGTTGAGTTGTTGCTGGAACTCGGTTGCAATACCTCCAGAAGAAATACTGGAACCATCTTCTACAAGCACAATTTCAAAATCCCGATCAAACTTAAGTTTGAGCATACTCTCTAACAACTCCCTCACCTCCCCGGGGCGGTTATATACAGGAATTATAAAGGAATATTCCAGGGTCATAGCTGGTAGAGGTTTTTGAGCTTTTAGTTATCAATTTCTTTAATACGTCATCCTGTCCCGAAGCGTCGGGATTGTTTTCAGGATATCAGTTAAGTACAAGTTGAATTCATATTATATGCTGAAACGAGTTCAGCATGACGTGAAAAACTAATTTTCCTTGAACGTCACCTAGATTATATTTCATCAAACCACTACGTCATCCTGTCCCGAAGCGTCGGGATTATTTCAGGATCTAAGATGAACATAGATTCAAATCATGTTAGATTCCCGAAATAAATTCGGGATAAAGTCTGAAACAAGTTCAGCATAACGTGAAATCGTAAATCGATTTACAACAAAACGTCATTCTGAACTCGTTTCAGAATCTAGGTTGAATGAAATTCTGTTCCTTTTTGATGCTGAAATAAATTCAGCATGACGTGAAACCAAAACGTCACGCTAAACTCATTTTTTTACTTCTCCTCCTGTCCTTTAATAAAAGACTCCATAACTTCCTGGCTTACGCCCATATTGGCAAAACCACCATCGTGGAAAAGGTTTTGAAGCGTAACTTTTTTAGTTAGATCTGAGAATAAACTTACCGTGTAATCGGCGCATTCTAATGCGGTTGCATTACCAAGCGGCGACATTTTATCAGCGTACGCAATAAAGCCGTCAAATCCTTTTACTCCCTGTCCTGCAGTAGTTGGGGTTGGCGATTGTGAAATAGTATTTACTCTAACTTTATGATCTTTCCCAAAGAAATAACCAAAACTACGCGCAATAGATTCTAAAAACGCCTTATTATCGGCCATATCATTATAATCGGGAAATACGCGCTGGGCAGCCATATAGCTAAGCGCAACAATACTTCCCCACTCATTCATCGCTTCTTTTTTGTAAAGCACCTGCATAGTTTTATGAAAAGAAACCGCAGAGATATCCCAGCCTTTTTGGGTGAAATCGTAATTCTGCTCCGTATAATGATTCCCCTTTCTAACATTTACCGACATCCCGATAGCGTGAAGCACGAAATCTATTTTTCCGCCAAGGATCTCCATAGATTTTTCAACCAGGTTTTCCAGGTCTTCAATTTTAGTAGCATCAGCAGAAATAATCTCTGAACCGGTTTTCTCGGCCAGCTCTTTAAGAGTTCCCATTCTTAACGCAATTGGAGCATTGGTAAGCACAAATTCTCCGCCTTCTTCCTTAACACGCTCAGCGGTTTTCCAGGCGATAGAATTCTCGTCTAATGCGCCAAAAATAATTCCTTTTTTTCCTTTTAACAGGTTGTATGACATAGTGATAAATTTTTTCGTTTTGTTAGTATAAATCAGCCCGGAGCAAGCTCACAAAGCGATTTGGATATAAAATTTATATTCCGGGGCCCGCCCGAAATTTTTTAAATCCCGATTATCGGGTAAAGATAGCAAAATTACTTTCAGGCCATAGTTTTAATCCAGGAGTGCACGTGCGTGAGCCCGCGCCGAATCTCCAATATTTTTACCGCCAAGCATCATTGCCAGTTCTTCTACACGCTCGCTGCCTTTTAATTCTTCTATCTTGGTAGTAGTGGCGTTAGCAGAATCTTCTTTAAAAATCTTAAAATGACTGTTTCCTTTCCCGGCAATTTGCGGTAGGTGGGTAATAGCAATTACCTGCATGGCATTCCCCATTCGTTGTAAAATACCGGCCATTTTTTGCGCAATATCTCCTGAAACTCCCGTATCAATTTCATCAAAAATAATGGTTGGAAGTTTACTTTGTGCCGCGAGAATACTTTTAACCGCTAGCATAATCCTGGAAAGTTCCCCGCCAGAAGCTGCTTTTTTAATCTCTTTAAAATCGCCGCCTTTATTCGCTGCCAAATACCAAAATAATTCATCCTGTCCGTTGGCTAGAAAATTCGCAGCTTTTTTTAATTCAATTTTTAAACGGGCGTTTGGCATCCCAAGATCGGCCAGTAAACTTTCGGCTTCTTTGATAAAAGTCGGTACTATTGCTTTTCGTTTTTCGTGGAGTTTTGCAGCCACAGCTCCCAATTTGGTTTCCTGTTTTACAATGGCGTTCTCCAATTCTGAAAGTGCATTTTCGGCATTTTCACTTACCGAAACTTTTTCCTGAAGTTCATCTTTGATCTTCAGTAATTCGGCAATATTTTCTGCGGAATGTTTTTTCTGTAAATTATAAATTAGCTGAAGCTTTTGATTGGTGGCTTCCAGCTCTTCAGGGTTGGCCTCTACCCTATCTAACGCATCACTTACTTCTGAAGAAAGATCGTCTAATTCAATAATTACACTTTCAATACGCTGATGCAAAGCTTCATAGTTAGCAGATAAATTGGCAATCCTGGCCAGCGAGGCACGAGCCTGTTTTAAGCTGTCTAAACTTCCAATTTCTTCCTGCTCCAGTAAATTTAAAGCTGCACTTAGGTTTTCGGTAAGTTCTTCAACATTGCTCAATTCTTCGTAACGGGTTTCCAGTTCTTCCTGCATCCCGTTTACCAAACGCGCTTCTTCAAGCTCATTCAGTAAAAATAAATTATAATCGTATTCTTTTGTGGCCTGTGCCTGTTCTTCTTTTAATTCTACCAGTCGCTTTTGTAGCTTTTTATAAGCTTTTAATTCGGTTTTATACTCTAACAGCAAAGTTTCACTATTAGCAATGGTATCAATTACCTGAAACTGGTAATCGTTATTTCCGAGACTCAAAGTCTCGTGCTGACTATGAATATCAATTAAATATTCCCCAAGCTTATTAAGAGAAGTCAGTTTTACCGGCGTATCGTTTACAAAAGCCCGGGATTTCCCTGAAGCCAGAATTTCACGCCTAATAATGGTATTTTCTTCATAATCCAGGTCTTCAGTGATAAAGAAATCTTTTAGCCTGTAATTGGAAATATTGAAGGAACCTTCTATCACGCATTTCTTATCAGTATCACGAATACTTCCGTAATCGGCGCGGTTACCTAAAAGGAGCCCAAGTGCGCCTAGCATAATAGACTTACCGGCACCCGTTTCACCTGTAATTATGGTAAAGCCTTCCTGAAGTTTGATATTTATATCCTCAATTAAGGCGTAATTTTTTATAGATAGAGCTGTGAGCAAAGTGTACTAAATTTGGGCTAAATATACGGGAGAAATTTTTCCCAATCAACAATAAACTTTGGGTAAACCCGGAAGTTATATCAAAAGGGAAAAATTTGATTATACAGACGTTTGCTAAAGAAATAATACTTTTCAAATGTATATCCGGTTTCCCTCATAGAAGTGAATTTATGAAAAAATCGTCATGCTGAACTTGTTTCAGCATCTAACACGAATAGTACCTACCATTCAATTTAGACCTCCGATAGAAATCGGAGCAGGCTCTGAAACCAGTTCAGGGTGACGTCTAAATTTTAAAGTATGACTGTTTACGGATATTCAACTTTTAAACCGCGATTATTAAGTAAAAATTCTTTACTGAATATTTCTCCAGTTTCGGGAATAACGGGGCGCCAGGCCACTTAGTGTTTGACTTAAACCGGGGCGGTTAATTTCGGGGCCGTCGCTAAAGATCTGGGTTACCTCATCGGCCTTGGCATCAAAAAAACTTCTAAGCAATAAAGAATTTGCCCTCCTGGAATTCATTGTAGTTAAACTTTCCAGTGCATCGGCAATGGCAATTTTCCCGGCTTCAGGATCTTTATGCATTACATCCAACCCACGGCGATGATAGTTATACAAAGCGGTACGGTATTCTGTAAACATATTAGAAAGCAAATCTGCATTTAAGCGGAACCTTGACGTTTGCCCGTCGGCTCCACTCCAACCGGTTCTGCCACTTTGCTGCGCGGTATTTACAATTCGATTAGCTTCCTGGTAATAATCGGTTCCACCTTCAGGAGAAAAAGTATCGGCATCCATTCCCAAAATGGTGTAAACATAAAATGAAACTACTGAAACCAGGTTATTGGAAAATGAGTTCTGACTATAATTTAATGGCTGATATTCCCGATAATTAAAGCTGAATTGAGAATCGTTAAAATTTAAAATTGGGCTCACCATATTAGAGCCGTAAACCGGCCTGGAAGACTGCACCTGGATAGTGCCGCTGAAAGATTCACCTTCAAACTCATTTATGGTGATAAACATACTGCAGTTAATGCGCTCTCCCGGTTCAAATTCTTTATTAGTCCAGGAGGTTTGATTCACAAACTCCCGCAACGAACTCTCTAAAGTTCTAAAAACCGAAAGATTGCTTTGCCCGGTTTGCTCGGTATTAATCACTATTTCACAGTTGAGTTCCTGGGCGGCCGCAAAAGGCATCCCGGCAACTAAAAGAATAAGAAATAGCAATTTACGCATCTAACAAATGTACAATTTCGTTTAAAATATCGGTTGCAACCTCAGCCTTGGTTTTTAAATCAAAAGGTTTTTCTGAATCTTTATAGACCAAAGTAATTTTATTGGTATCCTTTTTAAAGCCAGCTCCGGCATCGTTTAAAGAATTAAGCACAATAAAATCCAGATTTTTCTTTGCCAGTTTTTCCCGGGCGTGCTCCAATTCGTTATTGGTTTCTAAAGCAAAGCCTATCAATTTTTGATGGGTTTTCTTTTTACCCAGCGAAAGAAGAATATCCTGGGTTTTGGTGAGTTCAAGACTTAGGTTTTCTTCAGCCTTTTTAATTTTTTTAGCCGCTACTATCTTTGGCTTATAATCTGAAACCGCAGCAGCAGCAATAGCAACATTTACACTTTCAAAGTAATCATGTGCAGCTAAATACATTTCACGAGCGCTAACCACTCTAATTAAATTGATTTTTGAATCATCAATTTCTAAATGCGTAGGTCCGGAAATAAGGATCACCTCAGCTCCAAGTTCAGCGGCTTTTTTAGCAAGTTCAAAGCCCATTTTTCCACTGGAATGGTTGCCGATAAAACGAACCGGATCTATGGCTTCGTAAGTTGGCCCGGCGGTAATTAAAATTTTCTTTCCCTGTAGGGGTAAATTTTCAGAAAAATATGTTTCCAAAAATTCGATAATCTCTTCGGGTTCTGCCATTCTCCCTTCGCCTTTTAAACCACTGGCAAGTTCACCCGTTCCTGCGGGAATCATAATATTTCCATACGACTTAAGGCTCTCGAAACTCTTTTTTGTGGAAGGGTGCTTATACATATCCAAATCCATTGCAGGTGCAAAGAATACCGGACATTTAGCTGAAAGATAGGTTGCGAGCAAAAAGTTGTCACTATTGCCCGTAGCCATTTTAGATAAGGTATTGGCTGTGGCAGGGGCCAAAACCATAAAATCGGCCCAAAGGCCGAGTTCTACGTGATTGTTCCATTGCTCATCCTCATCATCTTCGGTAAAAGAAGAAAACACCTCGTTTTTTGAAAGTGTTGAAAGCGTAAGCGGTGTAACAAATTCTTTTGCAGCCGGCGTCATCACAACTTTTACCTGCGCACCGGCTTTAATAAATAATCGTACTAAAAATGCAGATTTGTAAGCGGCAATACCACCACTTATGCCCAAAAGCACTTTTTTGCCTTTTAGTACAGACATCTTAATTAAGCTTCTGCTTCTTCAGAATCTTTAGTATTCCGGTAATAGATCTTACCGTCTAACCATTCCTGGATAGCAAGCGCGTGTGGTTTTGGAAGTTTTTCGTAAAACTTAGAAACCTCAATTTGCTCTTTATTTTCAAAAATCTCGTCAAGACTATCGTTATAAGTCGCAAATTCATCAAGCTTTTCCAACAATTCTTTTTTGATCTCAGAATTTATTTGGTTTGCTCTTTTTGCAACTACAGAAATAGCCTCGTATATATTATTAGTTGGCTCGTCTACCTTGTTCTTATCGAAGGTAATTGTGTTAATTGGTGCGTCTGTCTTTTTAATATCCATCTTTCTTCTACTATTAAAAATTTTGTAAGCGTGATTTTATGTCTTCGGTTGAAGCTTCTATGGCTTCAGAATATTCACCTTCAGGGTAATATTTTTTATACTCCTGGGAATATTCCAGGGCTTGTTGCAGTCTTTCCTGCATTAAATCTCTAAAACTATTTACTGCCAATTGGTAAGCAGAATCAAACCTGTAATAATGGGCGTCTTCTCTAAAAGGAGACCCGGGATTATTAGAAAGGAAATTAGTAAAAGAAGTAATTGCCGCCTGGTAATTACCGGCTCTGGCCTCTCCTGTTAGATGATATTGCTTGGCAATTTCATATTCCTTTTTTTCCAGTTTTATACGTAATTCAGCAGCCATATCGTTGGCTTCTTCGGCGTGCTCGCCTTCAGGATAAGTGTTTAAATAAGCCTGAAGTTCTGCAATTGCTTTATGCGTATCGGTTTGATCTAGATCGTATCTTGGAGAAAGCTCGTAGAAACTTCTCGCCTTTTTAAAAGCTGCTTCTTCTACCTTATCACTATTGGGATAAGATTGTTGAAAACGCTCAAACTCGTATGAAGAAAGGTAAAAATCCCCTAACTGGTAGTAGGTGTTGGCAAATAAATAACTGAGTTTCTCACCTTGAGGCTTCCCGCGATATTGTGGAACAATTTGCTCAAACAACCTAAGGGCCTTACGATATTTTTTATTGCTATTTTCTTCCTGGGCTTCATTGTACAGCTCTTCAGCATAGGTATACTTTGCGCCGGCATCATCACTTTTTAGTAAGGTTTGATACTCCCCACAGGATACAGTTAAAATTAAAACTGTTACTAATAAAATTGCTTTCTTCATCATTTGTAAAAACATCTGGCAAAAGTACATTTTTCTTCAGTATAAAAAAAACTTTGTGTTGCAGGCTTAGATAACTCAAAATGTGCCTTCTTATTATCCTGAAAGTAAGATAATCTAAGGCTTTTGCTGAAAAAATAAAAGGTCTAAGAAATTTTTCTATCGTCAAGCTGAACTGGTTTCAGCTTCTAACATAAATCGACTAGCAATTTATTAGCTCCTGAAATAATCCTGAAGCTTCGGAACAGGATGACGATATTTAAAACTTTTTAGACCTTGTAATTAATAATTTTAGCTAAAATTCTTCAAAAAATCTTCAATTTGCTGCTGAAGTGCTGGTGTGGCTTTCACCAGCGGTAATCTCAGGTTGTTCTGAATACTTTGTTTTAGAGCAAGTAAAGCTTTAATTCCTGCAGGATTTCCTTCAGCAAAAATCAAGTCTATAGAGCGCTGTAATTTATAATGAAGTTCGTAAGCTTCAGCAGGTTTCCCTTCTAAACCTAGCGAAACCATTTTAGAGAATTCAACCGGGAATCCCTGTGCTATTACCGAAATCACTCCTTTTCCGCCGGCTAAAACCATAGGCAGGGTAAGCATATCGTCTCCAGAAATTACCAGGAAATCTTTGGGTACCAGGCTTATTAATTTCATTGCCTGGACCATATCGCCGGCAGCTTCTTTTACGCCAATTACATTGCTAAAATCCCGGGCAATGCGGTTTATTGTTTCCGGTAGGATATTAGACGCAGTTCTTCCTGGTACATTATAAAGAATTATTGGCAACGGGGAAGCGGCAGCCACAGCCTTAAAATGCTGATAAATGCCTTCCTGGGTTGGCTTATTGTAAAAAGGAGAAACCGAAAGGATAGCTTCAAAGCCAGAAAGATTTTCAGCTTTGAGTTCTTCGCAAAGGGCGTATGTATTATTGCCTCCCATTCCCAATACCAGAGGCAAACGTTTATTATTCTTTTTTACAACTGTATCTATTACAAGCTGTTTTTCTTCTTTATTAAGACTGGCGCTTTCGGCGGTAGTTCCTAAAACCACCAGGTAATCTATTCCATTTTCAATCTGGTTTTCTACCAGGTTTTCCAGTGCTTGCACATCTACAGATAAATCTTCCTTAAAAGGAGTTATCAAAGCCACACCGGTACCAATAAATGAGTTCATTGCTGTTTAATTTTTTATGATAATCGAAAAGATTTGCGGGATTTCGACTTTAAACTGAAAAATGCAAAATTTTCGGGCGACAAATGTATAGATTTCGCCAATTTCAAGGACTAAAATCTGCTTTTGTATTCAAAGAAAAGCACATATTTAACAGCTTTGTTTTTTCTGTTAAAAAATAAACAGGAATAAGCTTTCGCTTTTTAGAGAAGATTCAATAAACGCAGCTTTCTCTCTGGAGTTAGAAAAAACAGCAAACTAAAGATTAAGCCGTTATACCACAACAAATTACCGGTTATTAAAATAGCAGAATCTTTCATATAAAAATAAGCGGAATCCCTAAACACATTTGAAAAAATAAAAGTAAGAACCAGTGTGATAAAATAAATTGATTTTTTTGAGTAAGAATTCAAATAATAAATGAGGGAAATAATGCCCATTACCAGTAAGACGCCGTAATAAGCTATATAAATACCAAATTCAAGTTCATCACTCATATATTGTTTAAGTTCCAGCACGTGGGTAAATAGCAAATAAGCATTTATGGCTATTAATAGAAAAAAATAAACCAGTATGGTTTTACTGGCAGTTTCCAGTTGGGTATTCTGCAAAGCTTCCCTGCTTAAACCAAAATAGGCTATAATATAAAAGAAGAAGGAAATAAGAGTTAAGTTATTAGTATTAAATATGAAGCCATTAATTTGAGCCAGAAAAAAAAAGATAAAAAAGAGTATAGCATTCAAACTCATATTCTTTTTATGCTTAATATAAATACCGGCAAGGCCGGGCACAAAAATAAGCTGTGTGGCCTGCATTAACCAATCGGCTTCAGCAATCGCAGCATATAAATTTATAGCCAGAAGCGGAACGAGTAAAATTAAAATGTACTGAAAAAGACTCATTTTCATTCAATTGCGGACCGAAAATATAAAATTCATGTTATCAATAATGTCCATTTGAGTAAAGCATTGCTATTTTTAGAAATTTTAACCCATTTTTCGACAAAAGGATTAATTATTTCGCTGAAATACCTTTATTTTTTTAACAGAAAATTCGCTGATTCAATTTCAAGAGTCGTTTTATAAAAATATTCCGGGCTTTAGAGTTGAACAGTTAAGTTTGACCCGGATAATCTATTTATCTTTGAATTTTTAAAGATGAGATATAACCGGCCTATTTCCCAATCCCAGAAATTGATAAATAATTATCTTCAAATTCATAAAAAAGGGTAAAAATTATATACGAATGAAAAAAACCAGATTAAGTTTATTCCTGCTTCTCTCAGCAATTCTATTAAGTTGTAAAGGGAATGAGGTTAAACCTTCCGAAATTAAAGGGCAACGAATTGCTATAGATGAAAATATTGAACCCGATCCCGAAATTGATGAATTTGTAGCACCGTTTAAAGAGCATCTCAATAAAACGCTAGATAGCACCTTAGCCTACAATCCAAATGATATGGTGAAAAGTGACGGCGACCTCAACACCGCAATTGGAAACTTAATGGCCGATTTGGTAATAGAACAGGCCAACCCCATTTTTAAAAGCAGAACCGGAAATGAAATAGATATGGTTTTGCTAAATCACGGCGGAATTAGAGCTGGCCTCAACAAAGGAAATATTTCTACCCGAAGTGCTTACGCCCTAATGCCTTTTGAAAATGAAATTGTGGTAGCAGAACTTTCTGGGAAAAAAATTAAGGAAATGCTTACTTACCTGGAACGTGCAAAAACCGCTCATCCCGTTAGCGGTATCCATATTGAAATGGATCAGGATTATAAAGTTATCAGCGCAAAAATTAACGGTGAAGATATTGATGAAGATAAAACCTATTTTGTAGCTACTTCAGATTATTTACAGCAAGGCGGTGATAATATGAACTTTTTTAAAGAGCCAATCCAATTATATAAAGTAGACTATAAACTGCGCAATGCCATTATAGATTATTTTAAAAAGGTAGATACTTTAAGGGTCGAGAAAGACAATAGATTTATAAGAAAGTAAGAAATGAAAAGAAGAAATTTTATACAACAAACCTCGGCAGCAACCGCTTTTATAGGAATTGGTGGCTTAAGTTCACTTTCTTTTAAACCTAATTATAAAAAGCACATTACCATTTTACACACCAATGATGTTCATAGCCATATAGAACCTTTTGGCCCTGATGATTCCAGGAATCCTAATATGGGAGGTGTTGCCAGGCGAGCGACTTTAATTCAGCAGATTAAAAATGAAAATCCCAATACATTATTATTAGACGCCGGGGATATTTTTCAGGGGACGCCTTACTTTAATTTCTATGGAGGCGAACTGGAGTTTAAGCTGATGAGTAAAATGAAATACGATGCAGCTACCATAGGAAACCACGATTTTGATAATGGGATAGATGGCTTATATGCGCAACTTCCGCATGCCGAATTCGATTTTATTTCTTCTAATTACGATTTCAGTAATACGGTGATGGATGGCCATACCCACGATCATAAAATTTTCACTAAAAATGGCGTGAAAATTGGAATTTTTGGTTTGGGAATTGAATTGCAGGGCCTGGTGAACGATAGTCTTTATAAAGAAACAAAATACCTTGATCCGGTAGAAATTGCGCAGGATCAAAGTCGAATTCTAAAAGAAGAAAAGAATTGTGATCTCGTAATTTGCCTTTCACATTTAGGCTATAAATACAGCAGCGATAAGATTTCTGATATTAAACTAGCGCAAACCACCGAAAATATAGATCTCATAATTGGCGGCCACACCCATACTTTTTTGGATAAACCAACTGTGGAAACCAACAAAGCCGGTAAAAAGGTTTTAGTAAACCAGGTGGGTTGTTATGGACTTTATCTGGGAAGAATTGATTTTTATTTAGATGATAAAAATAATATTGAAGCTAACGGAGTCAAGATTGAGGTTTAAATTTTGAAAGTTTAAACCTCTATAAAGAAAGTTTTTCTCATAATTCTATAAAACCTCAACCTTATAATTATTATTCCTCGTGTTCATTTTTTCCATTGATGAAAAAACGAACCAAAAAAATCTAGGCTTACGAAACTTTATCTAAATTTATCGCTCGACACCTAAATTTTAGGAACTCGCCTGAATAAATTAGTTAGAAAGAAATAACCATAGAGCTCAAACAGCCTAAAATTTCACGGTGTATTCGCTTTAAATTTGACGATAAATTTTCGGTAGGCCGCCAAACTATAAGTTATTAATGCAGTAAACCAATAAAAAATTTAATCAAGCATTTTAAGGAATTCGTCTTCGCTCACAATTTTAGTTCCCAGTTTTTCGGCCTTTGCCAGTTTACTGGGCCCCATATTTTCGCCTGCAACCAAATAATCGGTTTTTCCTGAAATCGAGCCGGAAACTTTCCCGCCGTTATCTTCTATCATTTTCTTAAGTTCATTCCTGGAAACTTTTTCAAAAACTCCGGAAATCACAAAAGTATTACCATCAAGTATATTGCTTTGGTTTTCCAGTTCTTCAGTAGCAATTTCCAATTGAAGTCCATAGTCTTTTAAACGCTGCACGATCTCCCTGTTTTCTTCGGAAGCAAAGAAATCGGTTACACTTTCGGCTATACGCTCTCCAATTTCATCAACCGCTGTAAGATCTTCGGTTGAAGCAGAAGCCAAAGCATCTATATTTTTATAATGTTTTGCGAGTTTTTTAGCTACGGTTTCGCCCACATATCTTATCCCAAGGGCAAATAAAACCCGCTCAAAAGGAATTTCTTTAGATTTTTCAATTCCATTAATAAGGTTTTCTGCCGATTTCTCTGCCATTCGTTCCAATGGAAGAACATTTTCTTTTTTCAGGGTATAGAGATCGGCATAATTAGTAATTAAATTTGCATTAACCAATAAAGCAACGGTTTCCCCACCCAGGCCTTCTATATCCATCGCTTTTCGAGAAATAAAATGTTGAATTCTCCCTATAATTTGCGGCGGACAACCATTATAATTAGGGCAGTAATGTTGTGCTTCGCCTTCTTTTCTAATTAATTCGCTGTCGCATACGGGACAAGTTTCGGCATATTTAGTTTCGGGAGTTTCCGGATCCCTTTTGGTGAAATCAACCCCAACAATTTTCGGAATAATTTCTCCGCCTTTTTCTACAAAAACGGTATCTCCTTCCCTTACATCCAGTTTCTCAATCTGATCGGCATTGTGTAAAGACGCACGTTTTACCGTGGTTCCGGCCAATTGCACCGGTTCAAGATTTGCTACCGGCGTGATCGCCCCGGTTCTTCCAACCTGGTAGGTGATCTTATTTAATTTGGTGCTCTCCTGTTCGGCCTTAAATTTATAAGCCATTGCCCAGCGCGGAGATTTCGCTGTATAACCTAATTCATCCTGCTGATCAAAACTATTTACTTTTACCACTACCCCATCGGTTTCATAAGGCAAATCGTGGCGGTGCTGGTCCCAATAATTTACATAATCGAGAACTTCAGCAATACTATCTTTTAACTCGGCTTCAGGTGGAACTTTAAAGCCCCAATCCCTGGCTTTTTCCAAGCCTTCAAATTGTGATTTCACCGGCAAACTATCGGCCACCAAACTATACAGCAAGCAATCAAGAGGTCTTTTGGCGACCTCAGCACTATCCTGGAGTTTTAAACTTCCGGAAGCTGTATTTCTAGGATTTGCATAAGGTTCTTCCCCGGCTTCTACCCTTTCGGCATTCATTTTTGCAAAACCTTCATAAGGCAACACTATTTCACCCCGAATATCAAATTTCTGCGGAAATTCGCCCTTCAGCTTTAAAGGTACAGATCTAATGGTTTTTATATTATTGGTCACATCATCTCCCTGGAACCCATCCCCACGGGTAACCGCACGTTTTAATTTACCATCTTCATAAGTCAGACTAATAGAAGCGCCATCGTATTTTAATTCGCAAACATACTGTACTTTACCTCCAATAGATTTCTCGATTCGCTTTTCCCAGTCTTCCAGCTCTTCTTTAGAGTAGGAATTGGATAGGGAGTACATTCTATAATCGTGAACTACAGTCTCAAAATTTTTAGTTATCGCTCCACCTACACGGCGCGTGGGAGAATTAGGGTCATCAAATTCAGGATTTTTTTCTTCCAGCTCCTGCAATTCTTTCAACTTCATATCAAAATCGTAATCGCTGATCTCGGGCTTATCCTCTATATAATACAAATAATTATGTCGGTGTAATTCTTCGCGTAACTGCTTGATCTTTTCTTCGGTATTCATAAAAGGCTGGTAAGTTATTGCTGGGCTTTTAGTTGATCGTTTTCAAAAACAAGGGAATGCTTTTTTCCCTGGTGCGTAAATTCAATTTTAAATTCAGATTTATAGGCTTTATCATCTGTAGGAAACCAATCTTTAAGTTTTTGGTTTATGGTAATGAGCAAACCTTCGTCATCACCTACCGCACAAAAATGCTCAAAATCGCTATCATATTTTTCCAATTCAAAGTTGGTGCTTAAAAAGTCGAATTTCTCCTGAATGTTCTCTGTTACCAGACCTACCTCACTAATTCCCAAAACACTTTTTTCTGAAAACAATGCCGATTCCGGTTTACTGAAACTCTCACGGGAGATAAATTCTATGATATTTTTATCTTCGTCATAGAAGTACAAAGATTTAGCATTCCAGGCCATAAAATCTACAATTTCCTGCCCATTGCCTTCCAAAACCGGAACCCGTTCTTTTACCCATTCCAGGGCTTCTTTATGCTGCCTATCGGGAATATGAAATGCGATATGGTAAGCTGTTGCGTTTTCTTTTTGCTGAAATTTTATGGTAGAATACCCGGTTTCAACTTCAAAATAATCATCGCTATTATCGGTGATCTTTAGATTTAAGGTATCCCGATAAAAACGCAATTGCTCTTTTAAATTATCGCTATATATTTGAAGTTTATGGATTTTCATAATGTTTTAATTTAGGTCTGGTCTTTATTTATCCATTTGGGAACCGGCATAGGTTTAAAATTATACATTTTTTCCAGCAATTCCTCTATATCTTCCCCAATAAGCAATAGATCAAAATTTTCTTTCCTAAGCAAACCTTTTCTTACCATGGTTTTAAGCATCGCGATAAGATCGTCGTAAAACCCATTAATATTTAATAATCCAATAGGATTTTGATGCAGCCCTAATTGGCCCCAGGTTACGATTTCAAAAAGCTCTTCAAAAGTTCCGAATCCGCCTGGCAGGGCAATAAATCCATCGCTTAATTCGTGCATTTTAAGCTTTCGCTCGTGCATATCTTTGGTAGTGATCAATTCGGTTAAACCGGTATGAACCACTTCTTTGGTTTTTAAAAAATCTGGAATCACCCCAATAACTTCTCCTCCGTTTTGAAGGGTCCCGGCAGCAACCTGCCCCATTAAGCCAAGTTTACTTCCACCAAATACCAATTTAATATTCTTTTGAGCTAAAACTTTTCCCAGACGATAAGATTCTGAGAAAATTTTCTCATCGTTGCCTTCGCTGCTTGCACAAAAAACGGCAATGCTTTTAAGTTGGTTTTTAATGTTGTTTTCCAAAATTATTAGTTTATGAAATTTTCACCTACAGGGTTCTAAAACTTTAATATTAACGCAGTTCTCCTTTTAGCATTCTGAAATTCCCAAAAAGATCTTTTCGCAATTCGGTTTTAAAGCCTTGTTTCTGCATCATCTTTTCGGTTTCTTCCGCCAGGTATTGGTTGATCTCAAAATAGAGTTTCCCGTCTGGGTTTAAAGCGGTTTTAGCCAATTTCGTGATTTTCTCATAGAAAATTAAAGGATTTTCGTCTTTTACATATAATGCAGTAGGTGGATCGTATTCTAAAACATTTCGGTGCATTTCCTTTTTCTCCAGCTCTCGCACGTAGGGCGGATTAGAGACAATCACATCCCAATTTCCGGTTAGAGTTTCAGTTCTTAAAATATCTTCTGAAATAAAATTAATCTTAGCCTGGTTAATTTCTGCATTGATTTTTGCGATTTGCAAGGCTTTTTCAGAAATATCTATAGCCGAAATTTGAGCTTCCGGAAGATTTTTCGCCAGGCTAATAGCAATGCAACCACTCCCCGTCCCAATATCCAGGATTCGCCCAGATTCCTCTTCGAAAAAGTCTTCTAAAATCCATTCAACCAATTCTTCTGTTTCCGGTCTTGGTACTAATACATTTTTATCGACCTTAAAAGTCAATCCGAAAAACTCTGTTTCCCCAATAATATGCTGAATGGGTTCGTGGTTTTTTAAACGCGCTAAGGCTGACTCTAGTTTTTCAACCTGACTTTTATCAATTTCAAGCTCAGGGTTTAAAGCAAGATTTAACCTATTGATCTTGAAAAAAGCTTCTGTTAGCATAAAGAAAAAAGAATTCACTTCTTCCACAGGATATTCATTTTCCAGCGATTTAGTGAATATTTCTTTTTGGGCTTTTAGTTTCATTATTTCGGTTGTCGGTTGTGAGTTCTCGGTTCTCAGTTTTGGGTTATCGGTTATCAGTTGTGAGTTTTCAGTTTGAGGAAAATCCAAATTCCTGATTCTTATCTCCTGATCTTGTTTCTTAAATCTTTTTTCTCTTC
This sequence comes from Salegentibacter sp. BDJ18, assembly GCF_017579965.1. Lineage (NCBI taxonomy): Bacteria > Pseudomonadati > Bacteroidota > Flavobacteriia > Flavobacteriales > Flavobacteriaceae > Salegentibacter > Salegentibacter sp. BDJ18. Next base: position 163,285 of record NZ_JAFLQX010000026.1, read on the forward strand.
TCTCTACTCTTCTCTTGATTAAAAAGCCGCGTTCGTCCCTGTCTCGCGATAACGTAAAAAAGACTCCTCACTCTTCACTCTTCACTCTTTACTCCTACTTCTCAAACATCCCTAATCATCCACATCGTACAATTATAATGGCCGGTGTCTCCAAGGGGTTTTTCTAAAGATTTGAAGCCACTTCGTGCGTAGAGTTTCCGGGCGCTTTCCATATAAGGAAGGGTTTCAATATAACATTGTTCAAAATTCTGGGATTTGGCGAACTTAAGACAGGTATCCATCATTTGGGCACCCAGACCTTTGCCACGGGCTTCCGGCAGAAAATACATTTTTTGCAGTTCGCATATTTTTTCTTCGAGTCCAATTAATGGAGCAATACCAGCGCCACCAATTATCTTTCCTCCCTCTTCCACCACAAAATAATTCATTCGCGGGTGCTGGTAAGTTGCATACATATCGTCCAGCGCCTTGTCTTCATAGGCGGTTCCTACTTTTGGAACGCCCATTTCTACCAAAACCTTTCTTACAACTTCGGCAACTTGTTGATTGTCTTCGGGTTGAATTTCCCGTATTTTTAACGTGCTCATTCTTGGTAAATAATCCTATTTTAGAGGCGTGAATATACACGAAAAATATATAAAGCGCTGTATTGAACTGGCCAAAAACGGACTGGGAGCTACGTATCCCAATCCGCTGGTAGGCAGCGTAATTGTTTATAAAAACAAGATTATTGGTGAAGGCTGGCACCAAAAAGCAGGAGCCCCACACGCAGAGGTAAACGCGGTAAATTCTGTGAAAGATGAATCGCTTTTAAATAAGTCTACCATCTATGTGAGCCTGGAACCCTGCAGTCATTTTGGAAAAACGCCACCTTGCAGCGATCTAATTATCGCTAAGGGTATTAAAAAAGTGATTATTGGTACAGTAGATCCTTTTGCTGAAGTGGCCGGGCGTGGCATTAAAAAATTGATGGAAGCCGGTTGCGAAGTTCAGGTGGGAATTCTGGAAAAAGAATGCCAGGATCTCAACAAACGTTTTTTCACTTTTCATCAAAAGAAACGGCCTTATATTATTTTGAAATGGGCCCAAACCACTGATGGATTTATCGCTCCAAAAGTCCAGGAAAAACGCGAGCCAGTTTGGATCACGAATCAGTATTCTAAACAACTGGTGCATAAATGGAGAAGTGAAGAACAGGCTATTTTAGTGGGCACTAACACCGCAATCGCCGATAATCCCAAACTAAACACCAGGCTTTGGAATGGCAAAAACCCGGTTCGGGTGGTGATAGACAAAGAATTAAAAATTCCGCAGGAATCTGCATTGTTTGATGGCAGTATCAAGACCATTGTTTTAACCGAAAATGTAAAAAATTCAGGAGACAATTTAATATTTGAAAAACTCGATTTTCAACAAGACCTACCGAAACAGATTTGCGAGGTACTTTACCGGCATAATTTACAATCGGTTATTATTGAAGGTGGTGCAAAAACGCTTCAGACTTTTATTGACGCCAATCTTTGGGATGAAACGAGAGTTTTTACCGGAGTTTCTGAATTTCACGAGGGAATAAACGCACCAAAATTTTCAGGAATTAAGCTTTCAGAAACTAATTTGGAGCGTGATACTTTAAAAATTTATAAGAATGATTAAAACTATAATTTTCGATTTTGGAGACGTATTCATCAACCTGGACAAACCAGCCACGATGCGTGAAATGAATAAATATGAAATCGAAGAACTTTCAGAAAGTTTGCTGAATATCAACCAGCAATATGAAAAAGGACTTATTTCTTCTGAAGAATTTGTAAAATCTTACCAGAGCGAATATACTCAGCTTCAAACAGAACATTTTAAAAATTCCTGGAACGCTATTTTAATAGATTTCCCTGAATATCGTTACCAGTTTTTGAAGAAACTTTCAGAAGAAAAAAATTACCAATTAATTCTTTTAAGCAACACCAACGAAATTCATATTGATTGGGTTAAAGAAAATGTTCCATTTTTTGAAGATTTTAAAGCTTGTTTTGATGCTTTTTATCTTTCTCACGAGATCAATTTTAGAAAACCAGATGCTGAAATTTATGAGTTTGTGCTAAAACAACACGGCTTGAAACCGCAAGAATGTCTTTTTATTGACGACACCAAGGAAAACACTGATGCTGCAAAATATTTAGGAATCCACACCTGGAATATTGAACCTACCCGAGAAGATGTCATCGATTTATTTACTGCTAAAAAAGAGTTATTTTGATTTACCTGCTGCTAAGCATAATTTCTTCTACGGTAATTTTTATCGTATTTAGGCTCTATAAAAAATACGGGGTAAATACACTGCAAGCCATCATAGTTAACTATTTTATTGCCTGTATTGTGGGCTTTTTTGGCTATATAGAAAGTGTTGATGATATTGTGAGAATTCCTTCAGAAAAATGGTTTTTTGGAACACTTATTTTGGGAGCACTTTTTATTACGGTTTTTAACCTTGCCGCGATTACCACCCAACGCAGTGGACTTTCGGTAGTCTCGGTAGCCACCAAAATGTCGGTTGCGATTCCCGTTTTCTTCGGAATATTTATTTATGATGAAAGCCTGGGATTTTTAAAAATTTCGGGAATTCTACTTGCACTCGCAGCGGTTTATTTAAGTTCAATAAAAACCGAGAAGGGCATTAAAATAAAGAAAAGGAACTTAATATTTCCCCTCTTAGTTTTTATTGGAAGTGGGATTATTGACACCACCATAAACTACCTTGAAAATTTTTATGTTTCTGAAACCGATGTTGGCCTTTTTTCTTCCAGTATTTTTGGAATCGCCGGGATTATTGGAATAACAATCTTAATTGGACAGGCAGTTTTAGGAAAATTAAAAATTACCTGGAAAAATATAGCCGGCGGTATTGCATTGGGAATTCCAAACTATTTTTCTATTTATTTCCTGGTTATGGCATTACGTGCTCCAGGAATTGAAAATTCGGTGATCTTTACCTTAAACCACGTGGGAATTGTTTTAGCTTCAACCATACTGGGAATTATACTTTTTAAAGAAGTTCTTTTGAAGAAAAACTGGATTGGGATTGCGTTAGCAGTGATAAGTATTATCCTTGTGGCGAGTAGCCAGTAAAAGATTAGATCAAAATGAAAGACACCTACAAAACCATAACCAAAGCTTCTCCAGAAGTCTTATTCAAAGACCGAAATTCAAAGTTTTTCGGCTATGCATTTCCGGTAAAGACAGAAGAGGAAGCGAATATTCATTTAGAAGAATTAAAGACAAAACATCATAAAGCGAGGCACTGGTGTTATGCCTGGCAGTTTGGGAAATCTGAAGGCGATTTTCAATATCGCGCTAATGATGATGGAGAACCTTCAAATTCGGCAGGGATGCCTATATATGGCCAAATACAATCTTTTGAAGTGACCAATATTTTAATTGTAGTTGTGAGATATTTTGGCGGAGTAAAACTTGGGGTAGGCGGACTTATAAACGCGTACAAGACCGCGGCGCAAATGGCACTGGAACAAGCCAATATCGTAAAGAGAACCATAGATGAGCTTTTCGAGATCAGTTTTGACTATCCTGAAATGAATATTGTGATGCGCTTAATTAAGGAAAATAACCTCAACATCATTGAGCAAAAACTGGAGCTGGATTGCAAGATTTATATTTCAGTAAGAAAAAAAGAGGCCGAAACAATTTTTGAAAAGTTTGATTCAACTTATAAGGTGGAGATTAAGAGATTGGAAGATTGATTTTTTCTTGTTATTACGATCCCAATGATAATCGGGAGAAGCAATCTGTAATATTGAACTAATCATTGACAGATTACTTCAATCTGTTTGTAATGACGATTTACTAAACGAAATAAATTCACTTCAATTTTTCCAAAATATATTCTGGGCAGCGAATTGGTTTTTTAGTTTTAGAATCCATAAAAACCAAAGTTGTGTAAGCTTTTGTAATTAAGTCTCCACATTGGTTAAAAACTAAATACTCAAAAGTAATTTTTACCGACGGAAGTTCTTTTAATCTTACTTCAATTTTAAGTTCATCGTCAAAAACCGCGGGTTTTAAAAATTTCGTATTTAGCTCATAAACAGGTAACATCACCCCGTTTTCTTCCATAGATTTATAAGATATACCAAGAGCTGAAAGCCAGTCTAATCGGGCAATTTCAAAATATTGAGCATAATTACCGTGGTGCACCACACCCATTTGATCGGTTTCCGCATAGCGGACTTTAACATAAGAAACGTGACTTTTCATATTGAATTTAACAGCTAAAGTGAACGAGGTTTTGTACTTTCATAAGCGGAATTAAGTATGCACAATTTTTTCTTAAAATTCAACCCTAAACCGGTTTTTTTATTACATAATTTGTTCACATATTTGTTCTACCAAAGTTGAGAGACTCCTAAATCTTTTAACTGCTAATAAACCACTACTAATCTAAAATAATACAACACAAAGCATGTCAAAAACTGCGCAATCAGTTTGGAATAGCTGTCTGGCTTTTATCAAAGATAACATCACTCCACAGGCTTACAAAACGTGGTTTGAACCTATACAAGCAGTAAAACTTACAGATTGTGCACTAAGCATACAGGTGCCCTCAAAGTTTTTTTACGAATGGTTAGAAGAACATTATGTTAAGCTTTTAAAAGTTTCTCTTACCAAAGAATTAGGTGAAAAAGCCAAATTGGTCTATGTGATCAAAATGGAAAATACCTACGGTAATAAAATGCCATTTACCGAAAAAATACCAAGTACGCAGCGCAGTCATATGGCCTCTCAGGAAGTAGATGTGCCTTTAAAAAATAAGAACCCCGAATTAAAAAACCCTTTTATAATTCCCGGGATTAGAAATGTAAAAATTGAGTCTCAACTTAACCCGAGTTATAATTTTGAAAATTTCCTGGAAGGAGATTCTAACAGGTTAGCAAGATCGGCTGGGTTAGCTGTAGCCAATAAACCAGGTGGAACTTCTTTTAATCCGCTATTAATTTTTGGTGGCGTAGGATTGGGAAAAACACATTTGGCGCACGCTATTGGAGTTGAAATAAAAGATAAATATCCAGAAAAGACGGTTTTATATATTTCTGCTGAAAAATTTACCCAACAGTATATAGAATCTGTAAAGAAAAATAACCGAAACGATTTTATTCATTTTTACCAGATTATTGATGTTTTGATCGTGGATGATATCCAATTGCTTTCAGGAAAAGCAGGAACGCAGGATGTATTTTTCCACATCTTTAATCATTTACACCAAAACGGAAAACAGGTAATTCTTACCAGTGATAAAGCGCCGGTAGATATGCAGGATATTGAACAACGCCTGCTTTCAAGATTTAAATGGGGACTTTCAGCAGAATTACAACATCCCGATTTTGAAACCCGTATTTCTATTATTAAAAGCAAACTTTATCGTGACGGGGTAGAAATGCCGGAAGAAATTGTTGAGTTTTTGGCTAATAATATAAAAACCAATATCAGGGAACTGGAAGGTGCGATTATTTCCCTTATTGCCCACTCTTCTTTCAACAAAAAAGATATCACGTTAGAACTCGCCAAAAAGATTGTAGACAACTACGTGAAAAATACCAAGCGCGAAGTTTCTATAGATTATATTCAGAAAGTGGTGAGTGATTATTTCCAAATGGATGTGCAAACTTTGCAGTCTAAAACCCGAAAAAGGCATATTGTACAGGCAAGACAACTGGCCATGTTCTTTGCTAAAAAGTTTACAAAAGCTTCTTTGGCAAGCATTGGCTCTCAAATTGGAAAACGCGATCACGCTACGGTTTTACACGCTTGCAAAACGGTAGATAACCTGGCTACGACCGATAAGCAATTCAAAAAGTTTGTTGAAGACCTCAACAAAAAACTTACCATATAAAAGCATTTTTATGAAGACTAAGGTATTGATGGTGTGCCTCGGCAACATTTGCAGATCACCGCTTGCCGAGGAAATTTTAAAATCTAAGGTAGACCAATCTAAGGTTTTTGTAGATTCGGCCGGGACCGGAGATTACCATATAGACGATGCGCCAGATCCTCGCTCTGTTGCAATAGCGAAAAAGAATAACCTGGATATTACCTACCAGCGCGGAAGGCAATTTCAGGTGGAAGATTTTGATAAATTCGATCGCATTTATGTGATGGATAATCAGAACTTTAAAGATGTGATCTCTCTTGCCAGGAATGACGACGATAAGGCGAAGGTACAACTGATTCTCGATGAGATTTTTCCAGCCGAGAACGTTGATGTTCCAGATCCTTATTTTGGTGGTGATCACGGATTTGAAAATGTTTACCAGATGTTAGATGAAGCTTGCGAAAAAATAGCAGACCAGCTGAAGAAAGAAAACAAAGCATAATGGCTGACTTTAGATATTCAGGAAAACTTTACCTGATTCCCACCACTATGGGAGCGGCAAACCCAATGCAGGTCTTACCCATTCAGGTTAAAGAAATTATGGAAAACCTGGATATTTTTATTGCTGAAAATGAAAAAACCGCCAGAAGACATATAAAACAACTGGTTCCTGAAAAGCAACAATCTACTTTAAAATTTTTTCATCTAAATAAATTCACTGAAGCTTCAGAAATTCCTTCATTTTTAAACGATTGTAAAGAGGGAAGAAATATAGGTTTATTGAGCGAAGCGGGTTGTCCCGGCGTTGCAGATCCAGGTGCTGAAATTGTGAAAATTGCACATAATGAAGGCATACAGGTAATTCCATTAGTGGGCCCCTCTTCAATTCTATTAGCAATGATGGGCAGCGGAATGAACGGGCAGCGTTTTACATTTAACGGCTACTTACCGATAGACAAAAAAGAACGGAAAAAGGAAATTAAAGATTTAGAACGCCTTTCTTTTGAAAAACAGGAAGCACAAATTTTTATTGAAACTCCTTACCGCAATAATAAATTACTAGAAGATTTTTTACACCTTTTACATCCAACTACCAGGCTTTGTGTAGCCTGTGATCTCACCCTTCCTACGGAATACATTATGACCAAACCTGTTTCAGAATGGAGTAAAACAAAAACAGACCTCCATAAGAGGCCTGCTATTTTTATATTTCAGAAAGAAATTTAAGCTCTAAAAGCTTGAATATCTACTCTCGGGTTTTTTTCAGGCTTTACAAACGAAGTATCATAACCTCCAAATTTCTTCAAATAATTTCTAATTGAAGTTCCAAAAGCATCACTAAAAGACTGGGCGCCCCAGCTTCTAAGGTATTTTTTCACACTTCCCGGTCCCGCAAGATGGGCAGCGGCAAGAATACCAGACTCGGTTACTTCTACCCCATTAATTACTTTGCCTTCAAAACGTGCAATATCACGAATTAATATCCATTTGTTTCTGGAAGCATTGGTATAAAATGCAGCTTCCTGGAGTTGTGGTGAGTTAAGGAATTCTGCACTATTGTAAATGCCAAGTAATTCCAGGGTTCCAATACCAAACTGGTATTTTCCCATATAACCAAACTCATTAATTGTTTGATAATTTCCGCGAGATTCTTTAAAACCCAGCGCTTCTTTAAAACCAACATAGGACTTTCCCAGTTCAGGTAACGCCCTTTCAAGGCTTTGATCTTTTGCTAACTCGCTTTCCTCTATAAGGGCTACGGTATAGTTTAGATCTAAATTGGAAGTTGAATAACCTTCAATTTCCAAATTCGCTGCTTCTCTAGTTGAAAAACTGAAAAACATGCAGCCTGCAAAAACAGGCAAGATTGAAAATTTTGCAATTTTCCTTCTCATTACATTTTGTTTCTGAAAGGTTAACGGTTTGGGCTAAAAAAATTAAGCTTACGCCCCTTTCAATTTTGCCGTGCAAATGTACAACAAATTTTAAAAATCTGAAGCACAACCTGTTAAGTAAATTATAAAGTTATGGAATGACTTAACATCGCTCTAAGAGTACGTATGCTAAGGCGTTAGAACTTTCTTAATAATTTGGAGTAAAAATTATTTTTATCTTTTTACACCTTGTTTGTTAATCCAACGCACATATTCCTGCTTATTTCGATTATGCTGTGCTAAATTTTTGGCGAATTTATGATAACCAAAATTTTTAACATCGGCTACAAAATAGAAGAAATCGTGATCTTCATAATTAAGCACGGCGTTTATTGCAGAAATATCTGGCATAAAAATAGGTCCCGGTGGTAACTCTTTATATATATAGGTATTATAAGGAGAATCTAATTCCAGATCTTTATAAAGCACTCTTTTAATAATGGTATCCCATTTTTGGGTTTTATTTTTCAATGCGTAGATCACTGTAGGATCGGCGTCTAATTTCCAACCGTTTTTATACCGGTTCATATAAACTCCCGCTACTTTTGGGCGTTCGTCTACCTTAGCGGTTTCTTTGTGAACTATTGAAGCCAGTGTGGAAACTTCTTTAGGGTTCAAGCCTATTTCTTCGGCTTTTTGCTTCTTTTCATCGGTCCAGAATCGATCGTATTCCCGTTTCATTCGCTCTCTAAATTCTTCAGTTGAAGTATTCCAGTAAAATTCATATTGGTTAGGAATATACATTGCTAAGGCATTAGCTTCAGTAAAATCATTTTCAGCTAAAAATTCTTCATTCTTAAAAGCTTTAATTAAAGCTGCACTATCGGCTTCAATTTGCTGGGCAACCCTTCCGGCAAGATTTTCCAGTCTCTCCTGGTTGTTAAATGTAAGTTTTACCGGTAAATTTCCGCTTCGCAAAGCATTTACCAATTCATTATTATTCATCCCGGGTTTAATAGCGTATCTCCCCGCCCTGATATTTGATGCATAACCCTTTTTTCGGGCAACCAGGTCAAAAGATTCCATATCTTCCACGTAAGGCTGAAGGCTATCTATCACGGTTTGATAGTCTGCACCCGTAGGCACGTAAACTATCTTTTTCTCTCCCGTAAAACTGGTGTTCCCTGAAAAAATACTGGTATAAATATAATAGCTAAAAACAGAAAGGCCTATAAGCCCAAGAATGGCAATAGCCAGTAGAATTTTTTTGATGTACATTATTTATTGATCAATTGATAGAGAATTTCATCTTTAAAACCGCCTTCAGAATAAGTCCAATCTTTTTTTATCCCAACTCTTTGGAAACCCAGGTTTTCAAAAAGTTTTACGCTGGTTTCGTTTCCTTCGGTGATATTTGCATAAACCTGGTGCATGGCGAGATGGGTAAAACAGTAATTGCAAAGTAATTTTAGAGCTTCAGCACCATATCCTTTTCCGCGCTCAGAGGGATCGGCAATTAAGATTCCCAAAGCTGCTCTTTGGTCTTTTGGCTCGAAGTCAAAAATATCTATTAGACCAACTTCATTATCCTGAAGATCACAAATTACCAAGCGCAATTGTTTAATATCGTAAATGTCACGATGCGCGTTTTCCAGGTATTGCTTAATAAGAAACCGGGAATAAGGGGTTTGGGTGGCACTTACTTCCCAAAACTCTTCAATATTCTCCACAGTATGAACAAAATCGAGATCCTCGGGTTCCAAAGCACGTAGATAAACCTTATTTCCTCTTAAGCCTGGCATACTATTTCTCCTTTAAAAACCTGCTCTGCCGGGCCGGTTAACCAAACATTTGTATAAGTTTCGTTTTCCTTTTTAAAAGAAACCGATAATTCGCCCCCGGGAACAATTAGCTTTACCGTATTTGTATTTGCCTTTCCAGAAGCGTGTGCCGCCAGGGCAACCGCAGTAACTCCCGTACCGCAAGAAAGCGTTTCGTCTTCCACTCCCCTTTCGTATGTTCTAACTAAAAAGGTATTATCTTCCTGCATATCTACAAAATTCACATTGGTACCGCCATTGGCTACATACTCATCTGAATATCTAATTACAGCACCTTCTTTTTTCACATCCAGACCGGCTACATTTTTAGTAAAAATTACGTGATGTGGAGAACCAGTATCAAGAAAAGCGCTGTTTCCCAGTTGTTTTATATCTAAAACATTCTGCATTTGCAGACTTACCAGGTGATTGCTAATTGTTGCTTTATGCAGTCCATCTATTGCCGTAAAAGTAGCTTCATTTTGTATGATTCCCAGGAATTTTGCAAAAGCCACCAGGCAACGGCCTCCATTGCCGCACATACTGCTTTCATTCCCATCGGCATTAAAATAAACCATTTTAAAATCGTCACCTTCCACTTCGGGGTTTTCCAAAAGTATAAGACCGTCTCCTCCAATGCCAAATTTACGGTCGCAAAGCTTTTTAATTATTCTGGTATTGTTTTTGGATAATAGTTGTTGACGGTTATCAATCATCACAAAATCGTTCCCGGTGCCCTGATATTTATAAAATGGAATTTTCATTACGTGAATTTTAAGGGCAACAAAGATACTATAAATAACACGATTTTATGGCGTGTTAAATGGCCGTTAAAGTTAAAAACTGAAAATACTAATATTATAATTTTAAAGTTGAATTATATAAAAACACCATTGAAAATGAAAAATTTATCTAAACTACTTCTCGTTTCAATTTTAGGAGGCGCGTTGACTTTAGGGAGCTATAAAATGTTTTTTGAAGAAGAAACGCCCACAGGTTTACCCCCGGTTTCTAATTCTACAGCCGAATTAATTCCTGCAAATTATTCGGGAAATATCTACGGCACCAATGCCGATTTTACCGAAGCAGCTGAAAATACCGTTAACGGAGTGGTACACGTTAAAAACGTAGCTATTTTTAAAGGTCCGCGTACTATGAGAGATCTAATTCAGGGGAATTATAGTGGCGGAAAAGCACTACAGGGAGCCGGCTCTGGAGTTATTATTTCTCCAGATGGTTATATTGTAACCAACAACCACGTAATTAGAGAAGCCAATGAGGTTGAAGTTACCTTGAACAATAACAAAACCTATACTGCAGAAATTGTTGGAGCCGATGAAACTTCAGATATCGCTCTATTAAAAATTGATGCTGAAGGCCTGGATTATATTCCGTTTGGCGATTCTAACAATGTAAAATTGGGAGAATGGGTGCTTGCAGTTGGAAATCCATTTAACCTTAAATCTACGGTAACCGCGGGAATTATTAGTGCTACCGCAAGAGATTTAAATACACGCGATCTTACTTCGCAATCTTTTATACAAACTGATGCAGCGATTAATCCGGGTAATAGTGGAGGCGCTTTAGTGAATATTAATGGCGAACTGGTTGGAATTAATACTGCCATTACTTCCCAAACCGGAAGTTATATAGGTTATGCATTTGCCGTACCCTCTAATAATACCCGTAAAATCGTAGAAGATATTATGGAGTATGGTGATGTGCAAAAAGGAATTTTAGGAATTAGAGGTGGAAATATTAACCCACGGGCGGTAGAAGAATTAGGACTTGAAACTACCCAGGGAGTTATGGTGGCTGAAGTAACCGAAGGTAGCGGTGCTGAAAAAGCCGGACTTAAACAAGGCGATATAATTAGAAAATTAGATAATATAGACATTAATAAATTTTCTGATCTAACTGGATATATTAATTCAAAGCGTCCTAACGATGAAATTGATGTACTATTTATTAGAGATGGCAAGAAAAGAGAAGCTAAGGTAACCCTTACTAAATTTGAAACCTACACTATAGAACCTATAAAAATAGAAGTTTCTAATGCCAGTAAGGAAGAATTACAGGAATTGAATGTTGAAAATGGCGTAAGAATTCACCGTACCCTTTCCCCTAGATTACCTGCGGAAGAATTGGTAGGAACCATTATTACTGCAATAGATAATAAAGAGGTGGCTAGCGTAAGCGATGTTGAACGAATCTTTAGAAATAAAAATCTTGCTGAAGATATTGTGATTACCATAGTTGATAGAAATGGCGAAAAACAGCGAATGGTTTGGCGATAAAAAGCAATGAATAAATCTCATAAAACTCCCTTAATTAAAGGGAGTTTTTTTATGCAAAATTTTCTTTACGAAAACGTTTGAAATATATACTTTTGCGCCAATAATTAAGAACCTTGGGGAAGTCCACAAGGTTTGAGATAGAAACTATTTTATAATTTCGAGCTAAGGCTCGGCAAAATTAAACCCTCAATGAGGGATTAAAACAACACAAACCACACATGAGCTTCAACAAAGTTTACGAAAAGGAACTTTCTTTTCAGGCAAACCGGCGCAAAGCGACCGTACAATTCATTAATATTATAAGTGATCTTTGGTACGATAAATCTATTGAGCTGGTTTTATTCAGAAATCAATTGCTTAACCGCAATGTTAGCGATATTCTTAACCTACACGAATACGCGGGAGAATTTGTAGAAAAACCTATTTCAATTTTTGATTCGGTAGAAATCGCAAAAGCAATCCAGGATATGGATCTGCCACCTGCAAAACTGGACATAGGCAAATTAACCTATGAGTATCATTTAGAAGACCAGGGACATCTTAATGCTATGGCTTTTGTTTCAGATAAACTGAAAGATGCAAAAAAATATGATAAAGTTGTTCCTAAGGATGTTGTGCTTTACGGTTTTGGGCGTATTGGTCGCTTAGTAGCCAGGGAATTAATGGCCAGAACAGGTAAAGGCAGTCAGTTGCGTTTGCGAGCTATCGTTACTCGAGGTGCTGTAGACAGGAATGTTTTAGAAAAACGTGCTTCTTTATTAAAAAATGATTCAGTTCACGGTGATTTTTCAGGAACTGTTGGTATAGACGAAGAAAATAGCGCACTTATTATAAACGGTACTACCGTAAAGATAATTTCCGCAGATAAACCTGAGGATATTGATTATACAAAATTCGGAATAAATAAAGCTTTAATTATAGATAATACCGGTGCGTTTAGAGACAAAGAAGCACTAAGCAGACACCTTAAAGCGAAAGGAGCGGCAAAGGTTTTACTTTCTGCTCCCGGGAAAGGCATTCCAAATATTGTTCATGGCGTAAATCATAAAGAATATAATCCTGATAAAATTTCAATATTCTCTGCAGCCTCATGTACTACGAATGCAATCACCCCTGTGTTAAAAGCCGTTCAAGATACACTTGGCGTGGTGCACGGGCATTTAGAAACTATCCACGCCTATACCAACGATCAGAACCTGGTAGATAATATGCACAGCAAATACCGCCGGGGTCGTGCGGCTGCGCTCAATATGGTGATTACCGAAACCGGCGCCGGGAAAGCTGTTGCAAAGGCCTTACCTGTTTTTGAAGGTAAATTAACATCAAACGCAATTAGGGTTCCTGTTCCCAATGGGTCACTTGCAATTCTAAATCTGGAAATTGAGGGTCAAGCCACTGTTGAAGGCGTAAATAATATTTTAAAGAAATACGCCCTTGAAGGTGAACTCGTAGAACAAATTAAATATTCCCTGGATAATGAATTAGTATCATCAGATATTGTTGGCTCTAACGCCCCGGCCATTTATGATAGTAAGGCCACCATTGTCTCTGAAGATGGGAAAAATGTAATTCTTTATATCTGGTATGATAACGAATATGGGTACAGCCACCAATTAATAAGGCTGGCAAAGTATATCGCGAAAGTGAGAAGGTTTACTTATTATTAATATTTTATAATAAGCTAAAATACCTGAAAACCCACCTAAATTTGGTGGGTTTTTTATTGGGAATACTTTACATTTGCGCGCTCAAATAATTAATTTAAAGGAATTTATAAAAATTAGATTCAAATTAACCAATTCTTTTACAATAAGTAAAAAAAGAAGGCGTTCAAGCATATAAATTCCAATCAGAAAAATCCCAAATGATGCGTAATATTATTTTTTCAAGTTTACTTTTAATATTTTCAATTAGTTTTTTATCGGCTCAGGATTCCCTGGCTACTTCTAATTTTATTGAAGACGAATTTGATAACCTTATTGAATCTTCAAATAACTACCAGGGCTACAAAGTTGTAGATTATGATGCTTTAATTGAATTACGGGACAATACAAAACGCCACGTTCAGGATTTAAAAAATGAGCTTCAGGAAGAGCAAAGCACTATTTCCAATCAAAATGAAGAAATTGAAAATCTTGAAAATCAATTAGCCCAAACCCAGGAAGATCTTCAGCGTGTAAACGAAGAAAAAGATGCTATTAAATTTCTTGGCATGCCTTTTAGCAAAGGAAGTTATATGGCCTTGATGTGGGGAATTGTAGGAGTCTTAATTCTCGCACTACTTTTCTTTATCTATAAGTTTAAAAATTCTAATGCTACTACCAAAGAAGCGAAGCATAGGTTAGATGAAACCGAAAAAGAATTTGACCTTTACCGCGCGAAAGCTTTAGAAAAAGAACAACGTTTAGGCCGTATGCTTCAGGATGAAAAGAATAAAGCCAAAGATTAATTTTCTTCAGCTAAAATTTTAATTAGCATCTTTGCATTTTATTAGAAAATATGCGCATAGATATAATTACTGTAGTTCCAGATTTACTTAAAAGCCCTTTTGAGGCCTCTATTCTAAAAAGAGCCATAGAAAGCGGTCATGTAGAAATTCATCTTCATAATTTAAGAGATTATGTAACCGATAATTACAAACAAATTGATGATTATCAGTTTGGTGGTGGTGCCGGGATGGTAATGATGGTAGAGCCTATAGATAAGTGTATTTCCAATCTTAAAAGTCAGCGGGATTATAATGAAGTAATTTATATGAGCCCAGATGGCGATCGTTTTAATCAAAAAACTGCCAATACACTTTCCCTTAAGGAAAACATCATTATTCTCTGCGGACATTATAAAGGAGTAGATCAAAGAGTTCGCGACCATTTTATTACCAAAGAAATTTCTATAGGCGATTATGTACTTTCTGGCGGGGAACTTGGTGCTGCTGTGGTTTGTGATGCTATTATAAGGTTAATTCCCGGAGTTTTGGGAAATGAAACTTCAGCGTTAACTGACTCTTTTCAGGATAATTTACTGGCTCCACCGGTTTATACAAGACCTGCAGAATATAAAGGATGGAAAGTTCCGGAGATATTAACCTCGGGTAATTTTCCGAAGATAGAAGCCTGGCGGGAAGAAAAAGCCTGGGAGCGTACCAAACGCTTAAGGCCTGATCTTTTGGATGAAACAGAAAAATAATTGCAATTTCTAAGTTGCATTATAAATTAAAATTAATACTTTTGCACTCGTTCTAAAATAACCTCTGGCGAGGTCCGTGAATGTTGTTTTAGATTTTACATTAAATAAGAAATTATGGAATCGTTAATTAAGTACGTACAAGACGAATTCGTTGAAAGAAAAGATTTACCTGAATTTTCTGCAGGTGATACCATTACTGTGTATTACGAAATTAAAGAGGGTCAAAAAACCCGTACCCAGTTTTTTAAAGGGGTAGTAATTCAGAAAAGAGGTAGCGGTGCATCACAGACTTTCACCATTAGAAAAATGAGTGGTACTGTAGGTGTTGAAAGAATTTTTCCTTTAAACCTTCCTGCAATTCAAAAAATTGAATTGAACAAACGAGGAAAAGTAAGAAGAGCTCGTATTTATTACTTTAGAGAACTTACCGGGAAAAAAGCCCGTATTAAGGAAGCTAAAAGATAAGATACATCTTATTAAACTTATAGAAAGCCCCGTAAATCGGGGCTTTTTTTATGGATTATATGTAAGTAAACCAACATACCACAGTTTAGTCACTAATATTTCAGTAAGATTTTTATTATTTATCGTTATTTCTTTAACCTAAATGCTAAATATTATAATTTTATGATATTAAATTCTTGTTAATAGTTGTTATTCTTGTAATTTATGGCCTTGAAAAAACTAAAACATATTTTATGAAAAAAACAACAATTAAATTATGGAAAATGCTTGTATGCGTTTTCTTATTTGGGGCTGTATTTAGCTCATGTGAGAAAGAAGAGAATTTAAGGGAAACTGATGAAAACCTTGCTACTGATTTGCAGGAGCCACCATTTAAAAATTATATGGTAATTTCTGAATCTTCCGACTTAACTAAGAGTGTAGAAAATTCTCTTAAAACAAGCGGTAGTGAGATTATAAGTTCTATTCCTGAAATTGGAATTTCTATTGTAAGTTCAAAAGATGTAAATTTCATAGAGAACACAATGAAAAAGAAGAACATAGACGCTGTGGTGCCAGATTATGAAATAGCATGGATACCTACATCTAAAGGTATAGAAGCAAATCTTCCAGAAGCCACACCTAGTATTGGAAGTACAGAACCTTATTATTACTACGATTATCTTTGGGGATTAGAGGCTATTGACGCTCCAGATGCATGGAATGCTGGTTTTACTGGTAGCGGGGCAAGTGTATTTATTCTTGACTCTGGTATAGATGCTGAACACGTAGAACTGGCTCCCAATTTAAATACTTCACTTTCAGCTTCATTTGTACCCGGAGAAGATTGGAATGTTTTGGAGAGCACTCCTTTTGATAATCATGGAACTCACGTAGCAGGAACCATTGCTGCTGCTCAAAATGGATTAGGTCTTATTGGTGTTGCACCACACGCTGAACTTGTAGCTGTTAAAGTTCTTTCTGAATTTACAGGAAGTGGCGCCTTTAGTTCTATTAATGCCGGTATTGTTTATGCAGGCGAAAACTCGGCTGACGTTATCAATATGAGTTTAGGTGCTACCCTAAACAAAAATGGAAAATTAGTGGATGCTAATGGTGATCCTTATAAAATACCTGCTAAGTATGTTATGGAAATTGTAAATGCCCAGCAAAAAGCTATAGATTATGCCTATAAAAAAGGAAGTACAATTATAGCTTCAGCAGGTAATGATGGGGTAAATTACGATGGAAATTCAGCATATATTAAACTACCTGGTGGATTAAATAATGTGGTAACTGTCTCTGCAACTGCACCCGAAGGTTACGACTGGACTGCAGATTATACTAATTTTGATATTCCTGCAAGTTACACTACTCACGGGAAATCTTTAGTAGACATTGCTGCCCCTGGAGGAGATGGAGATGTTGCTCTTGATGATATGATTCTTAGCACCGGTAATAATAATTCATTATTCTGGAGCGCAGGTACAAGTATGGCTGCTCCACACGTTTCTGGTGTTGCTGCATTAATCATCGCTAAAAATGGTGGTGATATGAGTCCTCAAGAAGTTACAAAACAAATTGAAAAAACTGCAGATAAAGTTGATGGCAACGGTCAAAGCACATTCTTTGGAAAAGGAAGAATAAATGCTTACCGCGCAGTAACCGAGTAAACTGCTTAAAGTTTAATAATATAGAAAGCCCCGAATTTCGGGGCTTTTTTATGCGTAAATATCAGCATTCAATAGGCTTCCAACTCACTGTATAACAAAAAGTTAAAAATTTTATTTTACTGTCGTTTTGTTGTATATTTAATATGGAATTTAGTTGAAGGGAATGACAAAAGGATTTCTTATTAAATTGAAATTCCGCGTAAAGCTTAAAATCCTTTACATACGGTTTTTATCTTCTATATAACGCTCATGTTTTGCCAGGTCAAAAATAGTTTGAAAGATAAAAACCCTTTAGATTCAAAAATCTAACTTTACTAAGTTTTTATTTTTGAATCATTGAAATAATGCACACCGGGATTTTTCCCTTAAAGAATTTCGAAAATTCAGTGAGAACGTATTATTTCAGTTGAAGCCATTTCATTTTAGTTATTAAGATGAAATGGCTTTTTTTATGCCCTTTTTGTAATAATTAACAGGCTTTAACCTTGCTTCAGCTATGATAAAAGCTTGAAAAATATTATATTGCGCAGAGCTCGAACGCCCAGTGAAAATTGGGCGTTCATTGAGTTTAGACATTTCAAAATTAATCAGCTATAAAAATTACAAAATGACACAGATTGGAAAGATCATTTATACCAAAACAGATGAAGCCCCGGCTTTAGCTACCTATTCTTTTTATCCTATTGTAAAGTCGTATACCAAGGCGGCAAATGTTGGGATGGAAACCAAAGATATCTCCCTGGCAGGTAGAATTTTATCTCAATTTCCACAGTACCTTTCAGACGATCAAAAAGTAAGCGATGATTTAGCCGAACTTGGTGATTTGGCTAAAAAACCCGAAGCTAATATTATTAAGTTACCTAATATTAGTGCGTCTATTCCGCAGTTAAAAGCTGCCATTAAAGAGCTACAGGAAAAAGGTTATAAATTACCAGACTATCCAGACGAACCTTCAAATGATGAAGAAAAGAAAATCCAGGCTACTTACGATAAAGTAAAAGGTAGTGCGGTAAATCCAGTGTTACGTGAAGGAAATTCAGATAGACGAGCTCCAAAAGCGGTAAAGAATTTCGCTAAAAAACATCCGCATTCCATGGGAGAATGGAGTTCAGATTCTAAATCTCATGTGGCTACAATGAACGGTGGAGATTTTAAAGCCAATGAAAAATCTCTAACCCTTAACGAAGAAACCGATGTGAAAATTGAATTTACTTCTAAAGATGGGGATAAAAAAGTTCTTAAAGATAACCTGCACTTGCTTAAAGGAGAGGTTATTGATGCCACTTTAATGAGTAAAAAAGCACTTTTACAGTTTCTTAGAGAACAGGTTAAAGATGCTAAAGAAAAAGGAGTACTTTTTTCTTTACATATGAAAGCCACGATGATGAAGGTTTCAGACCCCATTATTTTTGGTCACGCAGTACGCGTATTTTTTGAAGATGTTTTCAACGAATATGGCGAAGATCTTAAAAATGCAGGAGGAGATCCAAACAGCGGACTGGGAGATATATTAAATGCCATTGAAAAACTTCCTGCCGATAAAAAAGCGGAAATTGAATCTAAAATAAAAGCCGATCTTGAAGAAGGACCAGATTTAGCAATGGTAAATTCTGATAAAGGAATTACCAACCTTCACGTACCAAGTGATGTGATTATAGATGCTTCTATGCCCGCTATGATTAGAACATCGGGCCAAATGTGGAATAAAAATAACGAAACTCAAGATACCAAAGCGGTAATTCCAGATAGTAGTTATGCTCCCCTTTACCAGGAAACTATTGAATTCTGCCAAAAACACGGTGCTTTTGATCCTACTACCATGGGAACTGTTCCTAACGTGGGCTTAATGGCTCAAAAAGCCGAAGAATATGGTTCTCACGATAAAACTTTTGAGATTCCCGCTGCCGGTACTGTTCGTGTAATTGATAAAAGTGGAAAAACTTTGACAGAGCACGAAGTTGAAGAAGGAGACATCTGGAGAATGTGCCAGGTTAAGGATGCTCCAATCCAGGATTGGATTAAATTGGCGGTAAATAGAGCAAAAGCTACCGGTTGGCCAGCAATTTTCTGGTTAGATGAAGACCGTGCTCACGATGCTGAGCTTATTAAAAAGGTGAATCAATATCTTCCAGACTATGATACTCAAGGTGTAGACATTAAAATAATGTCGGTTGCTGAAGCTACCAAATATACGCTGGAACGAGTAAAAGCTGGAAAAGACACCATCTCTGTTACAGGTAATGTACTAAGAGATTATTTAACCGACCTTTTCCCAATTTTAGAAGTAGGTACCAGCGCAAAAATGCTGTCTATTGTACCGTTAATGAATGGTGGAGGATTGTTTGAAACCGGTGCCGGTGGATCTGCCCCAAAACACGTACAACAGTTTCTTGAAGAAGGCCACTTGCGTTGGGATTCTCTTGGAGAATTCCTTGCTCTTGCAGCTTCCTTAGAGCATTTAGGCGAAAAATATGAGAATAAAAAAGCGCTTGTACTTTCTGAAGCATTAGACGACGCCACCAATAAATTTTTGGAAAACAGTAAATCGCCATCCAGAAAAGTAAACGAATTGGATAACCGCGGCAGTCATTTTTACCTGGCTTTATATTGGGCGCAGGCTTTGGCCGCACAAGATAAGGATGCCGAGTTAAAAGAACATTTTGCTAATGTTGCTTCAAAATTAGAAGAAAACGAAGAGCAAATTAATAAGGAATTAATAGATGCTCAGGGATCTTCAGTAAACATTGGAGGTTATTATAAACCAGACGAAGACCTTACTTCTAAGGCTATGAGACCAAGCAAATTATTGAATGATATTCTAGGATAGATTTATAATTTTAATAGTTTTTAAAAGCCGAAATTAATTTTTCGGCTTTTTTATTTTATTTTTTTGTTTAATCTTTTTAAACAAATCTTAATAATTTCTGTATATTTTCAATTTTGCAGAGTTTCTACACTATCTTTACCTAAAAAATTTGAAAATACCATTTCACTTTCCGCTTTTATTTTTTTTCCTGTGTATTTCAATGGGAATCAATGCTCAGGAAACCTATACGCTTAAAGGAACTATTACCAATGCATCCAGTAATGAAACACTAATAGGTGTAAATGTTATTATTCCAGAAGAACAAAAAGGCGTGGTTACCAATGAATATGGTTTCTATTCCATAAAACTGCAGGAAGGCACTTATACACTTGAAATTTCTTACCTGGGTTTTCAGACCATAAGAGAAACAATCACTATCACAGAAGATACCACCTTTAATACCGAAATGACTGAAGGCTCTGAAAATTTAGACGAGGTAGTGATAAAGTCTAATAGTGAAGGTTTTAATATTAAAAGCCCCGAAATGAGCGTTAATAAACTTTCTATTAATACCATTCAAAAATTACCGGTGGTATTTGGTGAAGTAGATATCGTAAAATCATTACTGCTTTTACCGGGAGTTTCTAATGCAGGAGAAGGTGCTTCGGGCTTTAATGTACGAGGTGGGGCGGTAGATCAAAATTTAATTTTATTAGATGAAGCTACTATTTTTAACTCTTCTCACCTTTTTGGTTTCTTTTCGGTGTTTAATCCCGATGCAGTAAAAGATTTAAAATTATATAAAGGTGGAATTCCGGCTAAATATGGCGGAAGGGTATCATCGGTTCTTGATATTTATCAACGTGACGGTAATAGTAAAGAATTTAAAGCACAGGGCGGAATTGGGGTAATTTCAAGTAGATTACTAGCTGAAGGACCCATTGTAAAAGATAAAGGTTCTTTTTTGGTTGCCGGCAGAAGTTCTTATGCACATTTATTCCTGAAACTGGCCGATAATCCAAACTCTGCTTACTTCTATGATCTCAATACAAAACTAACTTACAAGTTAAATGATGAAAATAAGCTATTATTTTCTGGATATTTTGGCCGCGATGTTTTTGATATCAATCAAAACTTTTTGAATACCTACGGCAATTCAGTCTTTAACCTTAGATGGAATCATGTTGTTTCAGCTGATATTTTTACCAATTTATCACTTATTTACAGTGATTATTACTATGGTTTAACCCTTAATTTTGTTGGCTTCAATTGGGACAGTGGTATAAAGAACCTCAATATTAAATATGATTTTAACCACTATTTAAACAATACATTTCAATTAGAGTACGGTCTCCACAGCACTTACCACGAATTTAATCCGGGAGAAATTGCTCCAATAGATGAAAACTCTGGCATTAATTTCTTTAAACTTACCAATAAATATGCACTTGAAAATGCGGCTTACTTTTCCGTAGAACATAATATTTCAGATAAACTTACGGCAGAATACGGACTTAGATTTAGTAATTTTTTACGATTGGGCCAGGAAAGTTTAAATGAATATGAAAATGACAACCCAATTATTTATAATGAAGCATTAGATATTTATGAAGAAGCGCAACCTGTAGACCAGAATTCCTATTCCAGATCTGAAGTTATACAAACCTATTCCAACCTAGAACCGCGGCTGGCGTTAGCTTATAATTTCAGCGAAAATCAGTCGGTTAAAGCGAGTTATAACAGGATGGCTCAATATTTACATTTAATTTCTAACACTAATTCTCCCACTCCCCTTGATGTATGGGCTCCCAGCGGACCCTTTATTAAACCTCAAATTTTAGATCAATACGCCCTGGGATATTTTCGAAATATTGATGAAGGAAAATATAGCCTGGAGATTGAAGTCTTTTATAAGGATATTCAAAACAGGATAGATTATGTTAATGGAGCCAATCTTATCGCTAATAATAACATTGAAACTATAATTTTAAACGGTAGATCCCGGGCTTATGGGCTAGAAATTTTAGCAAAGAAAAACGAAGGTAGATTTACGGGTTGGCTCGCCTATACCTTATCAAGATCTGAGCAACAAACCCCTGGAAGAACTACGGCTGAAAGCGGAATTAATAATGGAAAGTGGTATGCAACTAACTACGATAAAACGCACGATATAAGTCTTACCGCCACATATGATTATAATAAGAAATGGGATTTTAGTGCCAATTTTGCATTTCAAACAGGTTTACCGGTCACCTACCCAACAGGGCAATATAATTTTAACGGAATAAATGTTCCGGTTTATGGAGATAGAAATAGTAATAGATTACCGGCCTACCACAGGCTTGATCTTTCCGCTACCTATATTCCAAAACCTAATAAAAAACAAGGCTTTCAATCTTCATGGAATTTTGGCATTTACAATGTTTATAACCGGAAAAATGCTAATTCTATAAGCTTTAGGGAGAATGAAGACACCGGAAGAAACGAATCGGCTAAATTAAGTCTGTTCGGAATTATTCCTTCCATAACCTATAATTTCAGTTTTTAAGATGAGAAATTTATATATTTTATCACTTATAATCCTTTTTACATTCACTTCTTGCGAAGAAGTAATAGACTTAGATTTGGATGAAAGTGAACCAAGATTAGTGATAGACGCTTCTATGCTATGGTATGTAGGCACACCGGGTAACAATCAGCAAATAAAATTATCAGAAACCATTGGTTTTTACGAAGAAGGAATTGAGCCGGTAACAGATGCCGAAGTAATTATTGAAACAGGTAGTGGTGAAGAATTTATTTTTACTCATCAGGAAAATGGTATATACCAAAATTCTGATTTTATTCCGGAATTTGATGAAAATTATACGCTGGAAATTAGCTATAATGATGAGCTTTACACGGCTACTTCCAGTTTTGTTCCTGTTGCAGGTATAGACTATATTGAACAGAATGATGAAGGCGGATTCACACGTGAAGACCTTGAGGTTGAAGTATTTTTCACAGATCCGGCCGGTGAGGACAATTTCTACCTTTTTAGCTTTAGTAATATCACTACTTCTAAATTCTCCCTGGAAATTTATAAAGATGAATTTACAGATGGTAACCAGGTTTCCTCATCCTATTCTAATGAAGATTTGGCGGCAGAAAATGAAATTCACATTACTATGGAAGGAATATCAGAACCTTTTTATAATTATTTATTTATACTTCGTTCCCAGGGAGGCAATAACGGAGGCGGCCCATTTCAGTCACAACCCGCCACAGTTAAAGGAAATATAGTGAATCAAACCAATCCAGAAAATTATCCTTTTGGATACTTTAGACTTTCAGAAGTCGATTCTACTACATATATTGTGCTCTAAGAAATTAAGATGAAACATACTAATAAAAAAATATTAGGAAGAGGAATCAAATACCTGGCATTTGCATTGCCCCTAACATTAATAGGCCCTTCGGTATTATTTACCGCCTTTAACAACCAGGATCATCCATATTATATTCCTGTATTAATTGTAGGAATTATTGCCCTAATAGCTGCGATTATTTTAATGTTTCTGGGAATAATGACCATTGTAAAATCGATTTTCGACTAGTAAGAAATTGAAAGTCGAACTATACTCCTTCTAAAAAAGTAGCTCCTATTTAGTTCAGACTTATTGCTGTGACATAATTATATTGGTATCTACTGAAGTTTATCAATATAATCAGAAAAGGAATAAATAAATTAATCAGGTTTTAATAGGCTCAAAATCAAAATTTATTTTAATACTTATAGGTAGCAATTTAATTTTCTTTAGAGCCTAAGTGCACTTTGGTACCAAAAACAAAACTTATTAAACCAAAAAAAGACCCTTACAACTTAATGTAAGGGTCTTCTAAAAAAAGGCGGTGACATACTCTCCCACAAATAGCAGTACCATCTGCGCTAACGGGCTTAACTTCTCTGTTCGGAATGGGAAGAGGTGAGCCCCGTTGCCATAACCACCTTA
>NZ_JAFLQX010000018.1:0-178738 GCF_017579965.1 Salegentibacter sp. BDJ18
ATAAATATTCTCCCCACTATAATTTAATACTTTGCTTGTACTTTCCATAACTTGAGTCTTTTAAGTTTTGATCAGGTAATTTAATAACTGTTCTTGACTTATGGATTACAAACATAAGGGCTATTCAACATCTTTTACACACCTAAAACCTAAATGTTCCAATCCGCTCTCGGGAGTAGAGCTCATTCTTGCCGCATTCCGGTAACCGGTGCAATAAGATTCGCTGCATAAAAAAGAACCTCCCCGAATAACTTTTTGTTGTTCGGGATTAAAATATTCTTTAAAGAAGCCATCTGTGCGCTGTTCTAATTTTGAATACGCATTTGGATAATAGGTATCCAAAACCCATTCCCAGGCATTTCCAGAAATTTCGTAGAGCCCGAAAGAATTGGGAGGAAAACTCTTTACCGGGGCGGTTTTTTCAAAACTGTCCTTTATCTCATTAGAAACCGGAAAATCTCCCTGGTGGAAATTCACATAATCGATAGCTTTTTCAAAGTCATTTCCCCAGTGGTAGATCTCATTTTCTTTCCCGCCCCTGGCCAGGTATTCAAATTCTGCTTCGGTAGGTAAACGTTTTCCGGCCCATTTTGCATACGCCATAGCATCATACCAGGAAACCTGTACTACGGGATGATTTTCTTTGTTTTCAATAGAACTTTCTGAACCTTGCGGATGTTTCCAGTTGGCACCTTCTTTAAACTTCCACCAGGCCTGCGGATTTTTAGCATCAAAAACCATGGCACCGGGAGGAAAAGTTTTACCGTTAATTTCAAAACTACGTTCGGCGGTAGTAACGTAACCCGTTTCTTCTACAAATTCTCTGAATTCAGCATTAGTAACCTCAGTTTCATCTACCCACAATGCTTTAATAGTTTCTTTATGCTGCGGAAATTCATCTCGCCGGGCTTGTGGCGAATTTCCACCCATCATATATTCCCCTCCTTCAATCTTTAGCATTCCAGAGGTTGAAACCGAATCGCGTTTTTTTATTTCGGCAATTTCTTCCAGATATTTTTCATGGTAGGATTTTTCGGTTTTCTGAATATTTTCTTTAGAAGATTCAGCAGGTTCATTTTCTTCATTTTTACAACTAAAAAATGAACAGAAAAGACAAAGGAGAACGAAGTATTTTAGAAAGGAGAAACGCATTAACTGATTTTCGGCTAAAGATAAACAAGTGTGGTAAATACTTAAAATTAATTGAAGCTGCTAAGGCTGGTTTTATTTATTGTAAAAGCTTTGGAAGCAAAAAGAATACTACAATCCCGTTGTTCATGGCGTGCATGGTTATGGGCCAGAGCAGGCTTCCGTTTTCGACTTTTATTTTTCCGAAGAAATACCCGGCGATAATTCTTGGGAAAATTAAAAGGAATAAAATCAGGTCAAATTGCCAACCTTCAACGTAATTCCAGATATGAACCAAACCGAAAAGAGCAGCGGTTAGTAGCCATATAAACTTATAATTTCGGTAAAGAATTATACGAAATATTCTAAGAAATCTTGAAGGTTTTAGAGATTGTAAGAACAGAAAAATGATAATAGCCGATAATATTACCAGGCCATATTTAAGTAAAGAATGCGCTTCCTGCGGAATAAAACCCAGGCCTACAAAAGCAAGCACCGCACAAATAAAAATATAGATTTCTGTAAAAGACGGTTTAATGAGGGTTCTAAACATACTTTCTTCCAAAAGGGGCGCTATAATAACCGCCATAAGAATAAATGCCAGCGGACTCTCATCCATTAGATTGAAAAGTTCAGTTTGCTGGTATTTCTCGAGGTCTAATTCTGGTAAAAATGTATTTAAAAATCCCAATAAAAAGAAAAACAGAAAATAAGTCCCAATCATGAACCAGTAATTGCGAAAAAGATTGCTGACTTTTGGTGGGATGTTTAGGAACTGCAAAGTCTTAGATTTGATTATTGCTGCAATTTAATACTGTATGATATTTTAAGCCACGAATTCATGAATTTTTTCTTTTTGAATTACAGGCAATCCAAAACGGAGAACTAAAACCGAGAACCGATTAAGAAAAGATTACCACGTCGGCTATCGCCTCCTCGTAATGACGTTAGTTTTTTTTCAAAAGTTTCAACCATAAACTACAAGCTGAAAACCAACAACCGATAACCCATAACTGACAACAGTTTAGCAATCGCTTAAATTCACTTTAACTGCAAGTCCGCCTTCTGAGGTTTCTTTGTATTTTGAATTCATATCTTTTGCGGTGTCCCACATTGTTTCAATCACTTTATCCAATGGAACTTTTGCCTTGGTAGCGTCGCTTTCCAGGGCTATTTCAGCTGCGTTAATGGCTTTTATGGCGCCCATTGCGTTTCTTTCAATACAAGGTACCTGAACTAAACCTGCAATAGGATCGCAGGTCAATCCAAGATGATGTTCCATTGCGATTTCTGCGGCCATAAGCACCTGTTCCGGAGTTCCGCCAAGTAATTCTGTTAATCCGCCGGCAGCCATTGCCGAGGATACGCCAATTTCTGCCTGGCAACCACCCATCGCGGCAGAAATCGTGGCGCCTTTTTTAAAAAGACTGCCAATTTCACCGGCAACTAGCATAAAGCGTTTCATATCTTCAAAAGTGGCTTCGTGATTTTCTATCACCATATAATACATCATTACTGAAGGTACGGTGCCGGCACTGCCATTAGTTGGCGCGGTTACTACACGACCCAAAGATGCATTTACTTCGTTTACGCTAATGGCAAAACAACTTACCCATTTAAGGATTTGTCTGAATTTTACCTCAGTTCTTCTAATAGCGGTTATCCAATCTTCGGGAGAATCATATTTTTCTTCACCAATAAGGCGCTGGTGCATTTCAAAAGAACGGCGTTTTACGTTGAGTCCGCCGGGAAGTGTTCCTTCGGTATGGCAGCCAATGAACATCGATTCCAGCATCACATCCCAAATTTGTTTTAAGCCGGCATTTATTTCTTCTTCAGTTCTAAGGGATTTTTCATTTTCCAGAACTATTTCAGAAATAGGTTTGTTTTCAGCTTTGCAATAGGCTAGGAGTTCTGTAGCTTTTTCAATAGGAAAAGGAAATTTTAAAAAGCTTTTCATCTTATTACTAGCGTTTTTACGCTCTTTCTTTACAACGAAACCACCGCCGATAGAATAAAAAGAAGAAGAGGTTTTTTTACCGTTTTTCAGTTTAGCCCGAAATGTCATTCCGTTGGGATGAAACTCAAGGAATTTCTTGTTAAACTTTACATCCTCTGCAATGCTAAAATCGATCTCTTTTTCGCCGTTAAATTGAAGTTTTTTTGTTTCTCTAATCTTTTGAATTTCAGTATCAATTATAGAAATATCCATAGTTACAGGATCGTGACCACAAAGTCCTAGAACAGTGGCAATATCTGTAGCGTGACCTATTCCGGTAAGGGATAGAGAGCCATAGAGATCTATATGTATATGTTCTACGTCATCAAAAGTGTCTTTTTGCTTTAATTCTGCAATCCAGCGTTGTGATGCCCGCCAGGGACCTAAAGTATGAGAACTGGAAGGGCCTACGCCCACCTTCAACATATCAAAAACACTAATACATTCAATTTTTCGCATTGTATAACTCCTATTTTACTGCAAAAATAAGGATTTGTTAGTATGAAGTAGAATGAATTGAAGAAATATTAAAACGATTTCGTAATCTTCGAAGCGCAGATTTGGCAAGTACTTTTAGGAAAAAATGACAACCTGTCATAAGTTTTCTGCTGGCATAATGATTGACTTTAACACCTCGAAGAATTGAAATCAATAATATAAAATTCAACCTATAAAGTTATGAGTAAAATAATTGGAATTGACTTAGGTACTACCAACTCTTGCGTTGCCGTAATGGAAGGTAACGAGCCTACGGTAATACCTAATGCCGAAGGAAAAAGAACTACACCTTCTGTAATCGCATTTGTAGAAGGTGGCGAAATAAAAGTTGGTGACCCGGCTAAGCGTCAGGCAGTAACTAACCCAGAAAAAACTATTTCGTCTATTAAACGTTTTATGGGGAACAAATATTCTGAATCTTCTAGAGAAGCAGGAAGGGTTCCTTATAAAGTAGTAAAAGGTGATAATGATACTCCACGTGTAGATGTGGATGGAAGAAAATATACTCCGCAGGAACTTTCTGCAATGGTACTTCAAAAAATGAAGAAAACCGCAGAAGATTATCTTGGACAGGATGTAACAGAGGCGGTAATTACCGTACCTGCATACTTTAACGATTCTCAGCGTCAGGCTACAAAAGAAGCTGGTGAGATCGCAGGATTGAAAGTAAGTCGTATTATAAACGAGCCTACTGCAGCTGCATTGGCTTACGGACTTGATAAAAAATCTCAGGATCAAAAAATCGCTGTATATGACCTTGGTGGTGGTACATTTGATATCTCTATCCTTGAATTAGGTGATGGTGTATTTGAAGTATTATCAACAAATGGTGACACGCACTTAGGTGGTGACGATTTTGATGAAGTTCTAATCGATTATCTTGCAGATACTTTCCAGAAAGCTGAAGATATTGATCTAAGAAAAGACCCAATGGCACTTCAGCGTTTAAAAGAAGCTGCTGAGAAAGCTAAAATTGAGTTGTCTTCTTCAAGTCAAACTGAAATTAATTTACCTTATGTAACGGCAACTTCAAGCGGACCAAAACACCTTGTAGAAACTATTAGCCGTTCTAAATTTGAGCAGTTAGCTTCAGAATTAGTTACTCGTTCTATGGAGCCTGTTAAAAAAGCACTTAGCGATGCAGGTCTTTCAAAAAGTGATATCGATGAGGTAATTCTTGTTGGTGGTTCTACCCGTATTCCTAAAATTCAGGAAGAAGTAGAGGCATTCTTTGGTAAGAAACCTTCTAAAGGTGTAAACCCAGATGAGGTTGTAGCAATTGGTGCTGCTATCCAGGGTGGTGTATTAACAGGAGATGTAAAAGATGTATTGTTACTTGATGTTACTCCACTTTCTTTAGGTATTGAAACTATGGGAGGAGTTAACACTAAATTAATTGAATCTAACACTACGATTCCAACCAAGAAATCACAAACATTCTCTACCGCGGCCGATAATCAGCCTTCTGTAGAAATTCACGTGTTGCAGGGTGAGCGTCCAATGGCGGCAGATAACAAAACAATTGGTAGATTCCACTTAGACGGAATTCCACCAGCGCCAAGAGGAACTCCTCAAATTGAAGTGACTTTTGATATTGATGCCAATGGTATCATTAAAGTAAGCGCTACCGATAAAGCAACCGGAAAATCTCAGGATATCCGTATCGAAGCTTCTTCAGGATTAACAGAAGAAGAAATCGAAAAAATGAAGAAAGAAGCTGAAGCAAATGCTGATGCCGATAAGCAAGCCAAAGAAAAAGTAGATAAGCTTAATGAAGCTGATGCTATGATTTTCCAAACTGAAAAGCAGTTAAAAGAATTTGGCGATAAGATTTCTGAAGATAAGAAAAAGCCAGTAGAAGAAGCTTTAGAAGAATTGAAGAAAGCTTACGAAACTAAAGAGCTGGATAAAATTACTCCTGCTTTAGACAAATTGAACGAAGCCTGGAAAACAGCTTCTGAAGAAATGTATAAAGCACAAGCTGAAGCACAAGGCGGACAAGGTGGACCACAACAAGGTGCTACCGGAGCCGAAGGCGGCCAGCAAGCTGGAGGAGACTCTAAAAGCGGAGACGACGTAGAAGATGTAGATTTTGAGGAAGTGAAGTAAGAAGAGAGCCATTTTTCATAGCGCTTTGCGCTAGAGAAAAATGTGCGAATCGCTTATCCCGAACTCGCTTCGGGATCTTAAAAACTCAAACTCACATCTGAGCAATAAAAAAAAGCGCAATCATTAATTTGATTGCGCTTTTTTCTTTTTTGCACGCAACCATTTGGTAATTTTTGCATCTACTATATAAATACTAATAATTATGAAGAAATTGATTCTATTAACATTATTCTTTTCAGCAACGATAATTTCTTGTACCAATAATGATGATGAAGTAATTGCAGATTCACAACTAGAAGTTCAAAACGCTTGCACTGCAGAAAACCCATTAGATTTAGAATGGATGCAGGATTTAATTACCGAGTTAAATTGTGGAGAATATGCCTGTAAGGTTGCTATTTTAAAAAGTGAATATGAAGGTGAAACAGTTTTTTATACTCTAGTAAACGACCCGAGGTGTAATTCTGTAGGCGTTAGGCACCTTTATAACTGTTTTGGCAAAAAGGTAAAAGAGTTTACAGACGAAGAAAGCCGGGCGTTTTCAAATAACGTAGAACGCGAAGTTGAGGAAATCTTTAGTTGTAATGGATAGATGATTAAATCTTAAGAAACCCAAATTTGCAAGAATTGTGTTTTAACTCAAAAATGTATAATACAAATACACGAAATTAAACACCACTAAAAGAGCAAAACAAATCAAGCTGAAAACTCTATAATTCTTTCCCGGGCAGTGTTTTTCAGGCATTTGCTTTCCTGTAACTAATTTATAATTAAACCAGGCTAGAAATGGTGCAGATAGAAATGAAAGTCCGGCGGCGAAATCTACCAAAATGGTAAAAGAACCAGAAAGAAAATACAAAATAGAAAGCGAAAGAACCGGGATAATGAAAATGGAAATTCGGTAAATTTTCCATTTCTCTTTTTTGTCTTCAGGTTTTTCTTTTTCTGGGTTTTTTAATTCAGAAATTACTCTCGGGTAAGCATCAGTAACTGTTAGAACGGTACTTAACATGGTAACAAAAGCTGCTACAGAGATCAAAGGCTTGCTCCATTCCCCAAGGGTTTTTCCATAAAGTTCTACCAACTGGCTCGAGAATTCCACGCTGTTGCTGGAAAACGAAGTACCACTGCCAAACATGACTAAAACGCCTAGCAAAAAGAATAATAATCCAATAAAAGCAGCCGAAAGGTAGCCCACATTAAAATCGGCGAACGCACCTTTTACAGAAATTTTCTGTTTATTCTGCACCGCCTTTTCTTTGGTCCAGATGGAGTGCCAAACCGAAGCATCTAATGGAATAGGCATCCAGCCCATAAAAGCAATCATAAAGCCCAAACTGGCAATAGTCCATAGCGAAGGCGGTTCGGTATTAACTGCATCATTCACTGTACCGGCGCCAAAAGCCATAATTACAGCAGCAAGAGTGGCAAAGGTCAATAAGGTGACGATCACCTTCATACTTTTATCCAGGCCGGGATATTTTCCTATTAAAAGTAAAGCGATACACGCAATAAGAATAATACCACTCCAAAGAAAAGGCGACCAGCCAAAATTGAACAGTCGCTCGGCTAAACCTGCGGTAACAATAGTCACCGCAGCCTGTATAATAAACATACTGCCTGCGGTGATCAAAATATAGATCCAGTAAGGAAATTTACCGAGTTTTTTATAGCCGGTAATTAAATGCTGTCCTGTACCTGCGGCAAACCTGGGGCCAAATTCAAGAAACGGATATTTTGAAATGCAGGCTATAATCAACACCCAAATTAAAATAAACCCATAATCTGCACCTGCTCGAGTGGCTTGTACTAAATGAGAAACTCCAATAGCCGCTCCCGCCAATAAAAAGCCGGGACCAATACTTTTTAAAATAGATGTTTTGGAATAATTAGTTTTTTGCTTCATTAAATAGCTTTATTGGTCCTTAATATACTATTTAAGGTAATCGAGAAGTGAATTTAAGCAAATTCCGCAATAAGTTCTGTATTTACTTCGTGTCCGCCTTTATAGGTTTTGATCTCAAGGTTTCCAGGGAATAGTTCTTTCAATCGTGTTTCTTCAACTTTAATAATACCTTCCTTTAGGTATTCATCTTCAATCCCGTAAATAAAAGTAAAGTCTGTGTTTTTTAGAAACTGAAAATCCTCAGTCTTTAATTCCGTAGGAACTTTTCCGGAATGCATAATTAATTCGTCGCAATTTATCTTTCGTTTCGCAATCCAACGTGTTGCCACCGATACCCCCTGGGAATAGCCTAAAATTATCAACCTTGGCGCATCTTTAAGATCTTCAGCCTTATAAACTTCGTCCAGATAGTTAAGCACATTTTCTGTTTCGGCTTCAGTACGCTCTTTGGTTAGCCAGGAGGCACCCACATGTTTGTACTCGTTTTTGAGGTAATATTTAGATTGCGCCTGCGGAGCGATAATATAATTTTCTTCTGAATTTAAATGCTGAAAATGCCTTAAGAAATACCTACTCAAATAACCAATTCCGTGGCAAACGATCCAAACCGTTTTCGTGTTTTCAGTAAAATCATTTAGAACACTGTAAGTATTGGTGATTTGATAAGAAAGCTGCTTTTCGGTACTCATTATTTTATGTGATTTTTAATGGGAAACCCTCAGTGGAATAGCGAGATTTTCTCATTAAATTTGAAATATCTTCGAAGATAATATTCTTAACCCCCTGTGACCTTTTCTTATTGCAATACACCCTCATGTAATGCAATAAATTTCACCCCGGCAATTTGTATTCACAAAACTAATTAATACTAATTATTATGGAAATTTTTATAAGAAGATTATTCTTATCGTTCCTCCTATGCGTTATTTGTTTTTCGTGTAGTGAAGAGGAAGGTGTCCAGGAAGTTTCAGAAAAAGCTACGCTATCTTTTAGTCCTATTCTTAATGATCTGCTACGAAACCAGCAAAATAAACAGGAAGCTACCGAGCTTCCAGCGTGTTCTGATGATACCCCTTCCTATGTAGAAATTATTTTATTGCGAGGTGAAGAAGAAGTCGTAGGTACTTCTGGAGATCCTTTTGCAATTGATTTGGTTTCTGATGAAAATTATACTGAATATAGTCCTGAGCTTGAACTTGAACCGGGAACGTATACTTTAGATCATTTTGCCGTGTATAATTCTGAAGGAGGTCTTATTTGGCTTGCTCCAAAAGGAGGTGCAATTGGAGATTTATTACAGAACACTTTACCTTTAGACATTAATCTTCGTAGTGGAGTTAAAAAATATGTAGATGTAACGGTGGTTTGTTTTGATGATAGAATTGTGAATGAATATGGTTATTTATTTTTTGATCTTATTCCCACCGAAATATTTGAATTCTGCTTCTTCGCAAATTACTGCAATGAAGCCGGAAGACATTATACCGCAGCTTATAGCGTAGATATCTGGTTAGGAACAGACGATAGTGGAACTCCGCTTTATACCGATGTAGAAAATGCAAAATCTGCTGAAGATGAAGATCCCTGGGCCGATCCATTATGTTTCGATTTACCTAATTTACAGGATTACGACGATGAGGAACCATATCTATATTATGAGGTTACTCTTAAGGGATGGCCAGATGTATATGGCGAAGTTTCAGAGATAATTATTGATGGTACGTTGAGTAGAGCCAATATTCAGGCCAATTTTGACGGGGATGATAATGTAGAATACGAGCATTTATTTTTTGGTTGTGGAGATGATGACGAACCATTAGACTCCGATCAGGATGGAATTCCCAATAGTGAAGATAATTGTCCAAATGTACCAAACCCAGACCAGGCAGACGAAGATGAAAATGGTGTAGGTGATGCCTGTGAAAGTGGATCAGATGATGATGGCGATGGTATCCCTAATGATATTGATCAATGTCCAGATACAGATCCCGGAGTAGAAGTAGATGAAGTTGGATGTGAAAGTATCCGGGTTCCCGGCAGAGATGTGGTTGTATTAAACGATATAAATATATTTGATAATACCGCTCTGGAAGATCCCGATAATGTGAGATTTGTTCAAAACCTCGTTAATTATACCACTACGGGAGTAAGGAACGGTGGAGATGTAGTTTGGATAGATCGCGGGCGCAATGCAAGATGCTACAGCAATGGCGAATGTACTGAAACCGGATGGGCTACCACCGAATCTGTTATTGAAGATGAAGGTTTTACCGTAGAGAGTATTTTCTCAACGGTAGGCTCTTTAACAAGCATTCCTTCAGATGTTAAAATAGTGATGCTGGTCATGCCAACTTCTCAATATACGGTAGACGAAATCAATACTTTAAAGCAATTCGCGGCCGATGGTGGAAGAATAATTTTTGTTGGTGAGTATGATTCCTTTTATGCAAATATTGAAGTCGAAAATCAATTCCTTGCAAATATGGGCGCCGTTTTATTCAATAGTGGAGGACGAGTTGATTGTGATTATACCATATTACCTTCAACATCCAATAGAGATCACCCTATTATGGCAGGTATAGAAGACCTAACCATTGCTTGCGCTTCTGTAATAGAACCTGGAGATGGAGACTTCGCCCTGTTCTATGACACTACAAATACTTTAGTTCTTGGGGGAGTAGCAAAAATTGATACAACACCAATAACTGAACTTAAGCAGGTAGCAAGATCGAAACTTAGAGCAAAAACCACACGTATATCTAATCAATCTTCGTCTACAGGATATTAATAACTAAAATTTTAAACAAATAAAAAGCCGCTCTATAGCGGCTTTTTTTTATGTAA
The DNA here is from genome assembly GCF_017579965.1 of Salegentibacter sp. BDJ18. Classification (NCBI taxonomy): domain Bacteria; kingdom Pseudomonadati; phylum Bacteroidota; class Flavobacteriia; order Flavobacteriales; family Flavobacteriaceae; genus Salegentibacter; species Salegentibacter sp. BDJ18. The sequence goes on from NZ_JAFLQX010000018.1 coordinate 10,485, forward strand.
GATTAAAAATTTGTTTTAGCATCTTAGGTCTTTCTCAATGCTTATTTTTATTTCAGGGTTTCGTACTTTTACGATATAATCAATAATTTGAATGATGACTAATGAAGAAATTCTGGAGCTTTCCAAAAAGGTGTGTAAAAATACGCTTATGGAAACCCTGGAAATTGAATTTACTGAAGTTGGGGAAGATTATTTAATTGCAAAAATGCCGGTTAACTCAAAAGTGCACCAGCCCGATGGCGTGCTGCACGGTGGTGCCAGTGTAGCTTTGGCTGAAAGCGTTGGCAGTATGGCCAGTTATGTTTTTTTAGATACTGAGGAGTTTTTTATTCGCGGTATTGAAATTTCTGCCAATCATTTAAAAAGTATTGCTGAAGGTTTTGTGTTTGCCAGGGCTTCTTTTATCCATAAAGGCCGAACAACGCAGTTGTGCGAAATAAAAATTACTGACGAAGCCGATAACCTGATTTCTATCGTAAAACTTACTACCATAGCATTGCCAAAAAAGAAATAGAAAATGAACAACGAAGAGTTTTTTATAAAATTGGAAGAACAAATTCAAAGCGGAAATCCTTTTGTAGCCTATAGAAACCCCGGATCTAAAAACGAATTGACCAAAGCTTTGCTTCAGGATTCAGCTGAAACATATAAAACCGACGATTTTACCGAAAATGGATTTGTTTTTGCTCGCTTTGAAAATACTGAAAACGCATTTCTAATCCCTTCAGAAAATGCCGAAATAATCACTACAGAATATTCGGCTGAAAGCTCTGAAGAAGTAGAAAAAGAAAATCAGGAATTTCCCCCTGCTTATACTAATTCCGAAGCCAGAATTAAACACGAAGAATTGGTGGAAAAGGGAATTGAAGCCATAAAAAAAGGAGAAATGAAAAAGGTGGTTTTGTCACGTAAGGAAGACGTGCAAACCCAACTTAAAGCGATGGAGATTTTTAAGAATTTGCTTAAAAAATATAAAACTGCTTTTGTGTATTTCTGGTTTCATCCTCAAACCGGGATTTGGTTGGGTGCCACGCCAGAAACTCTTTTAAACGTAGAACGAGAAAAATTTAAAACTATGGCCCTGGCCGGAACCCAGGCCTTTGAAGGAACTTCATCTGTAAACTGGGAAGAAAAGGAAATTGAGGAACAACAAATTGTTACCGATTCGATTTTGGAGAATCTGGAACATAAAGTTTCGGGGAGTATTCATAAATCTGAGCCCTATACTTCCAAAGCTGGGAATTTGCTGCATTTACAGACCGATATTACAGGAATGTTAGATCCTGAAAAATCCAGTCTTAAAAGCTTGATTTTTGCTTTACACCCAACTCCGGCTGTATGCGGACTTCCGAAGAAAAAAGCCCAACAATTTATTTTAGAGCATGAAGCTTATGATCGCGAATTTTATTCAGGCTTTTTGGGAGAATTGAATATGAAAAAGGAGGTAAAGCGAAATAACAATCGCAGAAACCAGGAAAATCAAGCTTATGGAAGCATCCTAAAACAAACTTCCCTTTTTGTGAATTTACGTTGCATGAAATTGGAAGGCGGAAAAGCCAGGTTATTTATTGGTGGTGGGATTACCAAAGATTCCAGTCCTGCAGATGAATGGCAGGAAACCGTAAATAAATCGCATACCATAAAATCTGTACTTGTTAAATAAGGTCAAAACCTGCTCCCAAAATGTTTTTGAAATTGTAATTTTGGGTGAAATTAAATTGCCTGTCGTCATTCTGAACTGGTTTCAGAATATAGGTTTTTAATTAGCTTAGAACCTGAAACAAGTTCAGGTTGACCTTATATCAAAATTATAGACTTCACAGGTTTTTAAAACCTGTGAAGTCTGGGATTCAACTCTACAAAATAAACTTTGTGAAATACTCCAAAATACCAGTTGCCAGATCTATTGTAGCCCTTTGTGTGGCTAAAAATATAAATCACGTGGTGATTTCTCCAGGTTCAAGAAATGCGCCTCTAACCATAGGTTTTACCCACCATCCCGAAATTAAACCTTACAGTATTGTAGATGAACGCTGTGCGGCTTTTTATGCGTTAGGAATGGCGCAGCAATTACAAAAACCGGTGGCGCTGGTTTGTACCTCTGGCTCTGCATTGTTAAATTATTATCCTGCGATTGCCGAAGCTTTTTATAGTGATATTCCTTTAGTGATTATTTCTGCAGATAGACCTATTGAACGTATAGATATTGGCGACGGACAAACAATTAGACAAAAAAACGTATTTGAAAACCATATTTTATATTCCGCAAATTTACATTCAGAATTAGTTTTAGATTCTGAAGCAACCGATAAAAAGCTTCAGCAAAAACAATTTGAATCGCAGAAACATAATGAGCGGGAAGTCAATTTGGCGCTAAATAAAGCGATAGAAGAGAAGGGGCCGGTTCATATAAATGTGCCATTTTACGAGCCTTTGTACGATTTGGTAGAAAATGTTGAGGTAAATCCTATCCAGATTTTGCCAGAAATTAAAGAACGAACCTATACCGAAAGTCAATTAGGCGGTTATGCCGAACTTTGGAACAAAGCAAAGCGAAAAATGGTGATTGTTGGCGTTGCGCAGCCCAATATTGTTGAACAGCAATATTTGGAAAAACTGGCCAAAGACGATTCCGTTATTGTATTGACGGAAACTACTTCTAATTTAAATCATCCCGAATTTTTTACTAGAATTGATACCCTTATTGGTCCTATTGAGAAAGATGAAAACAGGGAAGAATTATTCAAAACGCTTCAGCCGGAAATTTTACTCACTTTTGGCGGAATGATCGTTTCTAAAAAAATAAAAGCATTTTTAAGAAATAACCAGCCACAGCAACACTGGCATATTGATCCCAAAAAAGCTTATAACACATTTTTTTGCTTAAATAAACATTTTGAAACCACTGTAAACTCATTTTTCACCCATTTCTTTCCGCTAACTAAACAGGTTGAAAGTGATTATGGTAGATTTTGGAAACAAGTAAAGAGCAAACGCCAGGTTCGGCACGAGGAGTATATGGATGAGATTCCGTATTCAGATCTTAAAGCGATGCAGGAAATTGTGCCAACTATTCCCGAAAATTATATTGTTCATCTTGGCAATAGCTCTACGATTCGTTATGCGCAATTATTTAAATGGAAAGAAAGCTTGCGTATTTTTTGCAATCGAGGTACCAGCGGGATAGACGGCAGTATTTCTACCGCGGTTGGGGCTGCTTGTTTAAATGCTGAGCCCACCTTAATGATTGCAGGCGATTTGAGTTTTTTCTACGATAGCAATGCGCTGTGGAATAATTATATACCGAAGAATTTTAGGATAATTATTCTAAATAATAACGGCGGCGGAATTTTTAGGATACTCCCCGGAAATAAGAATACAGAGAATTTTGAGACTTATTTTGAAACCACCCACCAGCTTCAGGCAAAATCTCTAAGTGAAATGTATGGTTTTGAATATGCTGTTGCTAAAACTTCCGAAGAAATAAATAAGCAATTGACTGGATTTTTCAGCAATTCAGATAAGCCAAAAATCCTGGAAATTTTTACGCCAAGAAAAATTAACGATGAAGTACTGCTGGAATACTTCAATTTTATGAAATCTTAAGAATATAAATTGGTAGATAAACACTCATTTAAGTAACTTGTTGAAAAATAAACCAAAAATTCTTAATTATGAGTACAAAAACCGATGAAAAAGTAGGTAAATACATCCAGGATGTAAAAGACAAAACGGGCGATGAACCCGATGTTGGTTTGCTTAGAAAAGTTACCGAATCTTGTGGCCCCAGTATTTTTAGAAGTGATGCAGAAACTGTTTCCAGTTCTTCAGAATCTGAAATGGAAACCGTAAAACGCAACTTCCTTATTAAAAAATTAGGACTTAAAGATGACGAAAAACTGGATGTAGGTTTAAATGCCGTAATGGAAAAATATGGGAAATCTAACAGAAATAAATATCGTGCAGTAGTCTATTATTTACTTACAAAACACTTTAAAAAAGAAAGCGTTTTTAAATAAAATAAATGGTCTAAAACTTATAAAATCCGTTTTTCAAAGGGGAAAAACGGATTTTCCTGTTTTATAGAAAAGCCGTAAAATATAAAGTATCTTTGCACTTCAAAATATAGATTATGCTTAGAATTGGCGAAAATCATACGCTTAATATTGTAAGAGAAACCGAACCGGGACTTTTCTTAACAGATGCTGAAGGAAATGAAGTTTTACTTCCAAATAAATATATACCCGAAACCTTTGAAATAGGTGAAGAGATAGAGGTTTTTGTTTACCTGGATCACGAAGAAAGACCAGTTGCCACTACGATAGAGCCATTGGTAAAGCTTGATGAGTTCGCATTTTTAAAATGTGTAGAAACCACCGAATTTGGAGCTTTTTTAGACTGGGGACTGGAAAAACACTTATTTGTTCCGTTTAAAGAACAGGCATATCCAATGAAAAAAGGTGGCCGGTATCTTATTTTTTGCTATTTAGATGAAGAAACCGATCGTTTGGTAGCTTCAAGTAAAGTACATGCTTTTTTAGATAATTCAGAATTAACCATAGAGCCTTTTGAAGAGGTAGATCTTATAATTAGTAATAAAAGTGATTTAGGCTATAATGTAATTATTAATCAGTTGCATTTAGGTTTGATCTATCACGACGATGTTTTCCAGGAAATAAATGTTGGTGATGAAATGCGCGGATTTATCACTAAAACCCGTCCCGATGGGAAAATTGATGTGAGTTTACAAAGACCGGGTTATAGAAGTATTGAACCAAATGCTGAGTTAATCCTTGATAAATTAAAGAAAAATGAAGGTTATCTAAACCTTACCGATAAATCTTCTCCTGAAGCTATTCACAGTCAGTTAGGCATTAGCAAAAAGAGTTTTAAACGTGCTGCCGGAAACCTTTATAAACAAAGAAAAATAGATATTAAAGACGACGGCCTTTACTTAAAACAAGATTAGTAAAAGTAGCGGCCCCTGGGTGAGTAATATGGAGAACCATAAAACATTCTTCGCTGGGTTTGTCTGTGAAGTGCGTTTTGATAAATTCGCTGATTTTGGTAATAAGGATTCGAATTCAGTGCATCATTGTAAACTTCGTCATTATCCCTAATTCGGTAATTATTAGAAATTTCAAAAGCTTTTTTCTTTTGATTTGTTGTAGGTAAGGGAGTGCCAATATCTACAGTACGTTTTTTCATATTTCGTTGGCTTTCAAGAATACCAACCATATCTACACTGGCGCGTTTTCCATCATCTACATTTAAAAATTCGCCGCTGGGAAGATCAAAATCTCCTTTAAAGAATTGTTGTCCAAAACTAAGGTCACTCCAGGAAGGTTCTATACTGTAATTGCTAATTTCAAAATCGGCAACATCCCAATATTCCTGGGCGGAAACCGAAGTTATGTTGAATAAAAATAGACTAAGAAATAGCAAGCGAAATTTCATTTTTAGGGCTTTTGTCTTTAATATAGCAAAAACAATGCAAATCTATTTGCAGCGCAAATATATTAAGATAAATTGAAAAGCTTATTTTTGAATAAAATAAAGACCTATGAGTGAAATCAACTGGAAAACTGTAAAAGAATACGAAGATATAACTTATAAAAAATCGGGTGGCGTGGCGCGAATAGCCTTTAACCGACCTGATGTTCGCAATGCGTTTAGACCTAAAACTACCTCAGAACTTTTAGATGCCTTTCACAATGCACACGAAGATACTGAAATTGGCTGCGTTTTACTTTCGGCCGAAGGTCCTTCTACTAAAGATGGGAAATGGGCATTTTGTAGCGGTGGCGATCAAAAAGCCCGTGGGCACCAGGGTTATGTAGGTGAAGATGGCTACCATAGATTGAATATTTTGGAAGTACAACGTCTAATCCGGTTTATGCCAAAGGCTGTAATTTGTGTAGTTCCCGGCTGGGCAGTAGGTGGCGGGCATAGTTTGCACGTAGTTTGCGATTTAACGCTTGCAAGTAAAGAACACGCTATTTTTAAACAAACCGATGCCGATGTAACGAGTTTTGATGCCGGTTATGGTTCAGCTTATTTAGCAAAAATGGTAGGGCAGAAGAAGGCACGGGAAATCTTTTTCCTCGGAAGAAATTATTCGGCACAGGAAGCTTACGAAATGGGAATGGTGAATGCGGTTATTCCGCACGATGAGCTGGAAGATACTGCTTACGAATGGGCGCAGGAAATTATGGCAAAATCACCAACTTCCATTAAAATGCTGAAATTCGCCATGAACATGACCGATGACGGAATGGTGGGCCAACAGGTTTTTGCAGGAGAAGTTACCAGACTTGCCTATATGACAGATGAAGCTAAAGAAGGCCGTGATGCTTTTCTGGAAAAAAGAAAACCAAATTTTGACAAAAAATGGATCCCGTAATCAAAGACTTTAGTAACGAACAAATAGATTTAGCTTCCCTGCCCAAATATGAGCAGGTAGCTTTTTCTTCAGTTTCGTCTAAATATCTTATAAAAATGAATATTCAGACGGGCATTTTTATGCTCGTTCTAACTATTGCGCTAGGAGTTTTTTGGTTTTTTCAGCTAAATTATATGCAATCGGGGATTATATTTGGCTTTGTATTGGTAGCATTTATCTTTAGATTTTGGAATAATTATAAGTTGCTTCAGAGTTTGGGATATGCTGTTAGGGAAAAAGATATTATTTATAAAAGAGGATTCATTTTTAATAAAACCACGGTAATTCCATTTAACAGGGTGCAGCACGCATCGATTTCACGAGGAATTTGGGATAAGCTTTTAGGAATTTCCAGCCTTAATATTTTTACTGCAGGTGGAGGCGCAAGTGATATTTCTATTCCCGGTTTAGAACCCGAAATGGCTGTGCAATTAAAAGAAGCTATTGCGGTAAAGATTTCTCATGATGAATCCTGAAGCCTACAGCAATCCTCAGCGCCAATCTATAGCCGGTATTCTTCTTATTTTTATTTCCAGCATTTATAAATTATTTAGATCTTTCTGGGCGGTGGGTGCGTATTTGTTGGTTAGTGGCCCCAGTAGAACGACTTTAATTTATATTGGTCTTGCATTGCTTTTAATTGGGTTCTTAGCCCTTATCTATAGCTACCTGTACTATCGCAAATTTATTTTTTATATAGATTATAAGCAGGAGGAATTTGTATTAGAAAAAGGGATTTTTTCTACCGAAAATACTGCGATTCCTTTTGATAAAATCCAGCAGGTTTATTTTAAACGTTCTATCCTGCAACGTATAATCAAGGTTTACAGCCTGGTAATAGAAACCGCCGGGAGTAATCTTAAAGAAGTTGAAATAAAAGCGGTTTCTGAAGAAGATGCCAATAAACTTTCCAAAATCTTATTAAAAGCGAAAGCTGAAAAAACCGAAGAGACTTCATTAGAAGAAGAATCTGAAAAAACAGAGGAAAACAAAGAGGTTTTTTGGACTCACAAAGTAGGATTTTTCACGCTCCTTAAAATTGGGATTAGTACTAATTATTTACGCGGGCTTTCGTTAGTTTTTGCCTTTGTAATGACTATTTATAATAGGGTAAATACCTATTTTAAAGATCAGGTAGAAGATGTAGAGGTTTATTTTGATCAGTTTTCTGGTGTTTTACAATCTATTGGATTTTTAACAATTCTTTTTGTGTTACTTCTGCTTTTAAGTATAAGTATTACGATCATTGAAGTATTTATTAAATATTATGGCTTAACAATTCAGCAGAATAAGGATAAAATGGAGGTGGAGATGGGCTTAAAAACCAATACCAAAGTTTCCCTTCAACCAAGACGGCTTCAGTTAATGCGAATTAAAACAAACCCGGTCCAAGAGTGTTTAAATCTTTATGAAGCCCAAATTTCTTTATCAAGCAGTGAAAATGAACTTCAGAAGAATAAAATAAAGATTCCAGGTCTTGGAAAAGAAATCGTAGAAAAGATAAAATATTTTTTATATCCGGAATCTTCTAAATCCAGTTTCAGCACAACCTTTAGACCAGATAAATTATTATTATTTAGAAAAATTTCCCTGGCAATGTTACCGGTAGTTATTTTTCTTGCCTTCTGGTATTTTTTAGACTTTATAAACCTTAAATTAGGAGCTATACTAAGCATTTCGAGCTTATATATTATTGCTGCTTTAATTTTACAAGTACTTGCCTTTAAAGCCCGAAAACTAATTTTTACCGAAGAATTTCTTCAGAAAAAAACTGGCTTCTGGAATAAAACCGATGAAACCCTGGAATTATTTAAAATCCAATCTATAAGCGTAAAACAGCCTATTTGGTATCGCAGAAAAAACCTGGTAAATGTAGTTTTTCATACCGCGGGAGGTGATCTTAAATTTTATGCGGTGAATACTGGTATAATTCAGTACGTAAATTATGTATTATATAAGGCAGAGGTTAGTTCGAAACATTGGATGTAAAAGTCGAATTAAAACTTAATTCTCAAAAAGGTTGTAAATGGCACGCAACCAAATGTAATTTTCTGCATCTTACATATAGTGATTCAAAACTGATACTATGAAAATTTCAAATTGTTTTATCCTCTTTTTATTTTTTATTACTCTTTTATCCTGCTCCACGAACGATAATGATAGAGGCGAAATCACCGGAGAAAGTGGTATTAGTTACAACGATAGTAAAACAATATGGGAGGAGCTAAAAGTACAGAATATTGAAACCTACAGCTACACTGTGAGTTTTATTTCCTGGACGGGGGTTGGCAGTAGAACTACTATTACTGTAAAGGATGGTGTGGTTAGCAAAAGAGAATATCTTTATTTTGAACAGATACTTAACGAGGAGAGCCAACTGGTAGAAAAAGAAATTGAATCTTATACAGAAACCGGGGTGGAAATTGGTAGTCACTCTGAAGGTTTTGATCCTTTGCTTATAGATGAATTATATCAAACCTGTTTATCTGATTATTTAAATATTAATAAAGCAGATAACGAGATTTACTTTAATACAGATGAAGCTGGAATAATCTCCAATTGCGGTTTTGTTGAAAAAGGCTGTGTAGATGATTGTTTCAGTGGCTTTAGAATTAGCGAATTTAATTGGATATAAACTTAAAGGCTTCTGCTTTAATTAGAAATAACTGCAAATAAAAAATCCCCGGGCTAATTTTTAGACCGGGGATTTCCACTTTAAACAATTAACAAGATTTATCTTATCGCCGGATATTTTTCGGGGTTTACTTCATTAAAAATCGAATAAACCTTTTCAAAAATATCTTCTGCTGAAGGTTTACTAAAATAATCCCCATCGGTGCCATAAGCCGGGCGGTGTTCCTTAGCGGTTAGGGTTTGCGGTTTACTGTCCAGGTATCTCCAGGCGTTTTGTTCATTTAAAACCTTATCTAAAATAAATGCTGAAGCTCCTCCCGGAACATCCTCGTCTATAACCAGAAGTCTATTGGTTTTTTCTACACTTTTTACAATGTCGTGATCTAAATCAAAAGGTAGAAGAGACTGGGCATCTATAACTTCTGCATTAATTCCATATTCGCTTAATTCTTCAGCAGTTTGGCAAACTATTCTTAATGTAGAGCCATAAGAAATTAAAGTGATATCACTACCTTCTCTTACCGTTTCAACTTTTCCAATTGGCGTTCTAAGTTCAGGCAGGTTACTTGGCTTTTTCTCTTTTAAACGATAACCGTTTAAACATTCTACTAATAATGCAGGGGTATCCTGTTCCAGTAAAGTATTATAAAAACCTGCAGCCTTAGTCATATTTCTTGGTACTAAAACATACATACCGCGAACCAGGTTTAAAATTCCACCCATTTGTGAACCACTGTGCCAAATTCCTTCTAAACGGTGACCACGGGTTCTTATAATTAGTGGAGCTTTTTGTTTTCCTTTGGTACGATATTGTAGGGTTGCCAGATCATCACTCATTCCCTGTAAGGCGTACATAACGTAGTCCAGGTATTGAATTTCGGCAATTGGTCTTAGACCTCTCATTGCCATTCCTATGCCCTGGCCAAGAATAGTGGCTTCGCGAATACCAACATCGGCAACGCGTAGTTTTCCATATTTTTTTTGAAGACCTTCCAGTCCCTGGTTTACATCGCCAATTTCACCCGCATCTTCCCCAAAAATTAATGTTTCAGGAATATTACCAAAAATCTGGTCGAAGTTATCTCTTAAAATAATTCTTCCATCAACTTCAGCTGAATCCTCATCATATTCCGGTAAAACTTCAGAAAGAACTCCTTTATTTTCGATATATAAATGACTGTTATAATCATTTGCCATATCTTTCTCAAAATCTGTGAACCAATCTATTAATTGGGATTTCTCTTCTGAATTTTCTTTTCTAACAGCTCTTAAAGTTTTTCTTGCAGCAACCGCAAGATCTTTTTTAAGCGGTTCTTTATTTGAGTTAAGCTCTTTTGCCAGTTTAACTACACTCTCTTTTTCTTCGGTATTCTTTGCTAGTTTAGATAGTACTGCGAGTAACTCTTTTTGCTTTTCTTTTGTAGGCTGTAAATAGTTATTCCAGGCTTTTTTCTTGCCTTCTCTTACCTTGCGCTTAATTTCTTTCTCAATATTTTGCAGTTCTTCATCTGTGCTAATATTGTTTTCAAGAATCCATTCTCTAAACTTAACATTACAATCGTATTCACGTTCCCAGGAAAGGCGTTGTTCATTTTTGTAACGCTCGTGAGAACCAGAGGTAGAATGCCCTTGCGGCTGTGTAAGTTCTACCACGTGAATAAGCACCGGGCAGTGTTCTTTTCTGGCTATTTTTTCGGCTTTTTCGTAGGCTTCAATAAGCGCTACATAATCCCAGCCATTAACTACGATTATTTCGTAGCCTTTTTCATCTTCATTTCTTTGGAAACCTTTTACGATTTCAGAAATATTTTCTTTTGTTGTTTGATGTTTCGCGTGTACCGAAATTCCATATTCGTCGTCCCATACGCTTAAAACCATAGGCACCTGCATAACGCCGGCTGCGTTTAAGGTTTCCCAAAAATGACCTTCACTGGTACTGGCGTTTCCAATAGTACCCCAGGCAATTTCATTTCCATTTTCTGAAAATTTTTCAGATGGAATACCTGCTACGTTTCTATATATTTTTGAAGCCTGTGCGAGTCCCAAAAGTCTTGGCATTTGACCGGCGGTAGGAGAAATATCTGCACTGGAGTTTTTTTGTTCCATCAGGTTTTTCCAGCTACCGTCTTCATTAAGGCTGTGGGTGGTAAAGTGTCCTCCCATTTGTCTTCCGCCAGACATTGGTTCATTCTCCAGGTTAGAATCGGCATACAAACCGGAAAAGAATTGTTCTATGCTAAATTGATTAATGGCCATCATAAAAGTTTGATCACGATAGTAACCAGACCTAAAATCACCATTTTTAAAAGCCTTTGCCATAGCAAGCTGTGGCACTTCTTTTCCATCGCCAAAGATCCCGAATTTAGCCTTTCCGGTAAGCACTTCACGTCTTCCCAAAAGGCTGCATTCCCGGCTGGTAACGGCTATGTTGTAATCTGCCAGCACCTCGGCCTTGAAATCTTCAAATGAAATTGAATCTTTAGTTTTTGTTTCGCTTTGCATGAACGTAATTTATGAATAATAACAAATGTAACGAAAACTTAGATTGTACACAATTCATTAAAATCAAAATATTTTAAGAAAAGTGTATTTTAAAGGATTTTTATTGTGTTTACTGAAATGAAATATCAGTTTTAATAGTAAATACTGATTAATATGTAATTGAATTGAAGAATGCTAAGAATTACCTAAGCATTTAAATATTTGTTAATACCAGCGCCGGGTAAATAATCTAATTAATGTATTTATATCTAAGGAAACAATAAATCTTATTTTTTGATCATAATTTTCCTGGGCCACTTCCCAGCCTAAATTGGAATAAACAGGAAAGAAAACTTCAAAATAATCGTCTACTAAACTCAAGCGTACCCCAGAGTCGTATAAAAACCGCGCATTTTGGTGCTGATTTTTAACCAAACCTACATCGCCATATATAAAAAACCACTTGTATAGGTTAGTGCTGGCATTTAAAGTAGTTAGCCATTGGTTAGCATATTCGGGCTGTAGTTGAGATTTGAACCCGCCTTCTGCAACAATAATTTGCTGACTGAAGAGACCGGAGCCCTGACTTCTTCCGTAGTAATTGTAATCGAAAAGATAATCTGTAGGGCGATCTAAAGCAAAACTAAAATAATCGGTTTCCATATTATCGCTGTACAAAAATGTTCCGGTAAATAAGCGAAGATTTATTTGCCTGTTATTTCTAAACAATTTTCGATACTCCAGGCTCATAGAAATTTTACTGAACTTTTCTGCCAGTTGAAAATCAAAAGAAGCACTGTAATAATCTACTAAATGAGGCTTACTGTACCTGTAATTAATGTTGAAAACATTGTAATTGGGTTCGTCTAAAGTTTTATCAGGATCGCTATCCCGTCTTACATTTACATTTCTAATCAACAGATTTTGACGCTCATTATCCCGTAAATATTTATCTCTAAAAGAAAAACTTAAAAATGGAGTATATTTTTCATAAAAGAGATCGTAGCCATACGAATAGCGCGTCCCTCCAATACCGTAAGAAATTTTGTAGAGTTCTTTATTTTCAAACTGGTGGGTATTGCTAAAAGAAGCCGAGCCAACTATGGTTTCACTATTAAAACCATATTTAGGTGAAATATTAAAATTAAAGGTTTTTGAAAGTACTGTTTTATTATACAATTTGGGCCCAATAGAAATACCATCGTAAAGGTTATAATTAAATTCTGGCATAAAAAACAACTGGTTATACCGGGGATCTTCTATATCCTGGAGTAATCTAAACTGAAGCGGTTTATTAAAAAGTTTAGTCACCGCTTTATAATTATCCCGTTGGTTAAATTCCGGAATGTTTTGTTCGTAATTTAATGCGAGCCGGTCTACACCCTGCCGTGGGATTTCAACTGTTTTGGTTTTATCTATATTATCTACCCATTTTTTAAAGATTACTTCTCCATCTTTTAAACCATATAAAGAAATAGGAAAATTGGTGTTTCTTTTATTTTTAATGGTTACCCGCAGCGAATCTTTTGTTTTATTTAGTCTTTGAATGGTAAAATCTATTTTTTTATTAGAGTCTACATAATCCTGAAAAAACCACGAAATATCTTTTGTTGCATGGCTTTTTAAGCTCTGCTCAAAATCTTTTGCAGTAGTGGGGCGCATATTATTTTCCTGGTAGAAATCTTTAACTGCATCTTTAACTTTATCGTTTTCCAGGTAATCTTCAAGATATTTTAAGCCGACTCCGGCTTTATAGGCATTGGCAATATTTTTATTGAATTTAACCAGGGAATCCTGCGCGGTTCTAAGCGGTTGGTCTAAATTCATTCTTGCCATATTCATATAAAGAAACTGGTACTGGTCGTTAAATTCAAGGTCTGCTGCGTGAAACCATCGTATACCAATAATATTACTGAGGTTTCCTAAAAGTTTCATATTAGGATAATACTCATTTACATAATCTATCATTAAAGAAACCAGGATGGCATCATGAACCCATTGTTCTTTTCGCGGATTAATGTGCACCGAATTTTTCAGCAAATAATTGGTAATGGTTTTAAACTGCTTAATATCGTACTGAAAACCATCTGGAAAAGGACGAATAAAGCCCGGTAATTGGTTTAAACCATAAATAGGGCTTATTAAATAATCGTCCCGTGTTACAAAAATGTTTTGATGAGGATATTCCCCAAGTCTTTTATTATAGTATTTTAAAATACGATTTAATAAAATTCTTTTTATTTCAGGCTGAAGTTCATCATCATCTACATTTGTAAATATTTCGTGATCTTCGGTTCTAATAGACTCAAAAATGAAAGAGTTGGTTAGGTATAATTTAGTGTCTAATTGATCTTTCCCTGAAAGTTTTACGGTTTTTGAGCCATTAGTAGTACTAACACTTTCAAAGTCCAGCGCCGAACCTACATAGTATTTAGGTGGAGTAGTAAGGGTAATTTCAACATCATGCATTGCATTATATTGATCGCCTAAATCTTTATGGCTATAAACTTCCCAATTCCCGTTTTTATAAATGCCGGGAGTAATATACCAATACCGCAGTTTATAATTATTATTTGAATCTACCCCGTAACGCGTAAATTTATCTATAGGAATCTTTACCTGGTAATCTAAATTAATGGTGATGCTATTACCGGGTAGTAAAGGTTTATAAAGTTTAACTCTAATAAGGTCCTGGGCCAGGAATGGGCGTTCCCAAATTAAGGCTTCATTTTCGGTATTGGTAAGTTTATTAATATAGGTAGAACCTCGCTCTTCATTTTTAGCAAACCTGAAGCGTCTCGCAAATTCTTCGGCAAAACGTTTGGCAAGGGGAGTGTCTTTTGCACTAAAGGCATTTGCCCAATCGTTTAGATAAATTTGGGTAAGAGTATCGTTACTGGAGTTGGTATACACCAATTCCTGCTCTATAGTAAAAGTATGTGTACTATCGTTTAAGTGAGCTTGTAAGGAGATGGAGTTTTGTGCAAAACTCCATCCAATTCCCACAAAAAAAAATAAATAAAACAGATAAAATCTCAATGGGAATATATTTAACGTAACACTGAATTCGAGCTAAATATAATCAAAGTTTTTTTTCCTTCTTAAGATTTGATTAAAAGTTAGGGCTAAGATTATATTCCCCGTAGAATTCGTTTAGAATTTCAATAACCTCATCTTCGGTATCTACAACCTGAACTAGATCCATATCTGGAGCGCTAATGTTTTGAAAGGTATCTAAAAGTGTTTTTTGAACCCAGTCTACAAGACCTCCCCAAAAATCTCTTCCCACTAAAATAATAGGGAATTTATCAATTTTATGGGTTTGAATAAGGGTAATGGCTTCAAAAAGTTCGTCTAAAGTTCCAAAACCGCCTGGCATAACTACAAATCCTTGCGAATATTTTACAAACATTACTTTTCTAACAAAAAAGTAATCAAAATCCAGGCTTTTATCATTATCAATATATGGGTTGTCGTGTTGCTCGAAAGGTAAATCTATATTTAATCCTACAGAGGTTCCGCCGCCAAGATGGGCACCTTTGTTACCGGCCTCCATTATTCCAGGCCCACCGCCGGTAATTACGCCGTAGCCGTTTTCAACAATTTTTTTAGAGATTTTTTCAGCTAGTTTATAATATTTTTGATCTGGTTTGGTTCTGGCTGAACCAAAAATTGAAACACAGGGGCCAATTTGACTTAGCTTTTCGTAGCCATTTACAAATTCGCCCATTATTTTAAATATGGCCCATGAATCGTTTGTTTTAATTTCGTTCCAGGCTTTATTTTTAAGATTTTTATTCATATTATAATTAGTATAGTTAGTGTAATTCTTTTTTAAGGAAACTGGCAGTATAACTCTTCTTTGATTTGGCCACTTCTTCTGGGGTGCCTTTAGTGATAACTTTTCCGCCATTTTTACCCCCTTCGGGACCAATATCAATTATATAATCGGCCATTTTTATTACATCCATATTATGTTCTATAATAAGAACCGTGTTTCCTTTATTTGTTAATTCGTTTAAAACATCCATTAATACCCGAATATCTTCGAAATGCAAACCGGTGGTTGGCTCGTCTAAAATATAAAAAGTATTTCCCGTATCACGTTTTGAAAGTTCTGTAGCAAGTTTAATTCGCTGGGCTTCCCCTCCAGATAGCGTGGTACTTTGTTGGCCAAGCGTGATATACCCTAAACCAACATCTTTTATGGTTTTTAGTTTTCTATATATCTTCGGAATAGCTTCGAAAAAAGTTGTTGCTTCATTAATTGTCATTTCCAGAACATCAGCAATAGACTTTCCTTTATATCTAATTTCAAGAGTTTCACGGTTGAAGCGTTTTCCCTGGCAGGTTTCACATTCTACGTAAACATCTGGGAGAAAATTCATTTCTATAACTCTAAGTCCGCCCCCTCTACAGGTTTCACATCTCCCGCCTTTTACGTTAAAGCTGAATCTTCCGGGTTTATAACCACGAATTAGCGACTCAGGGGTTTTAGCAAAAAGACTCCTAATTTCTGAAAATACGCCGGTATACGTAGCCGGGTTAGATCTTGGAGTTCTACCAATTGGTGTCTGGTTAATATCAATTACCTTATCGGCATTATCCAGTCCTTTAATTGTTTTGTACGGTTTTGGCTCTTTTACGCCATTAAAATAATGGGCATTCATAATAGGATAAAGCGTCTCGTTGATCAGCGTGGATTTTCCACTTCCGGAAACACCCGTAACCGCAATCATTTGTCCTAAAGGAATTTTAATAGAAACATTTTTAAGGTTGTTTCCGGTTGCTCCTTTTAGTTCTATATGCTTTCCATTTCCCTTTCTTCTTTCTTTAGGAATTGAAATTTCTTTAGTTCCGTTTAAATAGGAAGCAGTAAGCGTATCGTGTTTTAATAATTCTGAAGGCGGGCCTTCACTTATAATTTCACCACCGTGTTTTCCGGCTCTCGGACCAATATCAATCACATAATCGGCGCGTTCTATCATATCCTTATCGTGTTCTACCACAATCACAGAATTGCCAATATCCCTTAGAGAAATAAGTGAATTAATAAGTTTTTCGTTATCACGCTGATGTAAACCAATACTTGGTTCATCTAAAATATAAAGAACCCCTACTAATTGGGAACCAATTTGTGTAGCCAATCTAATTCTTTGTGCTTCACCACCAGAAAGCGATTTAGAACCCCGGTTAAGGGAAAGATAGGTAAGCCCAACGTCTACCAGGAAACCAATTCTTGTTCTAATTTCTTTAATAACTTCAGCAGCAATTTGGTTTTGTTTTTCGCTTAGCTTTTTCTCTAACCCAACAAACCATTTAGCCAAATCTTCAATATCCATTAAAGAAAGTTCGGCTATATTTTTATCGTTAATTCTAAAATAAAGCGATTCTTTTTTAAGTCGGCTGCCTTCACAAACGGGACATTCAACCTTATCCATATATTCTTTGGCCCAGCGTCTTAAAGAAGTAGAATCGTTATTATTAAAAGTAGTTTCAATAAAAGTTGCTACGCCTTCAAAATTAATCTTAAACTCGCGGTTTACACCAAGGCTTTTAGATTCTTTGGTAAAAGTTTCTTTGCCTCCGTAAAGTATAAACTTCATGGCAGCATCTGGTATTTTAGAAACAGGATCTGTAAGTTTAAAGTCCCAGCGTTCAGCAATTAATTCCAGCTGAGAAAAAACCCAGTTCTTTTTTTGCGGACCGTGAGGAGCCAGTGCTCCATTTTTGATCGACTTAGAATTATCTGGAATAATTTTATCAATATTCACCTGGTATAAAGTGCCAATCCCGTTACAGCTTGGACAGGCACCTTTAGGCGAATTAAAAGAAAAAGTATTGGGCTCAGGATTAGGATAAGAAATTCCCGTGGTGGGGCACATTAAATTCCTGCTAAAATACCGAACATTTTCAGTTTCCTGGTCTAAAATAATTAGCGTATCACTACCATGATACATTGCGGTTTTTATACTTTCATCCAGGCGCTTTTGCGCATCGGTCTTATCATCAATTTTTAAGCGATCTATTACAATCTCTATATCGTGGGTTTTGTACCGGTCCAGTTTCATTCCTTTTACAAGGTCCCTAACTTCCCCATTTACCCTTGCTTTAAGAAATCCCTGCTTGGCTATTTGCTCAAATAATTCACGGTAATGCCCTTTTCTGGATTTTACCACGGGAGCCAAAACACTTACTTTTTTTCCTTTAAAATCTTTTAAAATGAGGTCTTTTATTTGGCTATCGGTATAGCTAACCATTTTCTCCCCGGTCTTATAACTATAAGCTTCACCGGCACGTGCATAAAGTAGGCGTAAGAAATCGTAAATCTCTGTAATAGTCCCAACCGTACTTCGCGGATTTTTACTGGTGGTTTTTTGCTCTATGGCAATAACAGGAGAGAGACCTTCAATTTTATCTACATCTGGTCTCTCCAGGCCTCCTAAAAACTGCCTTGCATAGGCCGAAAATGTTTCTATATAACGGCGCTGTCCTTCGGCATAAATAGTATCAAATGCCAGGGATGATTTTCCTGAACCTGAGAGACCGGTAATTACCACCAGTTTTTCTCTTGGAATATTAACATCTATATTTTTAAGATTATGGACGCGAGCCCCTAATACTTCTATAAATTCTTCGGTTTTAGCCATATTTTTTATCAAGGGGGCAAAGGTACTTAAAGTGTTGCTAACTAAAAAGAAAGGAAGTTTCTGGTAGTGTTAATTATGGTTTAAAGTTTTTGAAAGAGGAATTAGCAATAAAATTTTAGAGTAGTTAAGGTGGTGAAAAAACAAATTTTTAAAAACATAGAATTTATCGGCTATAATGTTCCTTTTATCCTTTGTTTATTCTGTTGATTGTCAGTATAATATTACTTTATTTTTTTGCATAAAATAAGGTTAATCCCCTATATTTGAGATACCAAATCTTCATGAAATTTTTTTCATCCCCCCAGAAAAGTATTAAACCTACAAGTAGGTAGTTTTTAGCCCCATCAGTTTTGCCCCTTTATTTTTAACCCCCCACGTAAGATTTAAAACATCCAGACCCTTCTATTGTTATGTTTTAAATCTATCAATTTAATTTTTTGTGGACCTACTCCACAGTTTTTACTAACTGGCTAAATAGCCGCAAAATTGATGTATTATGATAACAGAAAAAAAGCAGTTGTTGCTTATTACCAACAAACAAAGTATGGTAGACTGTGTTCAGGAGGGTGTTAGTATGCAATTTGAAGTAGCTCACGCAAACTCTTTGCATACTGGCTTTAACATGGCACTTAATTTATTACCCGATATAATCTTATTAGATTATTCTTCTTTTAGATCGGGTAGGAATTTTAAGAATATCGCCAATTTTAAATCAAATCATTTTCTTACTAAAGCCTGGCTGGTTGTTTATGCCGAAGAACGATATAGGGCCGAAGCTGAAAGTAGATTTAGAAAAGTAGTAGACGAGTTTATATACTCTCCTACTATAAAGGCACTTTGCGGGAAGATTGTAAAACTGGTATATAGCAACCGTTCACTTTCCAATTATTGGAAAGACGCTTTTATGGGAATGTTTAATATTATTTCCCAACCGGTAGTGCTACTGGATCAAAATGAAATTGTAGCCATGAACGATGCTTTTAAGCAAAGTTTTGATGTGAAAGAGAAAAAGGGTTTAAAACTTACCGATTTCGTGAAATGCGAAAATGTACAAAAGGTTAAAGATAGTTTAAGAAATTTTGCCCGCGGTAAACATATAAAAGCAGCCACTAAGACGGCCTTACTATTAAGGAATGATAAGGTGAGAAATGCCCGTATTAATTTTTCTAAGTTAAACAGGAATTTTGGGCATCAATTTGTCATGTTTATTGATCTTATGGAAGAAAGCGAAGTGATTAATGACCGAATAGGCACTGCTTCTGAAGAAGTAGAAAATTGCTTCAAACAAAATAGCCAGCTAACCGATTTTAAATTCACTAATAGAGAGAAGGAAATTATTGAATTACTTATAAAAGGCTATAAAACCAAAGATATATCTGAAGCGCTGTTTATCTCCCCAAAAACAATAGAGAAACATCGTTCTAATATTATAAAAAGAACTAACTCTGATACTATCCTGGAGAGCATCATATATGCGATAAATCATAAGCTTATAGATTATCAAAAAGTCTAAAAATTAGACTTTTTGGTAAAATAGGGGAGAAAACCCCTATAGCATGATAGGAAAGAATTAGACTACATTTATCATATGAATTACTAGTCACCCCACTTCACTAGTATTTACCTCAGCCTATTTATTTTAAGCCCCCAACAAGTAGTATTGATATATCAAGATGCTCTTTACAGAGTCATATTTATATATATTGTTTTAACCATTCTAAATATTTATTAACCAAAACTTTAGTGTTATGAAAAACCTAAAAAATTACCTTTCAAGCGTCGTGATTATCGCGATGTTATTTGCATCTTGTAGTAAAGATGAACCCACAAACAATGTGGGAACCGATGGAGAAATGGCGAGCATTTCCCTGGGAGCAGTTTTAAACGACCTGGATAGACAGGGATTATTAAAACAGTCTATTCCTGAATGTTCCGATGATGCTCCCATGTATGTAAGAGTTATTCTAACCCATGATTTGGGGGAAGAAGACGTAGTTGTTCCTGTAAATTTTGATGGAACCACTTATTTTACAGATTATGATGAAGATCTGGCAATTCCAATCCCTGCCGGGGAAACTACTACTTCTGTTAGTGTAACAGATTTCTGGGTGTACTCCGAAGAACCGGGTGAAAGTACATTGCCAATTTGGGTTACTCCAAAAGAAGGTAGTGAGTATGAAAACTTTGTAAACGATCCGCTTCCAATTAATTTTGAACTTAGAGCCGGCTCAAAGAAATATGTTGATGTAGAAGTTTTATGTTTCGATGATAGAGAAGTAAACTTATACGGATATCAATTCTTTGACCTTGTACCAATTCCGCTGATTAAATTCTGTTTATTCGGAAACTTCTGTCCTTCAGAAGATGGTAGACACTACGTAGCCGGTTATACAGTTAATGTATGGATGGGCTCAGAAGCAGTTGGAGATCCAATTTACACTGAATCTAATACTGTAGATGAAGATGACACTACTGGTGACTATTATTCAGATCCATTATGTTTCTGGTTACCTGATACAGCTGAAACTGATACTTACTACTTTGAAATTACATTAGATAATACCGATGAGTATAGTTCAGACGATGCAGGAGAAGTAATTCTTGCTGGTCCTATCACTGATGAAGAAATTAGAATGTTCTATAGTGAAGACGACGATTCAACAATGGATTATTACCACTTTAATTATGGATGTGGTGGCGATAACCCTCCACCATTTGATGACCCAAGAACAGAAGCTAAACGTTACAAAGCCTGTTTAAAGAATTTAGGTGATTCAAATGCTGTAGGATTTGCATACCTGAAGTTACAGGGGAATCAATTAACTGCTACTACAGCAGCTACTGAACTTACTCCAGGAGATGTACCACAACATATCCATGAAAATGCAAGTTGTGATGCTTTTGGTTCGCCAATTTGGGATCTTGATTATACAGGAGATGTATGGCCTGTAGCTGACGGAGCTGGAAACTTATTCTACACCAGGACTTTTACTTTAACTCCTGCTCAGGTAGCAGCTGCTAATCTAGCTAATAGAACAGCTGTGTTACATGAGTCTGATATGACACCACTGGCTTGTGGAGAATTTGAAGAGTACTAAAAACTCTTAAAAGGTGTCCCAGTTTTTGGGACACCTTTTTAATTCCTTTTAAAACATAGAAACAATGAAGAATTTAAAATTAATGCTGGCCATTTTCGTGGCTACGGGGATGCTATTTTCGTCCTGTAGTAAAGAAGAGACCAATGAGCCCTCTGTAAACGAGGAAATGGGTAGTATCTCTATAGGTGCTATTTTGAATGATCTTGTGAATGATAATCGTCAGACTATTTCAGATGAAATCCCGGAATGTTCTGATGATACACCAATGTATGCCTGGATAGTACTTACCCACGAATTGGGAACTGAAGATGTAGTTGTACCTATTCTCTTTGATGGTGACACTTATTTCACTGATTACGAAGAAGATCTGGAAATTCCAATTCCGGCTAACGAAACTACAACCGCAGTAAGCCTTACCACTTTTATGGTGTATGCTGAAGAACCAGGAGAAGGTGTTTCACCCATATGGGTAGCACCAACTGACGAAGGTGAATATAAGAACTTTGTGAATGATGCTTTACCTATCAATTTTGATTTAAGAGCAGGATCTAAAAAATATTTGGATGTTGAAGTCTTATGTTTTGACGATAGAGATGTAAATCTATATGGATACCAATTCTTTGATCTTATTCCAATAGAATTATACGAGTTCTGTGTATTTGCTAACTACTGTACCGATAATGGTAAACATTATACTGCAAATTATAATATTGATATAGATTATATAAGAGAAGGAGAGGATGATATTAACTTATATACCAATAGATCTCCTGAAACCGGAAATACCGAAGATGATAATTCGGGTGACTGGTATGCTGAACCACTATGTTTAGCAATTCCGGCTCCTATGTATGACGAGTTAGACACTGAGGCATACTTAAGAGTAACCGTTACTTTGGCTAGTTGGGCTGACAATTACGGAACACCTGGTGCTGAAGACCCTGAAATCATCTATTTAAGCTGGAACGATGTACAATCATATTTTGGTGATAATGACACTATAGATTATGAACATATTTTCTTTAACTGTGGAGATGACCCTATACTTGATTGTCCAATAACTGAAGAGGATACCGATGGTGACTGCGTACCTAATGAAGATGATTTATGTGAAGGCTATGATGATGATGAAGACATGGATGAAGATGGTATTCCAGATGGGTGTGATCAATGTCCAGAAGAAGCCGGTGATCCATTAGATGGTGGTTGTCCTATTGATGATTGTGCTGGAGATGCTGATAGTGATGGATTAAATGATTGTGAAGATGAATGTCCTTACCAGGCAGGTCCAGAATCTAATAATGGATGTCCTGAAGAAGGTGGGGATACCTGCGAAACCGCCTATATGGAAGGGGATACTGCTCTTAATACCTTAGCAAATGCTAATCGATGGGGTTGGGCAGAACACTACCAAACAGGTATAGATGGAAGTAGTAATACTTTCGATATTTGGGCAGGTGCTGCACAGAATAATACTTCTAAAGGCGAACATATAGCTACAGCTGAGATTTCTGTAAATGGTGATGATATTACTTTGGAAATCACACTGGAACCCGGAGTGAGCTTAAGTGAACTTCATATTAATTTAAGTGAAGTTGCACCATCAGGAAATGATGTTTTTGCACCTGGACAGTAT
The DNA here is from genome assembly GCF_017579965.1 of Salegentibacter sp. BDJ18. NCBI lineage: Bacteria > Pseudomonadati > Bacteroidota > Flavobacteriia > Flavobacteriales > Flavobacteriaceae > Salegentibacter > Salegentibacter sp. BDJ18. The sequence goes on from NZ_JAFLQX010000018.1 coordinate 33,426, forward strand.
AACCTTAATGATGAAGTTGATGCAAATACTCTTACCTATACCTGGACAAGAGACTATAGTAATGACTTCTATATTATTGTTCATGCCGTAGCTTGCTATTAAAATGAAAAGCTAACTACCAGGAGGATATGAAACCTTCTGGTAGTTTATTAACCATTCTAAATATTTAATCCAAAAACTTTAATTATGATACTTCTAAGAAAATATCTGGCCATTGTGGCCGTTTTTTCCCTCTTTTTTACCTCGTGTACAAAAGATGAGGAAGGAACCTTAAACAACGATCCAGGTTCAGAGAGTTTTGCTGAATTAAGTCTGGGGGCAACCCTTAATGACTTTGTAAACCGTGCAGCGGTCAAGCAAAGTATTCCCGACTGTTCATCTGACGCTCCAGCCTATGCGCATATAGAATTAACACATAATGCAGGTACAGACCTGGAAGGTGTTATTAATGTAAATGTTCCTATTTTAAGCGAAGATGGAAGCTTTTTCACTGATTATGACGAAGATTTAAAAATTCCTGTAGCAAATGCTGATGATAAAACAGCTACGGTTTCAGTCACTACCTTCCTGGTATATGATGGTGATCCAGATGATGCAGGATCTACCGTCATTTGGGCTGCACCGGCAACTACCAGTGAATATGGAGCTTTTGTGAATCAGGGTCTTCCATATAACTTTCCAATAAGAGCAGGTTCAAAAAAATATGTGGATATTGAAGTACTGTGCTTTGATGACCGTGAGGTAAATTTATATGGTTACCAATTCTTTGATCTGGTACCTGAGGTACTTCACGAAGTGTGTATTTTTGCAAACTATTGTGATGATGATGGAAGACACTATACTGCCAATTACAGCCTTGAGGTTATATATACCGGTGGAGACGAAGATAGAACTTTGTATACAAGCATGGATCTACCAGAAGATAGCTATGGATTTGATGAAGATACCGGTGATTATTATGCTGATCCTTTCTGCTTCGCAGTTCCAGCGCCTATGTTTGATGAAACCAGTACTACAGAATATATAAGAATAATTGCAACTTTATCAAATTGGGAAGGAAATTATCCAACTCCTGCTGAGGAAGAAATTGTTCTTAATCTTACCTGGTCACAAATAATGGAGAGTGTTCGTGAAGATGGCACTATTGATTATTTCCATATCCTATTCTGTGATGAGGATGATGATCCAGGAAATGGGAATGGAGAAGAGTGTGATCCTCAGGATCCTGCTGCTGATTGTGATAACGATACAATACCTAACGGACAGGATAATTGTCCAGCTACTCCCAATACAGATCAAGCCGATCTGGATGAAGATGGAATAGGAGACGTTTGTGACTCAGACATTGATGGAGACGAAATCTTAAATGAAAATGAGAATCCTGGGTGTGTAAGAGATCCCGATCCAACATGTGGTGATTCAGTTGCAGAGTGTCCTACTTTACCATCAGCTGGCGACTGTGAAAGAGTTTACGTGGCCGGAACTGATGTAACTGATCTTACCGAGTGGATAGCAATAACAGATTCAGAACCATTACCAATTTTCATAGGTAATAATACAACCGTAGCATTAGGCTTGATTTCTTTTGATGCTGACGGAGATATGTTACTTATAAATACAAATACCAGTTTTTATCTGAAAGATTATAGGTTGGAAATTGTAGATGAATTGGGTGATGCAATTACATGTGTATACGAAGATGATCTAACGGCACCAGAGGATACGAATGAAGCTGATGTGGATGTAGAAGTTGCAGGAGATTTCTCTGGAACTGTCTATGTTCGTTTTTCTGCTAACGTTTGTTCAAGATCTGATACCTAGAATAAAATTACCCAGTAAATTTATAACCGGGGGGTGACTAATTCACTGGGTTTTTGTAATCCTCACTCTTGAAGATTACAAAAGAGGCTGTGCGAAAATTTCGCACAGCTTTTTTGTTAAAAAAATTAACAGAGTGGAAATAAGTCTGTATGTTGGCCAAAAGTTTCTGAGAATTTGCAGTTCACTTTTAATTAAAAACTGACTGAAATAATAGCAAAAACAGTCCTTTAGGAAGAGGTGGAAAAGTATTTTTATTAAGTTTTATAAATTCCCAAATTGTTTTAAAACTGAAAAACACTCATCCTTGTAGGAATCTGACTATTAAAATTTTAGAGTTGTAAAAGCCGGTTTTTTTTTGGAATGACCTTTGTAAATCCAGAATGAAATTTATATTAATTAAATCATAAAAAAAGTAAACCCTACTTATGAAAAAAAGCAAATTTTTGTTACTACCTGTTCTAGCGATTCTGGCATGTAGTAAAGATCCAATTTCAGAAAATCAAGAAGCAGAAACGCAACTCAAACCAGAAGAAATCTCAGATCAACAATCAGAAATGGCCTTTCCTAACGATCTGGGCCCTGTTTCCCAAATTTATTATGCCGGTCAAAAAATGCCCGTAGAAGATCATGGTGATGATTATGTTTACCAGGGTGATATTTTGATTCCTAAAGGTCAATCAAGTAAATCCCCACAATCTATTGTTTATAAAAACAAAGAGGCTATTCCGCAGGAAAAGAGTACAGGACGTACTTCGGGAATGTGGCCAGATAATACCGTTTATTATTCTATAAATTCCAGTCTACCCGATAAAAACAGGGTTCACGATGCAATACGTCACTGGGAGAATAATACCCCGTTAAAGTTTGTTGAAAGGTCAGGACAATCTAACTACATATACTTTACTACCGGCTCCGGCTGTTCTTCCTATGTAGGGATGATTGGCGGTAGACAGAATATAACACTATCAGATTACTGTAGCACCGGGAATACCATTCACGAAATTGGTCATGCCGTAGGACTTTGGCACGAACAAAGCCGTGTAGATAGGAATAATTATATTACGGTACACCTGGATAATGTGAGAAGCGGTACAGAGCATAATTTTCATACTTACGAAGCCAGTGGTTTGGATGGTGATGAATATACCACAAGCCTGGATTTTGAATCTATAATGATGTATGGCGCTTATTCTTTTTCTAAGAATGGTGAGCCCACTATAACCAGGACAAATGGTAACACCTACCAGGTGCAACGTTCCGCACTTTCTTCAGGAGATATTTCTGGCATTAAAAGTATGTATACAGATGATGGGTCAGAACCCAAATATGTAAATGGAGAATATTATACTCTTAACGGATTAACGGTACTCAGAAATTATGGCAGATGGTATTATAATTCTAAATGGGGCTGGAAAGAAGTAGAAATTAAATATGGTTACTGGTTTTTTGTATAATTAGAAAGAAAACAGCCATCAATAAAAACCCGGGGGAAAACCTCCGGGTTTTTTATTTCTAAAATTTTATGGCCTCTAAACTGTAGATTTAATTTCCACACCCTTTGTGGTTAAATTCCACAATTATTAGAATCAATGTAAATCAAATTGAAAGCCTACAAATTTATTTATTTTATTTTTATAAATTAAGTCGTGCACAATTTCCTGTTGTTTCAAATGTTCGATGAGCATTTTAAGAATGTTTATTTAATGTTTTGATTTTCTGCGTTTTCCGGGAGAATATAAATAATTTAAGTTTATCGAGATTAATGGTATTTCATCTGGATTTTCTTTTAGATTTTGCAAAAAAGTTAGTTGATCTTTTATGTTTTTTATATCTCTGTAAGAAAAAGACTAATAATTATATAAAATGAATTTGGTTAATCTTACAGGGTTTTCCCCATACACTAGTTGCATTCCTCATCATAAATTAGTGTTAAGATTTAAAGGCAATATCCTACCAGCCTGAAAATTCCCCCCACTCAATTTACCCCTACACTGTGTATTGAAATACACCTGATTTAGTTCAGGTTAAATAATTAAACTATTTAGGCAATGAAAAAAATTATACGTTTTAGCCTGGGAATAATTCTAATATTGTTTTGTGTTGTTTCCTGTACAAAGGAAGAAGTAGGTAAGGAATTAGAAGAATCTCATGCTGTAGGAAAACTTTCTTTTGGAAGTGTACTAAGCGACCTGGCCAACCGTAACCAGTTAAATAAGCAAACTTCCTCTGATTCTTATGATATTCCACAATGTTCAAATGAGAATCCTCTGTTTGTTAGAGTTGCTATTAAGGTAAAAGATGAAAGTGATAATTGGGTTTGGTATAAAAATTCTCATCAGGATAAGATTGAAATTCAAGTTAATCCAAACGGAACCGATTTGGATAATGATGGGAATTCGGATGCCTGGTTCACCCAGGAGTCAGCAGATCTGGAACTTGAAGAAGGAGAGTATAGCATAGAGTATTTTGCGGTAGCCACTGCAGCCGGCAATGATGAGGCTGACATTATTTATATGGCTCCCAGGATTCCTGATGGAGATTTAGATTATACCCAAAGTATTCAATATCACAATTTCGTAGATAATCCATTACCAATACAAGTTAAGATACGTCCCGGGGTAAAATATTACCAACCGGTAGAAGTATTATGTTATGAAGAGCACTATGCTTTTGCCTTTGGTTATCTATTCTTCGATTTTAATACAACTAATTTAATTTACCTATGTACTTACGGCAATGTATGTGATGAAGATCAAAAACATATGCCTGCGCAATTTAAAATGAAAGTATGGAAAGACTCTAATGAGGCTGACCTACTTGTTGTGGCCCAAAATGAAAGAAAGACCTTTAGTGATGAAAACGGCACACATTATTATACTGATGCACTCTGTTTTCCACTTCCCGAAATAGAAGAATATTATGCAAAAATATGGATCGTAGAGGATGAAACAGAAATCTTAATAAGGGAAGGAAGTTTTAATGCTGAAGATCTAGCTAATATATACCAGGAAGAACAGCAACATTATTATTACCATTTTAGGGAAGCTTGTTGCGATGAAGCAGATAATTTCGATTTATTAGATGATTTAACCGAAAACGAAGGAGAATGTGAAGAAGAACCCCAGGATCCGGAAGAACCGGAAGACTGTGTACCTTGTGATAACGATGAGGGTGGGAAAATAAAGGAGCTAACGGTTAAATATTTAGGTGACGATGCAATTAATTTGGTGGTAACTCATAACGGTCCAGACTCTCCTTACGAAATATTTAACGGAGATGTAAATAAAGATGAAGAAATACTGTTGCCAGGGGAGGCAACAAATGGAGGACATCCTATTCCTTCAATATGGACAGAATTGAAATTTACAATTTCAGATATATCATATAATCTACATACAAGTTGTTCAGAACCATTTTATCCGGGCCAGATTTTCGGAAATGGTCTTTTTGAAGTGATTTCAGCAATTAACGTAGATAATCAATCAATATGCGAAATAGAATAAATTTAAATATTAAACTCATAGGCCTGTCATTGGGTGGTTCTTTTTACAGGCTTATTAATCAAACCTTTTATTAATTAATCTAAATTTTTTATTATGAAAAACTTTAAAATTTATTTGGCTTACGTCGCTCTTTTAGCGATGGTAATGACTTCCTGTAGCAAGGAAGACAATCCAGACAGTCCCGATGGACCAGATGGAGAAGTTTCTACTCTCTCTTTTGAGGTGTTCTTAGAAGACTTCGAAGATCAGCGAGCTGCTCAAACTAAAGAACATATCTTAGAGGATGGTGTAGTGCCAAGTTGCGAAAATGATGACACTGAACCTAGTTTTATTCGGGCTGTAATTATGAATGAAACAACAAACAGCTATGTGAGTGATGACGATCTAACTAATGCTGAGGCTGTGGACATCGATATCATCCCTGTTGATGATAATGATAATGATGGGGATACTATGCCAAACTGGTTAACGTACGAGGAAAGTTTTCTTGAATTGGAAAGCGGTGAATACACAATTATTTATTTTGATGTAAGAAATGCTGCTGGAGATATACTTTATATGGCTCCATCGTCCGATGATACTTATGGTCCGGCGAACTTTGAAAATTTTGTAGACTATCCTCTTCCACAAAGCGTGCAGTTAGATAATGGTACTAAAACCTATGTAGAGTTAGAAGTACTTTGCTATGATGAAGTGTATGCAGAAGCATATGGCTATCTTTTCTTTGATTTTGAAATGTTACCCTTACAGTATATTTGCATATTTGGAAACGAATGTGATATAAATGGTCGTCACTACCCATCTAATTTTAGAGTTAAGATTTGGGAGTATCCTTCTCAAGCCGATTTATCCACATTATCTTTTGATGATGAAGATGCCTTGGTAAATAGTACAAATGATGCTGAATGGGACGGTGATATAGTAACACAGGCAGATCCATTGTGTATTCCATTACCAGATAGAGAAGGACAAAGGTTCTACGGTGAAGTTTGGACTATAGATAGTGATGGAGAGGAAACTCTTATAAGAAGAGGGGACTTTGATGCTGAACAAGTGGATGAACTATACGATGAAGTATCTGATACTTATAACTACTGGCACTTTAGAGAAGGAGATTACTGTGGTGAGGATTCAGATCCATGTCTTCTAAGTAGCTTTACTGATTCGGAAGAAGAAGCAACTGTTACATTTGGAACAGATTTAAATGATATTGTAGAACTTGAGGGGTTAGAAACTGATTATATTGATGTAGATACAGATAATGACGGTTTGTACTATCAAGATAATGATCAACCTGCAGTAGGGGCACCTGCTCCATTTGGAGGATACTTAATTACAAATAACCCTAAGAATTACTATGGTCCATTTGTGGGTGCTGAAGCAGGAGATGATGGTAACATGATAGTATTTGACGGTGCTCCTAATTCTAATGATAAAGTACTTTATACTTTGAGAACTCCACAATTATGTGAAGGTGACACCTATTACTTAAAAATGCGTGTTAAAGATATTAGTGAACCGGATGTTAATAATGCTAGACTACATGTAGTATATAGATCTGGAGATCCAGAATCTGCAACTACAGCTGGAAATTTTGCAATAGATCCTTTAGATACTGATGACGATTCTGTTTGGAAGACAGTAGGTTTTATAATGACTGCTACTGAAGATGGGTCAATGTTAATTAGAATCAGAGATCGTGAAGATGATAATTCAGGCAACGATTTCGCTATGGATGATATAATTTTATCAAACGATCCTACAATTTTAAATGGGGTAAATAATATAAATCCTTTTAACTAAATTGTGATTATTTAACAAATCTAAGAAGAGCCCAACTCGGGCTCTTCTTTTTTTATGTGTTAATTTCAGATTTCACATAAGTCCTTAGCTCTTCAAAAAACATCCTAAATTCATTTCCAAATTCTTCATAAAACTCTCTTAGTTCTTCTACTGCCAGGTGCATTTTAGCTCGATATTTAATCCTTCGGTTCATTTGAAAAAGAATTTTTTCTATTCCTTCTATTTCTCGGTAATTGTAAAGCCAGTTATCGGCCACCATATATGGAAGAAAATTTTGAACCGTTTTTGGTAAAACTTCAAAATTTTCCTCTAAAAGTTTATAAAAATCTTCGGTATATTCTTTCAGCGGAATCTCACAATATTCTTTCCAGTTTGCGGCTAGAAAATGATCATATAATATATCTACAATAACCCGACTGTAATGGCCGTAACGATCAAATAAACGCTCTACACTTTTACTTACAATAGGATGGGTATCTGTAAAAGTATCAATTGCACGGTGGAGGACGATTCCTTTTTGAATTTCCAGCGGAAAATCTAAATACTGTTTACCTTTCACCGAATCTGCAATAAAATTACCGATTTTTAGTTGTGTATTATCGCCCGAAAGATATATGTGTGCTAAGAAATTCATCTTTGAAAGTTACGTAAATCCCGTAGTTTCCTGTTTAATTTTTGTTAAGTTTTGGCGCTACCTGTCTGTGCCTTGTATATTTGTTAAAATTTTACTCGATAATAGAGATTTATTTATCTAGAAATAAAACACTTTGAGCTCGTCCCTGGCGGTTCACTATTAAAAAACATTTAATAAAATAAACTTATGAGTTTAATAAAATCAATTTCAGGAATACGTGGTACAATAGGCGGAAGAACCGGAGATAATCTAACTCCTATAGATACCGTAAAATTTGCCGCTGCTTACGGAACCTGGCTAAAGAATAATTCAGAAGATAAAAAATTAAAAGTAGTTGTAGGTCGGGACGCCAGGATCTCAGGGAAAATGGTGCAGGATTTAACAATGAATACTCTTACCGGTTTAGGAATAGACGTGATAGATATAGACCTTTCAACAACGCCAACCGTAGAAATAGCCGTGCCTTTAGAAAATGCAGACGGAGGAATTATCTTAACAGCAAGCCATAATCCCAAACAATGGAACGCCCTTAAATTATTAAATAGTAAAGGAGAATTTCTGGATGGGGCAGAGGGTGCTAAAATTCTGGAATACGCCGAGCAGGATAATTTTAATTTTTCTGAAGTTGATGATCTTGGTTCCATCACCCGGAAAGATAATTATATGGATATCCATATAGAAGAGGTGTTGAAACTTAAACTTGTGGATGCCGAAAAAATTAAAAAAGCCGATTTTAAAGTGGTAGTTGATGGAGTGAATTCTAGTGGAGGAATCGTTATCCCACAGCTTTTAAAGAAAATGGGTGTTGAGGTAGTAGAACTTTATTGTGAGCCAAACGGGCATTTTCCGCATAATCCAGAGCCTTTAAAAGAACACCTTGCCGATATTTGTGACTTGGTGAAAAAAGAAAAAGCCGATTTTGGAATTGTGGTAGATCCAGATGTAGATAGGCTTGCTTTTATTGATGAAAATGGCGAAATGTTTGGCGAAGAGTATACGTTGGTAGCTTGTGCCGATTATGTTTTATCTAAAACACCGGGGAATACCGTAAGTAATTTATCATCGTCTCGGGCGCTTAGCGATGTGACTAAAAAACACGGTGGGGAATATAAAGCCAGTGCCGTGGGAGAAGTGAACGTTGTTAAACTAATGAAAGATTCTAATGCAGTAATTGGCGGGGAAGGAAATGGTGGAATTATCTATCCTGAATCTCATTATGGCCGTGATAGCCTTGTTGGAGTTGGATTGTTTTTAACCCATTTAGCCGAAAAAAATATAAGTGTTTCTGAATTGCGCAAGGAATATACCGCTTATTTTATGAGCAAAAATAAAATTCAGTTGACACCAGAAATTGATGTGGACAGTATTTTAAAGACTATGGAAGAAAAGTATAAAAATGAAGAAGTTTCAACCGTAGACGGAGTAAAAATAGATTTTCCTGAAAACTGGGTACATTTAAGAAAATCGAACACAGAGCCAATTATAAGAATTTATACCGAAGCAAAATCTCAGGCGAAAGCTGATGCACTAGCTGAGGATATGATTAAAGAAATCGAGAAAATTATAGCTTAGCGAACAACAGCATTTTCGGGAATTTCTTTTCCCACATGTTTCCAACGCTTGTGCGTCCAGAGATAGAACTCTGGTTTTTCCCGAATTTGTTTTTCCAAATGCTGAATGTAATCTAAGGTTATTTGATTGTTTTTAGTTTCAGCAGGATTATCAGAAATATTAATTAAAGAGGCCTTATAATGGCCTCTTTTTACTTTTTCTACATGGAGATATAATACCACCATATCAAATTCTGTGGCTATTCTTTCAGAACCTGTATAAAAAGGAACTTTTTTTCCCATAAAATCTGTCCAGAATTTATAACTGGATGTTCTGGGAGATTGATCGGCTATCATAGCATAAGCCCCTCGAATACCTTCTTTTTGATTATTTGCTATTCGCAAACTTGCTTTAGAATTTTGTATTAGTTCGGCGCCAAACCGTCTTCTTATATCATTAATCAGTTTGTCAAAACCGGGATTTCTAATTTTTTTATAAATGCCAAATGCGCTGTGTTTAAGATCGTGCAGTTGTAGTGCAAAAAGCCACTCAAAACTGGCATAGTGCCCACACATAAGCATAATACTTTTGTCTAGTTTTTCTATTCGCCTAAGCTCTTCAAGATTGGTGTAAACAAATCGTTTTTTTAATTCCTCTTCAGAGATAGAAATACTTTTTATCATTTCCAGAAACATATCACACATATGTGAATAGAATTTCTTTCTTATTTTAATGATTTCTTCAGTAGATTTTTCAGGCAAAACAAGTTTTAAATTATTAGTTACCGTTTTTTTACGGTATCCTATTAGGTAATAAACAATAAAGTAAACCACATCTGAAACCAGGTAGAAAAGAGGAAAAGGAAGAATAGAAATTAGCCAAAGTAGCGGGTAAGCCAACCAAAAAACTACAGCCTGCATAAAATAATTTTCAGCAAATATATGGTATATTTGGCACTAAACTAAAGCTACTATGGGAGAATTAAACCTGGTTACCCTTATAATTATTGGTGTAAATGTGTTGGTTTCATTCAAAGGATTTAAAGACGATTCTTTTTTTCAGAAATATAAATTTAATATTGCCGATATTAATCGCGGCGCCAAATATCAAATTCTTACTTCAGGTTTTTTGCATGTAAATACTACACACCTTTTGGTGAATATGCTAACCTTGTATTTTTTTGCCAATTCGGTTATCTTTTTTCTGGGAACAGGAGGTTTTATAATTGTTTACCTTGCCAGTTTGGTTTTAGGGAATTTACTTTCATATTATTTTCATAAAAAAGATATGCATTATACGGCTGTTGGCGCAAGTGGCGCGGTGATGGGCGTCTTGTATTCAGCTATTCTCTTAAGGCCAGATATGATGCTGGGCTTATTTTTTATTATTCCTATCCCGGCATATATTTTTGGAATAGGCTATTTGTTTTATACCATTTACGGGATGAAGCGCCAGGTTGGTAATATTGGTCACGATGCCCATTTTGGCGGTGCTGTAGGCGGATATTTATTAACTCTTTTGCTAGCCAGTTGGGTTTTTGAAGAACATTTACTAATGGTATTATTGCTTGCGCTTCCCATTGTTTTCTTATTTGTGATGCAAAAAATGGGAAAAATATAATTTGGTACTCTTATTGTATTAGCCCTTTCAACTAATAATAAATCACCTATGAAAAAAATAATCTTACTTATGGCCGTAATTACCGGCTTTGGAATGCAAGCTCAAAATGATACAAATCCCGGAATTCATGTTACCGGCGAAGGAGTCGTAAAAGTAGCACCCGATAAGGTAACTATAAAATCCCAAATTGAACACGAAGGCCAAAGTGCTACTTCAGTAAAATCTCAAAATGATGAAGTGGTGAATAAAGTAATTAAATACCTAAAATCTGAAGGAATTGCCGAAAAAAATATCAATACTAATTATATGAATTTAAATAAGCGCTATAATTACAATGATAAAACCTATACCTATGTAGCTAATCAGGCAATTTCAATTACTTTGGAAGATATTAGCAAATATGAATCTATAATGAAAGGTTTGCTGGAGAATGGCCTTAACGGAATTAATGGAATTGAATTTGAATCTTCAGAGATTGAAAAACATAAGGCTGAAGCCAGAAGAAAAGCGGTATTAAATGCTAAGGAGAAAGCTGAAGCACTTGCAAAACCTTTGGGCCAAACCGTAGGAAAAGCTTATAAGATTAGTGAGGGGAGTAGTAATAATTACCAGCCGGTTTATGGTGCTATGAGAATAAAAGGTTCTGCAGATGAAGCTTCTAACCAGGAAACGATGGCACCCGGTGAAATGGAAATAAGCATAGATGTAAATGTTTCTTTTCAGTTACTTATGGAATAGAATCTCAATAACTGCTAAATAAAAAAAGCGCCACTACGGCGCTTTTTTTTATCTGTTGAAAACTGAAATACTATCCTTTGTTAAGTAATTCTCCAATTTTATTATCTAAATCGTCACCTCTAAGGTCACGGGCAACAATAGTACCTTCTTCATCTAAAACAAAAGCTGCGGGAATTGCTTTAATCCCATAAAGTTGAGCAACAGGATCCTGCCAGAACTGAAGATTAGAAACCTGGTGCCATGGCAATCCATCTTCTTCAATAGCTTTTATCCAACGGTCTTTTTGGCCAGGACGATCTAAAGAAACACCAATAACACTAAGGCCATCATCTTTATATTTATTATAAGTTCTTACAAGGTTAGGATTTTCTACACGGCAGGGTTTACACCAGGCCGCCCAAAAATCTATTACCGTTACTTTTCCCATCGCGTCTTTTAAAGAAAGTTCGTCACCACCTGGAGTTGGAGCTGTGAAATTAGGAGCTTTGCTACCAACCGCAACTTTACTTTCTTTTTCAAGATTTTGACCAATTTGTTTTCCAATGGCAGTATTTTGAATTTCTTCAGAAAGGCCATCAAACATTTCTTTTATTTCGTTTGTTGGGTACGATTTCATTCTAAGCATATCGCTAATCACCATTATTGAAACAAATGAATCGGGATTTTCCTGAACCACCTTTTTCTTATAAACCTTATCGTTATCTATAATTTCAGTTTCAGTTTCCTGTAAGGTTGCAAGTTTAGTACTGTCTTGCTCCTGGAAAGCTGTTCGCATGGCGTTACGACCTTTAGTTACTTTTTCGTTTATATTCTTAAGATGCCCTAAATACTCATACAATAAACGGTTTTCTTTTCCACCATTTACTTCAGAAGCTCTTATGCTATCTTTATAAACTTTGAAGTTTATTTTTTCATTTTCAGCAATAAATATCACATTGCCTTGTATACCTTCAAATTCAAGAAAGCTTAAATTTGGAGTTTCTGGATCTTCAAGATCTAATTCAAATTCGCCATTTTCCAGAGAGGTAGAATCAATTCTTTTGGGACGATTGGTGTTTTCGTCAATTTCAGAAACATAAATCATCTTTCCGTTTTCCATTTCTGGAGCGCTTCCAGAAATAAAATATCCTTTATCTTCCTGGCAAGAGGCAAATACGGTTGCAACCGCCAGCATTACTATAATTTTACGCATAAAAATTGGTTTATTTTAAAGCAAAAATAAGCATCTGTCATGGCAATACCTTCCAAATTTTATAAAAAATTGTTAATTTAAACTCTGTAGATTTGTAAGCCTTGCGGAATATGTAATTTTAACAGATATTACTTATTTATGAAAGAACAGAAACAAAATTTACCTTTTGAGATTCAAATTAGTTTTCATAAAGTTGTTGAGCAGTATAAAAAACAGCTCGAGTTTGAAGAAAATGAGATTTCCCGGAATTATATAAAAAGTATTCTTGAGCATGTGGAGGCTTTTCCTGCTTTAACCGAAGGGATTAAAGATTTTGAAGAGCTAAAAAATTACAAAGAGCCGGTAAGGGTATTGTTGGACGATCTTTTTCCAAATGTACTTACCAATAACGAAATTAAAGCGGCTTCTATTCCATTTCAAAATTTCTTATTTAACAGGTCTAAGCGATTAAAGAAAATAATGGAGGATACTCCAGACGATTTTGAACTTGAAATAAGAAATCTGGATAACAAAAGTGTATATGTGCAGGAATGCATTAACATTTTAAACGATTACTACGGGTATAAAATAGATTATTCCCGCCCCCTATATTTTGATATCCCAGATGAACAGGGTATAACCAGGCGATACCGTATTGCATTAAACGGAGATTTTATTGATATCTACCCCAAAGAAAATGCGAAGAAAATTACAGATGAAGATGTAGACGAACTGCTGCAAAATGTTGAGGATATAGATTTATGGCGTAAAAAATTTCCACCTAATAGTTGGGTATTTAAGGGTTTTACTATCGTAAATCTTACCGATGTTACGATGGATGATGCAATATCTGAATTAAAAACTGCTTTACTTTTTGAAAAATCTTCAGAAAAAGATGAACTTCAGAAATTGGAGGAAATTTTTAGGTCTATCTACAAAATCCCTGATCTTCGGGTAGGTTTTACCGTTTATAATCCGCAAGACGAAATGTTCGAAAAGATGGAATATAAAGAAGCCAACAGTTATATTTTAAATGATGAATTGGTAAGTGAATGTAAGAAAGGCGTTTGCGAAGAAGGTTTCAATAATATTTTTAAAAATCACAGTTTTTTTAGCATTGCTAACGTAGATGAGTATGCCAAAAAAACGAAAAATAATATCCTTTCCAGAAGATTAAAAGAAGGTGACGTAAAAAGTTGTATTCTGGCCCCGGTAGTTAAAAATAATCGATTGCTGGGAATCCTGGAGTTGGTGGCGAAGAAAAAGAACCAGCTTAATAGTATTAATACTATTAAATTAGATGAAATTCTCCCTTATATAGCTACTGCGGTAGATAGAAATCGCAGCGATTTTGAAAATAGGGTAAAGGCTGTGATCCAAAGTGAATGTACTTCTATACACCCAAGTGTGCTTTGGGTTTTTGAAAAAGAAGCCAAAAAATATATTAGAGATTATGATGATGATGGATTGGCTTCCTTTAAAGACATTGTTTTTAAAGATATTTATCCTTTATATGGCCAAATAGACGTGGTGGCTTCTTCTGATGCGCGAAATGATGCCATTCAAAAAGATTTGCTTCATCAATTAAAAATTATTCAGTCTATAATTGATAAAGCTTACAAAATAGAGGAACTTCCTATTTATGAACAGGTTAAATTTAGAATTTCAGATTTTATGGACGAGCTGGAAAGTAGCCTGAATGCTTCCAGTGAACAAAAGGTTTTTAATTTGCTTCAGAAGGAGGTGAATCCTATTATGAGTCATTTAAGTAAGCAATCTTCTGAATTGAAAAAAGCGGTTGAAGAATATCAAAATCAACTTAATCCTGAAACAGGAATAATTTATGATCATCGAAAAAATTACGATGAAACCGTGCAGCAAATTAATCGCACTATGTCACGATTTTTAGACAGAAAACAAATTGCTGCGCAAAAGATTTATCCGCATTATTTTGAACGTTATAAAACCGATGGAGTAGACCACAATATTTATATTGGTGCTTCTATGGTAAAAGAAAGACCTTTTAATAAGGTGTATTTATATAATCTTAGGCTGTGGCAATTGAGCACTATGTGCGAAATGGAAAACCGATTTTACCAGTTGCAGCAAACTACGCCAATTAAGCTTGAAGCCGCTTCATTAATCCTGGTTTATAATTCTACCATGTCTATTAGATACAGGATGGATGAAAAGAAATTTGATGTAGATGGCACCTACAATGCGCGCTATGAAATTATTAAAAAACGAATAGATAAATCTTTTATAAAAGGAACCGAAGAGCGCATAACCCAAAAAGGAAAAATTGCAATTGTATATAGCCAGCGAGGCGATGAAAAGGAATATTTAAGATATATAAAATACCTGCAAACCAAGAATTATTTGGGTGAAGACCTGGAACTACTTGAGCTTGAAGATGTGCAGGGAGTAGTAGGGCTCAAAGCTATTAGGATAAATGTTTTATATACCCCAGATAGCAATGAACCTGATAGAACGATTACTTATGAAAATTTAATGGAAGAATTACATTAGGTAAAAAGCGCTCACAAAAGCGATTACCGAAACGATAATCCCTATCATAAATACGGTATAAGTTATTCTTAGAATTTTATACTTTCTATGTAAGACTTTACCCAGCAGGTGAAGGTCTAACATTAAAGATTCGTAGACATAATTTTTATCTTTAATAATTTCCTTCATACCCCATTTAAACTGTTCAAAAGGCATTTTATGGCTATTCCCAAAGAAGAGAAGGTTTACTTCCCTGTTTTTAACCTGTTCTTTGGTAAATTCTCCACTGGTTACCTGCGGCCGGGTAGATAATACCGAAAGTATTATTGATGCCACACTAAACAAAATAAGGATTAAGGTTGGTATAAGTAGGTGTTTATTACTGGCCGCGTCTAATTTAGGAATCATATTAGCAAGCGCCAGGGAAATAATTATCGCATTTACCGAAAGTAAGATGTTGGCTTTAGTATCGGCAATATCACTTAATTTTATGTGGTTTCTAAGCGTTACCCTAAAAAGCGTTTGGATACTCCTTTCAGGATTATCATTTTTATAACGCGCCTTCATACGCGCTTTAGCTTCTTCTTTCTTTAATTTCTTTTCTTGCTTATTCTTATCGGCAATGAGCTCCAGGAGGTTTTCTTCCTTTTTTGGGCCCCATTCTTCAATAGCATAATTGGTATAAAATTGGTGCTTTTCAGTGAACATTCGTATGTTCTCCTGTATCCATTCACCGGTAGTAAAATTCTTAATATTATGAAGTTCTAATTCCTGCCTTAGCAGTTCGCTGGTTTCTTCAAAATACTCTTTAGCAAAATGAGACGAGTCTGCATCCCTTATAATTTTCTCGGGGAGAGTTTCCGGTTTAGATTCAAATTTTGTGGCATTAATATATTGTAGAACGTCTTTTATGAGCTCTGGTGTAGCATTATTTTGCTTCAAAAAGTCTTCAGCAATTTTTATACTTTCATCTTCATGACCCTTAAAAGTGCGGGTGTAGCCGGTATCGTGTAACCAGGCTGCAAGCAACAACGCCTCCTCTTGTTTAACATTAATTTCAGAATTGGCAATTAATTCTTTAGTACTTTTAACCACCCGTTCTGTATGCTTGTAATTATGGTATATATACGTGTTCGGTAATTTTTCTTTGAAAAGATTTAAAACAAAATCATCTGCTTTCTCAATGAGATTATTCATATATTTTAGCTTGTTTTTGTTTCGCCAAAGTACAAAAAATGTTCAATACCATTTATGAAAAAAACTAACTTCTTTATGTCACTAACCGCCCTGTTAGTGATTTTTTCGTGTGTTTCATCAGATCCTAAATACCGCGAAGGAGAACCTACTTCCAATTTTGGATATCCTCAAGATAAAGAAATTGAAAAGTCTTTTTATTTATTAGGAGACGGTGGTTACTCGCCAATTGGTGGAAGCTCTAAAGGTCTTATTGCTTTTAAAAGCTACCTGGATTCTGTAAAACAATCAGATAATTATACCATTTTCCTGGGAGATAATATTTATCCTGACGGAATGCCTGAAGAAGGTCACCCCGATAGAGAGGCTGCAGAGTATAGAATAGATGCTCAGTTAGACGCTATTGAAGATTATGATGGGAATGTACTCTTTATTCCCGGTAACCACGATTGGTATAATGAGCGTATTGATGGGCTGGAAAGGGAAGAGGAGTATTTAAAAGAGAAGTTTGGAGAAGACTTAATTTGGAGCCCAAAAGCAGGTTGCGGTCTGGAAATTATGGATATTGGGGACGAAATTACCCTAATAGTTATAGATTCTCAATGGTACCTTGAAGACTGGGATAAAAGCCCAACGATAAATGACGATTGTGCCGAAATTAAAACCCGCGAGGCATTGTTTCTTGAAATAGAAACAGAATTTAAAAAAAGCCAGAATAAGAATATTATTGTAGCGCTTCACCATCCTTTATTCACCAATGGAATTCACGGGGGGCAGTATAATTTTAATCGGCACATTTATCCTTCACAAAAGAAAATTCCTATACCAATTTTAGGTTCTTTGGCTACTTTAATTAGAACCACGGGTGGTGTTTCAATCCAGGATGCTCAAAACGAACGTTATAAATCTTTAGTTAAACGCCTGGAAACCCTTGGCCAAAAGTCTGACAGGTTAATATTTGTGAGTGGCCATGAACACTCTTTACAGTATATAGAACATGGAAAGATTAAACAAATTGTTTCGGGTTCTACTTCAAAAGCAACTTACGCAACTTTAAGTAACGATGGGGTTTTTGCTTATCCTGAACAGGGTTTTGCAGTTTACGATGTGTTTAAGGACGGATCAACCTGGGTTAGTTTTTATGGAAATGAAGAGAACAAACCAAAACTGTTATTTCAGAAAGAAATATTTGAAGCACCTCAAGAGTTTGATATTTCTGAATTTCCGAAAGAATTTGATGACACAGTAACCACCTCGGTTTATCCGGAGAATGAAACCGATAAAGGCTCTGTTCACAGAACGGTTTGGGGAGAGAGATATCGAGAACTCTACGGTACAGATATTACTTTAGAAGTCGCAGATTTGGAAACCCTTTACGGAGGTTTAACGGCTATGAGAGCCGGTGGTGGTCACCAAACTATTTCTATTAGAATGAAAGATAGTCTGGATAGGGAATATAACTTTAGAAGAATAAAAAAGAAGGCTGTTCAGTTCTTGCAAACGGTTGCCTTTAAAAATACGCCTATTGAGACCCAGTTAGAAAATACAGTAGCCGAGGATATAATTTCAGATTTTTATACTGCGGCGCATCCATATGCATTTTTGGCTATCCCTACTATGGCTGATGCTATTGGAGTACACCATACAAATCCCGAAATTTATTATTTACCTAAGCAACCTAGATTAGGGAAATATAACGAAGAACATGGAGACGCAATTTATATGATAGAGGAGCGTCCTGAAGATCACTGGTTGGGTGCCGAGAGTTTTGGGTCTCCAAATCACGATATTCAAAGTACCGCTGGGATGTTTGATCGGTTGCGTCGGGATGAAAAATACTCTTTAGACGAACCGGCCTATGTAAAAGCCAGGATATTTGATATGCTTATTGGCGATTGGGATAGACACCAGGATCAATGGCGCTGGGCTGAAATTGAAGATGAGGAGGGAAACCGTATATTCAAGCCAATTCCCAGAGATAGAGACCAGGTATTTTCTAATTTTGATGGTGCCTTTTTTGGCACGTTAAGAGCTTTAACCGGCTTTGCTTCGCAATTTGCGGTTTACGGTGAAGATATTAATAATGTAGAATGGTTTAATGTTTCTGCTACAGGTCTAGACCGTTCCCTGCTTCAGAATGTAGGGAAAGAAACCTGGAGAGAGCAAGCTGAATATATTCAGGAAAATATGACCGATGCGGTTATTGAAGAAGCTTTTGCAAAACTTCCGCCTGAAACGTACGATGATACTACCAAAGAACTAATCAAAAAGGTAAAAGCGAGACGGGATAATATTGTAGATATTGCGATGCGTTATTACGATCACTTTGCCGATTTGGCGATTGTTACGGGCACAGATAAAGACGATTTTGTTGATGTTACCCGAATGAAGGATGGAAAAACCCGTATTAAGATTAGTAGAAATAAAGGTGGCGAAAGAGCTGATGTTTTGAGTGATAAGGTTTATGATAAAAAAGATACTGACGAGATTTGGTTATACGCCCTGGATGATGATGATAAAATTCAGGTAGATGGCGAAGGTGATAACTATATTTTCTTAAGGATTATTGGCGGCCAGAATAATGATATTTATACTATAAATAATAACAACCGACTTAAAATTTACGATCATAAATCTAAACCAAATACCATTGAAGAAGACGGTGGCGCAAAGTTTAGGTTTACCGATGATTATGAAATCAATACTTACGACAAGGATAAAAAGAATTTTACCACGGGAGCTATTTTACCCGGTTTTGGATTTAACCCCGATGATGGTTTTAAAATTGGACTTGAAGTTGTAAATACCATTAATGCTTTTAAACGAAACCCATTTACCGCCCAGCATACCTTTGGCGGGGGTTATTATTTTGCAACACAGGGTTTTGATCTTTATTATGAAGGTGAATTTGCTCATATTCTTGGAAATTATAATCTAAAAGTTGGTGCCAATTATACCAGTCCCAATTTTGCCAGGAACTTTTTTGGCTTCGGAAATCAAACGCCGAATTTTGATGATGAATTAGATTTTGACTACAACCGTGTAAAAATAAGTCGATTTGGGGTAAAGGCAGGGTTTGAAAATAAAACACCTTTTGGTAGCTTATTTAGATATATGGCCACTTTTGAAGGAAATAAAGTTGAAGATACAGAAGGAAGATTTATTACTGAAGATTTTGAAACCGATGATCCAGAGTTCTTCGACAGAAAATATTTTGCGGGATTAGATGCTTTATATCGTTACGAAAGTTATGATAATAACCTAAACCCGAGTAGAGGGATGAAATTTGAACTTAATTTGGGTGGTCAAATGAATACTGCAGATCCCGATCAGGTTTATGGATATTTTAAACCTTACTGGGGTTTTTATAACGCGCTTACCACAAACCGCAAACTGGTTTTAAAAACAAGAGTTCAGGCGCATTTAAATATGGGTGACGATTATGAATTCTATCAGGCAGCGCATTTAGGTGGTGAGAGTGGATTAAGAGGATATAGATTACAACGTTTTGCCGGGAAAAGTGCTTTTGCAACCGGTGCAGACCTTAGATATGGTTTTGATCAATTTACCACCAGGTTTTTACCTTTACAAATTGGAGTTTTTGGAGGCTATGATTTAGGTAGGGTTTGGGCCGATTTTGAAGACAGTAACCAATGGCACGACAGTTATGGAGTTGGTTTCTGGGTAAACAGTGCAGACGCTGTTAATGGAACCTTTAGCCTCTTTAGAAGTGACGATGGCTACCGATTCGCTTTTGGTTTCGGATTCCAGTTCTAAAAGCCTGAACAGAATAATAGCAAAAAGCTACCAGGGAATTCCCTGGCAGCTTTTTTTTGTGCTTTAGCGTACTTATATGTCTAAATCAGTTGGACTTCAGGCATTTATGAAATTATGGAGAAATCATATTTTAATGATTTTCAAGTGAATAATTCTGGTTTAGCAAAAATTAATTCAGTTTAGAATTTTCACTTTAAGAAGGGAAGTGGAAATTAAATTATTCCTTTAATTTCCAGGACAATTTGCCTGAAAAATATCTTTGAATAAAGATTGAAAAACGCAGCAACTGATTTCAAAAGTTAAGGTTATTCAGGTTTTTTCATATTCAAAGTATTAGAGAAATCGATAGTTCTAATAGGGAATGGAATATTGATACCATTCTCGTCAAAAGTTTTCTTAATTTCAATAATAGCAATATCGCGGGCAACTAAAATGTCCCGGTTTTTCTTAACATCAGTCCAAAAGCGAACTACAAAATTAATGGAACTATCTCCAAATTCAGTAAACATAAATTCTACCTGCTCATTTCCACGAGAAGGGAAATGTTTAGAGATAGTTTCAATCGTCATTTCTTTTACTTTTTCCAGGTTAGAAGAATAACCCACACCGCAATTCAGCATTACGCGAGAACGGTTGGTTCTGGAAAAATTTTTAAAAGGTTCTTCTACAATTTTAGAATTGGGAATTACCACGTAATTATTATCAGCTTGTTTTACAACTATATTCCTAAGGTTTATTTCGGTTACTTCCCCGGCATAGCTATTAGTTTCAATCCAATCGCCAATTTGAAGTTCGGGTAAAAAACTTAAAATAATTCCCGAAAATGTATTATTTAAGGTTCCCTGTAGCGCCAAACCTATAGCTAAACCAACAACCCCTGCACCGGCAAGCACCGAAGTAAGCACTTTATTGAGGTCTAAAATGCCAAGGGCAATAAAAAAACCGATAAGGATCACAATTGCCTTGCTCACCTTAACGGTTATTTGTCTTATAGAATCTTGTTTAACCCGTTTTCCCAGTAGTTTACTTAATAACTGGCCGGTATATTTAGCCAGGAAAATAAATATTATAAAAACCAGGATTGCAAGTAAGAAGTTGGGTAGATTTAAAATTAAGGCATCAAGCCAACTAACTAACTTTGCGGTGATCCCTTCAAGGGATTCTCTAAGGTTAAATTCGTCTTCCAATCTTTATTTATTTGCTGGATTTATGAGAATCTGTGGTTTTCATTTTCCAGGCATCTAACATCCAGCTGGTTTTTTCCAACTCTCTTATGTAAGCACCAATTAAGTCTATGGTACCTTCGTCTCCTGCTTTATCTGCAGTTTCTACCACAGAGCGCATTTGTTTTAGTAGAGTACCGTGATCTTTAAGCAGGGTCTCAATCATTTCATAATCGGTTAAATCTGCTTTAGATTCCTTTAGGTTAGATGCTTCAAGATAATCGGTTAAATTACTAATTGGCGTATATCTCAGGGTAAGAATACGTTCAGCAATTTCATCTACTTTCAATTTAGCATCATCGTATAATTCTTCAAATTTCTCGTGTAAATCGAAAAAGTTTTTCCCAATTACATTCCAATGAAAATTGCGAAGTTTTTGATAGTATAAATGATAATCTGCAAGAAGAACATTTAATTCCTCTACAGTTTTACTTGTTTTGTCTTTATCGAGTCCTAAATAGCTCATAGTTTTAATTTATGGTTTTTAAAAATTCAATACAAAAATATAATAGTTTGAAGGATCAGCCAATAAAAACGACTGATTTAATAGAAGTTTAACGAGGTTTAATTAATAGGGCGGTTATCTTTTAAATCAAGCTTTGCGATCATTTCTTTAGAAACCTGTCCGCTGGAAATTCCATAGCCGTCAACTAAAACTCCTTTGTAACCTTTAGAGGTGGTTATAGCGTAAAGAATGGCGTTATCATCAGGATTACTCATTCCTTCAAAACGTAATACTTTATCTACGTCAAAATCTTCTACTCCAAAAGTCTCGTCTTTAGATTTAAGCTCTATTTCTTCATCAAGAAGGTTGAAATCGTGTTCGTAACCTTCTTCTAATTTTAATTTGTTTATCGCCTGGGAAAGCGTTCCGTAATCTTTCATCTTAAATTGTTTGATTGATTAATAATGTTAAATTACGTTTACAGGCCCTCATATGCAAATTAAAAATGCTGTTTAGGATAAGTTTAACTCCTTATGAAGCCTTATTTTTAAAGGCTTCAGCGAGAATATTTATTTTTGGTGTGAGAGATTTACCAGCTATCAATTATCTTCTTCATTTTTATTATTTCCGAAGTTGAAAAAGCCTAAAGGAAACACCAATAGAAGAAAAAAATACCACCCAGTGACAAGGCCTACAACGGTAATAATTGCCGCAATTATGTAAAGCCAGTAAGATTTACGGAATTTCATAAATAAAAATTTAAATTAAAAACAAATTTATAAATAGGAAACAATTTTGAATCGGGTTAGTAAGATTTCTATCAACATTTAAAATATTTTTAAAAACCTTTTTATCTTTCAATAAAACTTTTGTGAAGTAGGGGTTTCTTAACTCACGAATTTATTGGATATTTGCAAATTAGCGATTTCGTTAAAATAAAATAAAGGAAAAGCGTTCCATTATTAAGAATTCAGCAAAATGAAAAATAAAATCACTTTAAAGGAACTGGCAAAATTACTTAATGTTTCAGTTTCTACGGTTTCTAAAGCTTTGCACGACAGCCCTGAAATTAGCCCCAAAACAGCAGAACGTGTTAAGGAACTTGCTAAACTTCATAATTATCGCCCCAACCCTGTAGCGGTAAATTTAAAAAGCAGTAAAAGTGGAACTATAGGAGTGATTATTCCCAATATTTCAAATACATTTTTTGCCAATGTACTATTAGGTATTGAGGCCAGGGCCCAGAAAAGTGGATTACAGGTGATTACCTATATCTCTAATGAAAAGCTGGAAAGGGAACAGCAAATTGCAGAAATGCTAACCTCGGGATTTGTAGATGGGGTGCTTATAGCAATTTCAGAAGAAACACAACGTAAAAAGGAGTACGATCATCTTTTTAATCTTGTAGATTATGATATTCCGGTGGTTTTATACGATAGGATTAACCTTGATTTACAGGTAGATAAAATTGGTATAGACGATGAATATAGTTTAGAAGAAGCAACACGTATGCTCCAGTCTCGGGGAATTAAAAAAGTAGGAATTGCTACTTCAATACATCATTTAGGTGTGGGGAAACTAAGAATTACCGGATACCGAAATGCTCTTAAAAACCAGGATGATTTTTATATTGCGAATTCTTCAAAACCTGATTCTTTAAGGGAAAAAACACAGAAACTTCTGGTTGAAGATAAGGTAGAGGCAATTTTATGTACAGATTTTGTGAGTACTATGATGGTCTATAGATTGGCTTATGAGAATAAAATTAGTATCCCAAAAGATTTAAAAGTAATTGGATTTTTAAATGCTGATGTAGCGCGTTTTTTAACGCCATCTATAAGTTATGTAGAGCAATTTCCGGAAGAAATAGGAGAGCAAGCGGTAGATTTATTGGTGAATAGGATAGAAAATCGTATTGCTGGGAAACAACCAATAAATAAAACCATTAATACTAAATTAATTCATTTAGAATCTACAGATTTTTAGGCTTTCTTCGATAATAATTGATTCCAACCTTCGAAGTTTTATTGTCAAAAACAGGTTGAAAGACAGTTTTAAAAGTGCTTAGAAAAACTATCTTTGAGGAGAAATCTATATTTTTTTAAATGAAATCTTTGAAAAGAAATATTCTTATTACCGGTGGTGCCGGTTTTATAGGCTCTCATGTAGTTCGTCTTTTTGTAAATAAATATCCTAATTATCAGATCTTTAATTTAGATGCCTTAACCTATGCCGGCAATCTTGAAAACATTAAAGATATTGAGAATGCCGAAAATTATCATTTCCTAAAAGCTGATATTACTGATGCTGATAAAGTAAAATCGCTTTTTCAGGAATATAAATTTGATAGTGTAATTCATCTTGCAGCAGAATCTCACGTAGACCGGTCAATTTCCAATCCGAAAATATTCGTAGAAACCAATATTACCGGCACTCTAAATTTAATGGAAGCCGCCTTAGGAATCTGGAAAGAAAATCTGGAAGATAAATTATTTTACCATATAAGTACCGATGAAGTTTACGGCACTCTTGGAGAAATAGGCTTATTTACTGAAACCACTCCTTATGCGCCAAATTCCCCTTATTCTGCTTCCAAAGCAGCTTCAGATCATTTTGTAAGAGCCTATGGAGAGACTTATAATTTGCCCTATGTAATTTCCAATTGCTCCAATAATTACGGGCCAAATCAATTTCCAGAGAAACTTATCCCGTTATTCATCAATAATATTATTGAGAATAAATCATTACCGGTTTACGGAGACGGAAAGTACACGCGAGATTGGTTGTATGTTATAGATCACGCCAGGGCTATTGATTTAGTATTTCACAAAGGCAAAATTAAAGAAACCTACAATATCGGCGGATTTAACGAATGGCAGAATATTGATCTAATCAGGTTGTTATGTAGCATTTTGGATAAAAAACTGGGTAGGAGTGAAGGAGCATCTGAAGCCTTAATTACTTTTATCAAAGATCGTCCCGGCCACGATAAACGTTATGCAATTGATGCCAGTAAAATTAATAAGGAACTGGGGTGGAAACCCTCGGTAACTTTTGAAGAAGGTTTGATGAAAACAGTAGCTTGGTATTTAAATAATCCCGATTGGATAGAATCCGTTGGTTCGGGAAGTTATAAGGAGTATTATAAAGAGCAGTATTTATGAAAGGAATTATTCTAGCCGGGGGAACCGGTTCACGCTTATATCCACTTACTAAAAGCGTTTCAAAACAATTGCTGGCGGTTTATGATAAACCAATGATTTATTATCCGTTGTCTGTTTTAATGCTGGCGGGTATAAGGGAAATCCTTATTATTTCCATTCCCGAAGATCTTCCTAATTTTCAAAAACTGCTAGGCGATGGAAAAGCCTGGGGGCTTGATTTGTCTTATGAGGAGCAACCAAAACCAAATGGTTTAGCTGAAGCTTTTATTATCGGAGAGAATTTTATAGGAAGCGAGGACGTATGCCTTGTTTTAGGAGATAATATCTTTTACGGGCAGGGATTTAGCGGTTTACTGGAGAATGCGGTTAGAAACTGTAAAGAATCGGGCCAGGCTACTGTATTTGGATATTACGTAAATGATCCAAAAAGATATGGGGTTGTAGATTTTGATGAAACGGGGAATGCACTAAGCATAGAAGAAAAACCGGAAAAACCCAAAAGTCATTTTGCGGTAACCGGACTCTACTTTTATCCTAATTCTGTTATTGAAATCGCCAAAAAATGTGAGCCAAGCGAGAGGGGAGAGTTGGAAATCACGAGTATCAATCAGGCTTATTTAGATCAAAAAGAATTAAAGGTAGAAATTATGGGCCGCGGTTACGCCTGGCTGGATACCGGCACCCATGATTCTATGCTGGAAGCTTCTAATTTTGTACAAACTATAGAAAAAAGACAGGGTTTAAAAATTGCCTGTCCTGAGGAAATCGCTTTCAGAAAAAAGTATATAGATAAAGCTCAATTACAGAAACTGGCTGTGGAGCTTGAGAAAAGTGAATACGGGAAATATTTATTGAATTTGGTAAGATGAGCTAGTATATGCCATATTGAATTACCCTGCACTATTGGTTTTTTTTGTAAGAAAACCTTTAAAATCTTCATTTAGTCTAATAGAAGTCTATTGATTATGTCTTTTTCAATTAAGATATTCTGATTTTTATTTAGTTAAATCTTTTATTCTATTGTATTTCACAAAGAAAATAAGTCTTGAATTAGAATTTTAAAAATTTCAATATTTAAAACCCTATTAATTCGATAGACTAATGGGAAATATTATATTTGCGAAGTAATTATAGTATTGCCAATTAGTAAATGTATGAATAGCGAAGTTCAAAATAATGTTTCACAGGATTTCCTTGTGGCAATAAAAGCCGCTGTAAAAGCGGGCTTAGAAATAATGAGTGTTTACGAAAATGGTAATTTTCATGTTGAGCTTAAAGATGATGATTCACCAGTGACACTCGCTGATAAATCGGCTAATGATATAATAAATAAATATTTACAACCTACTGGGATACCTATAATCAGTGAAGAAAATGAAGAAATTGCTTTTTCTGAAAGAAAAAAATGGAATAAATGCTGGATAGTAGATCCATTAGATGGTACCAAAGAATTTATAAAAAAGAGCGGTGAATTTACAGTGAATATTGCCCTTGTTGAGAATAACCTGCCGGTTTTTGGGGTGATCTATATTCCGGTAAGTAAAGAGCTTTATTATGGGGATGTTAAAGAAGAAAAATCTTTTAAGATTCTGATTAATAATGAAAATGATATTGAAGGTTTGATAAATAAGGCACAGGAAATCTCTCCAGGTTTTGTTGAAAAAACTATTAAAGTGGCAGGGAGTAGATCTCATATTAATAAAGAGACGCTTAGCTTCATTGAATCGATTAAAGAAAAATATGAGCAGCAGGTTAATGTAATTCCAAAAGGAAGTTCTCTTAAATTTTGCCTGATGGCCGAAGGACTTATAGATGTTTATCCAAGGTTAGGACCAACTATGGAATGGGATACGGCCGCCGGTCACGCTATTTGCAAAGCTGTTGGGTTAAAAGTAATTGATAAACAAACGGGGAAAGAAATGGTTTATAATAGAAAAGTATTGTTGAATAATTCCTTTGTAGTTTCAAATCTAGCCTAAGAAATTTAATTAAACAATGCAGGTTCTTTGGAAATTGTAATGGAAATGCGTTTATGTTATCTTCACAAAATATTTAGTGTAATCAGCGGCGAAATCGAATGGTTTTTTCTGTTGAAAATTTAGAAAAGATAATATGAGCAATATCCAAACATTTAATTTTTCCATGGGTAGAAAAGAGCGTAATAGGTTAAATAGTCATACTTCGTTAGTAGTTTGGTTTACTGGCCTATCTGGGTCGGGAAAATCCACCCTGGCAAATATGGTTGAGAAACTACTTTATGAAGCAAAAGTTAGGACTTTTATTTTAGATGGAGATAGTCTAAGAAAAGGATTAAATAAAGAACTGAATTTTAGCAATAAAGAAAGGGAAGAAAATCTTAGGGTGGCAGCTGAAGTAGCCAAGATTTTGGTTAATTCCGGCTCTGTAGTGTTGGCTTCCTTTATTAGTCCGAAACAAACTAATAGGGATATGGTGAAAGAGATCATTGGAAAGGATGATTTTATAGAGGTTTTTGTAAATACAAGTTTAGAAACTTGTGAAAAGCGAGATGTAAAGGGATTGTATAAAAAGGCAAGAGCGGGAGAAATTAAAAATTTTACGGGAATAGATGCAGTATATGAGAAACCTGTGAATCCTGATATTGAAATAAATACTGAAAAGGAAAATCTGGAAGAAGCAGCTCAAAGAATTTTGAAACTGCTTCAAAAGAAACTTGAATTAAAGTAAAATGAGCAAATATTATTTAAATTATTTAGACGAGTTAGAGTCAGAAGCAATCTATATATTAAGAGAGGTTTGGGCACAGTTTGAGAATCCTGTAATCTTATTTTCAGGAGGAAAAGATTCAATTTTAGTGACCCACTTAGCAAAAAAGGCTTTTTATCCCAGTAAAATTCCATTTGCTTTAATGCATGTAGATACCGGGCATAATTTTCCGGAAACCATTCAGTTTCGAAATGATTTAGTTGAAAAACTTGGCGTAAAATTAATTGTGGGTTCTGTTCAGGATTCTATAGATCAGGGCCGGGTTGCCGAAGAAAAAGGTAAAAATGCTACTCGAAACGCACTTCAAATCACCACTTTACTTGACGCTATTGAAGAAAATAAAGTAGACTGTGCTATTGGCGGAGGAAGAAGGGATGAAGAAAAAGCACGGGCCAAAGAACGTTTCTTTAGTCATCGTGACGATTTTGGACAGTGGGATCCTAAAAACCAGCGTCCTGAACTTTGGAACCTGCTAAATGGAAAGCATTTTGAAGGCGAGCACTTCAGGGCTTTTCCTATAAGTAACTGGACTGAAATGGATGTTTGGAACTATATTAAAAGAGAGAATATTAGTATTCCTTCTTTGTATTTTGCTCACGAACGGGAAGTTGTTTTCAGAAGTAACTCCTGGATTCCTGTTTCAGAATATTTAAAGCTGGAAGAAGGAGAAAAAGTAGAGAAAAAGAAAATCAGGTTTAGAACCCTGGGAGATATTACTATTACTGGTGGAATAGAATCTGATGCCGACACCCTTGAAAAAATTGCACTTGAAGTTTCTGCAATGCGAAAAACGGAGCGAGGTGATCGTTCAGATGACAAACGTTCTGAAACTGCAATGGAAGACAGAAAAAAACAGGGTTACTTTTAATTAAACGTCACCCAGAACTTGTTTCAGGGTCTAACTATTCAGATATGTCATTCATAAGAAAGTACTGATGACATCTTTAATTAGAAATAAAATGGAAATAAATAACAACCAACTTTTAAGATTTACCACGGCCGGGAGTGTAGATGACGGGAAAAGCACTTTAATCGGGCGGCTTTTATATGATTCCAAGTCGATTTTTGAAGATCAACTTGATTCAATAACGGCGACAAGCGCAAAAAAAGGACATGATGGTATTGATATGGCGCTGTTTACCGATGGTCTAAGAGACGAAAGGGAACAAGGTATAACCATAGATGTAGCCTACCGTTATTTTACCACACCCAAGCGAAAATTTATTATTGCGGATACCCCCGGGCATATTCAGTATACAAGAAATATGGTTACGGGAGCCTCAACAGCAAATGCCGCGGTTATTTTAATAGATGCCCGGCACGGGGTAATTGAGCAAACCAAGCGCCATTCTTTTATTGCTTCTTTATTGAATATCCCGCATCTTATTGTATGCATCAATAAAATGGACCTGGTAGATTATTCAGAAGAGGTATATAATAAAATTATAGGACAGTTTGAAGAATTTTCTTCCAAACTATTGATGAAAGATGTTCGTTTTATTCCTATTAGTGCGCTTTTGGGTGATAATTTGGTAAACCGCTCAAAAAATATGGACTGGTACCAGGAAGGTACTTTGCTAAGCACGCTGGAAAACCTTCATATAAGCAGTGATATAAATAAAATAGACGCTCGTTTTGCTGTACAAACTGTTTTAAGACCTCAAAATGAAGAATTCCGGGATTACCGCGGTTATGCCGGGCGAATCGCTAGCGGAATTTATAGGGTGGGTGATGAAGTAGCAGTATTGCCATCAGGCTTTCAATCAAAAATCAAATCCATTAATGCCGGGGAGCATGAAGTTCAGGAGGCTTATGCACCCATGAGTATTTCAATGACCCTGGAAGATGATAAAGATGTAAGCCGGGGAAATATGATTGTGAGAAAAAATAACCAGCCCGAAATGGAACAGGAATTTGATGTTATGCTATGCTGGTTGAATAATGACTCTGCTAAACCAAGAGCGAAATATACAATAGTGCACACCTCTCACGAGGAGCGTGCACTAATCAAAGAGGTGGTATATAAAATGGACATCAATACTTTTGAAAGGGATAAGACTGGTCAGGACCTGGCTATGAGCGATATTGCCAGGGTTAAAATAAGAACTACCAGAAGGATGATGTTGGATACTTATCGCGAAAACCGAAATACAGGAAGTATTATTTTAATAGATGAAAATACAAATGAAACCGTTGCGGCTGGGATGGTTGTTTAAAGTTTCCGTAAACAGTTCACTCTTGTACTTTTTTAAAAAAGTTCACTAGTACTTTGATTTACTGAAAGTTGAAGGGCCGTGAATTATCAATCTTTTCTTATAAATAGCGAAGAGTGCAGTCTGAACTGACGATTTTTATGCAATTGATAAAAAAATAGGAGTCTTCGATAATATACTTCTATAAATTGAAAAAAATATGCTGGAGCTGCCAACCTTAAAAAGATTCTGGTTGCTAATATTAACAACATTTTTAACGTTTTTAAAGCTTTAAGGTTTCTTTAGCAATAGCCTCATAAAGAAATTCTATCTTTGCGGCCGATAAAAAGGTAATTTAATTTTTCAAATGACTGAATTTCAGCAAAGATTAGAAGAAAAAAAAATATTAGTGACTGGTGGGGCGGGTTTTATAGGTTCAAACCTATGTGAAACCCTGATAAATTTAAATGCTAAAGTTGTTTGCCTGGATAATTTTGCTACCGGTCACAAGCATAATCTTGATGCCTTCGAAAATCACGAGAATTTTCAATTAATTGAAGGGGATATTCGTAACCTTGAAACTTGTCATAAGGCGTGTGAAAATGTAGATTATGTATTACACGAAGCAGCCTTAGGTTCTGTACCGCGGTCTTTGGCCGACCCTATTATCAGTAATGAAGTTAATATTTCTGGATTTTTAAATATGCTGGTGGCTGCTAGAGATGCCGGTGTAAAAAGATTTGTTTATGCTGCAAGTTCTTCTACGTATGGAGATTCAGAAAAACTACCTAAAGTAGAAGAGGAAATAGGGAAGCCACTTTCACCCTACGCAATTACAAAATATGTAAACGAATTATATGCCGATATTTTTCAGGAGGTATATAAATTAGACACTATAGGACTAAGGTATTTTAATGTTTTCGGAAGAAAGCAGGATCCAAATGGAGCTTATGCCGCCGTTATTCCAAAGTTCGTGATGCAATTTATGAAGCACGAAAGCCCGGTGATAAATGGCGACGGAACTTATTCCCGTGATTTTACCTATATTGATAATGTAATTCAAATGAATTTAAGGGCAATAACATCTGAAAATGAAAAAGCCGTAAATGAAGTTTATAATACGGCTGTTGGGGATAGAACCAATTTGGTAGAACTTACTCAACTATTGAAAAAGCATCTTTCTGAATTTGATCCTGAGATTGCTAAGGTTGAAGTAAAACACGGTCCTAATAGAGCTGGGGATATTCCGCATTCTTTAGCTTCGGTAGAAAAAGCAAAGGAATTATTGGGCTATAATCCAAGTCACCGAATTGATGATGGTTTAAAGGAAGCTGTTTCTTGGTATTGGAGAAATTTAGACCCTGATGCTCAAAAATAAATCAAAGCTTAATTAGTTATGAATTTAAACTTCAATTTTATTCCCAATTAATAATTGAAAAATGATCAATAAAAAATTAGCCATTATAGGCCTTGGATATGTTGGCTTGCCTTTAGCAAGATTATTTGCAACTAAATATCCCGTAGTTGGATTTGATATCAATAAAGCCAGAGTGAAAGAACTAATGAGTGGACATGATTCTACTTTAGAGGTGGAAGACGGTGTGCTTCAGTCTGCATTGGTTGAAAAGGAGAATTTAGAAAAGGAAAATGGTCTGTATTGTTCGACAGAACTTGAAGATATCGCAGATTGTAATTATTATATTATTACCGTTCCCACGCCGGTAGACAAAAATAACCGTCCCGACCTTACTCCGCTTTATAGAAGCAGTGAAACCGTGGCTAAAGTCCTTAATAAAGGGGATGTAGTTATTTATGAATCTACAGTTTATCCAGGTGTAACAGAAGATGAGTGTGTTCCGGTGTTGGAGAAACACAGTGGGCTGAAATTCAACGAAGATTTCTTTGTGGGTTATTCCCCGGAAAGAATAAACCCGGGAGATAAAGAACATACGGTTGATAAAATATTAAAAGTTACGGCTGGCTCTACTCCTGAAATTGGAAAAAAGGTTAATGAACTTTATGCCGAAGTAATCACCGCCGGAACTCACCTGGCGCCTAGTATTAAAGTAGCTGAAGCAGCGAAGGTTATAGAGAATTCACAAAGGGATATTAATATTGCTTTTGTAAACGAGCTTGCAAAGATCTTTAATATGATGGGCATAGATACCCAAGATGTTTTGGAAGCTGCCGGTACCAAATGGAATTTCCTTCCGTTCAAACCCGGACTTGTTGGTGGGCATTGTATTGGGGTAGATCCATATTATCTTGCTCAAAAGGCCCAGGAAATTGGTTACCATCCTGAGATTATCTTAGCAGGGAGGAGAATGAATGACTCTATGGGGCAATATGTAGCTTCAGAAATAGTTAAACTTATGTTGCAAAATGACCAAAAGGTCAAAGGTGCAAATATTCTTGTAATGGGGATCACCTTTAAGGAGAATTGTCCCGATGTAAGAAACACTAAGGTCGTAGATGTTATAAAGAACCTGAAGGAGTATGGAACCAATGTGACGATTTATGATCCGCTTGCTAATCCGGAGGAAGTTAAACACGAATACGGACTTACAACTGTAAAAGAAATACCTTGCGAAAAATATGAAGCTGTGGTTTTAGCCGTGGCGCATAAAGAATTTTTAGAATTGGATCTTGATCAATTGAAAAACGGAAATACCGTTGTTTATGATGTGAAAGGTGTTCTAGGAGATAGATGTGATAAGAAGTTGTAATGATGTGATGGAGTGACGATGTAAAGAAGTGATCTTGTGGTAGAATTTAGTTTTGTAACCTTTAAATTTTAATATAGTGAAATCACACAAAGATCTCACTGTTTATAAGACAAGTATTGACCTGGTTATAGATATTTATCAACTAAGCCAGAATTTTCCGGATTCTGAAAAATTTGGATTAACGAGTCAGATAAGAAGAGCTTCAGTTTCCATTCCATCTAATATTTCTGAAGGAGCTGCAAGGAGTAGTAAAAAGGAATTTATTAGGTTTCTTTATATCGCTTTGGGTTCCGTGGCAGAAATAGAAACTCAGCTTGAGATTGCATATAGATTGAAGTTTATAAAAGACACTCCAGAAGTTGTGGAGAAAATAATATATATCAGAAGAATGATTCTGAAATTAATACAAAGTTTGAAGGAGTAATGTTGTGAAGTAGTAACGAAGTGAAGCAGTTGTAGCAAACAATTACCTGTTTAGAAGATATAAAATACTAATGACACAAATTAAAAACATCTGTTGCATAGGAGCTGGATACGTAGGCGGGCCTACAATGGCGGTAATCGCTCAAAAATGTCCTGAAATAAACGTAACCGTGGTAGATATAAATGAGGAGAGAATAAAAGCCTGGAATGATGAAGATGTAGAGAATATTCCAATTTATGAACCAGGTTTATCGAATGTAGTAAAAGAAGCTCGCGATAGAAATTTATTTTTTTCTACTGATGTTGATGCAGCAATCGATAAGGCCGATATGATCTTTATTTCGGTGAATACGCCAACCAAAACTTATGGTATTGGGAAAGGAATGGCTGCCGATCTTAAATATATAGAACTTTGTGCGCGACAGATAGCAAGAGTTTCTAAGACCGACAAAATAGTAGTAGAGAAATCTACTTTACCGGTTCGTACAGCAGAAGCTTTAAAAAATATTCTTGATAATACAGGGAACGGTGTAAATTACCAAATTCTTTCCAATCCTGAATTTTTAGCAGAAGGTACCGCGGTAGATGATTTGATGAATCCGGATCGTGTGCTTATAGGAGGTGATATTGATACTACTGAAGGGAAAAAAGCGGTAGATGCTTTAGTAGATGTTTATGCGCATTGGGTGCCAAGAGAAAAATTATTAACTACGAATGTTTGGTCTTCTGAATTATCTAAGCTTACCGCAAACGCCTTTTTAGCGCAACGAGTTTCCAGTATAAACGCAATGAGTGAATTATGTGAGAAAACCGGTGCAGATGTGAACGAAGTTTCTAAAGCTGTAGGGATGGATTCCAGGATTGGTTCAAAATTTCTCAAATCTTCAGTAGGTTTTGGAGGTTCCTGTTTTCAGAAAGATATTTTAAACCTGGTTTATATTTCTAAGTCTTTTGGTTTACACGAAGTAGCCGACTATTGGGAGCAGGTCATTCTTATGAATGATCATCAAAAAAGAAGGTTTGCCGCTAAAATTGTGCAAACCTTATTTAACACTGTTTCCGGAAAGAAAATTGCGTTACTGGGTTGGGCTTTTAAAAAAGACACCAACGATACCCGGGAATCGGCAGCCATTTATGTGGCAGACTATTTGTTGAACGAACAGGCCGAGATCGTAGTGTATGATCCGAAAGTAAAAACAGAACAGATCTATGCCGATTTAGATTATTTGAATACCCGTTCTTCAGAAGAAAATAGAGCCAGGGTAACAGTGGTAGACGGAGCTTATAAAGCGACTAAAGATGCTCACGCCATAGCGGTGTTAACTGAGTGGGATGAATTTAAAGAATTAGACTGGCAAAAAATATATGAAGGAATGCTAAAACCTGCCTTTTTGTTTGATGGAAGAAGGTTGTTGGACAGAAAAACTAAAGAGAATATTGGGTTTGAGTTTTATGCAATTGGTAGCTAGTTAAAAACTAAATAAAATAGATGTTAAGTTTTGTTTAGGACTAGGATTACAGTAATAAAGCTATAAATTTGCCGGTTTAAAAATTAAGAATGAAAGAGGTTTATAAAATTGCAATTAATGCAGCCATTGAGAGTGGTCATAAAATCATGGAAATCTATAAGACTGAAGACTTTCAAGTGGAATCAAAATCAGATGAATCACCGCTCACTATTGCAGATAAAAGTGCTAACAATATTATCAATAAGTTTTTAAGACCTACCGGGATTCCTATTATAAGTGAGGAAAATAAACAGCTTGAGTTTTCAGAAAGAAAAGATTGGAATAAATGCTGGATTGTTGATCCTTTAGATGGAACAAAAGAATTTATTAAAAGGAATGGGGAGTTCACAGTTAATATATCATTGATTGAAAACCAGAAACCTGTTTTTGGGGTTATATATGTGCCTGCTAAGAATGAGCTTTACTTCGGAGATGTGCTAAGTCAAGAAAGCTTTAAAGGTGTTATTAATATCGGAGAGTTTCTTTTCCAAAAATCTAATTTTAATCCAATTACTCCCGCTTTAGTTGGAGATAAAATAAAAGTTGTGGGTAGTCGTTCTCATATGAATCAAGATACGCTAGATTATATTGAGAACCTTGAAAATGAGTATAATAAAGAGGTAGAAATAGTTTCTAAGGGAAGTTCCTTAAAGTTTTGCCTGCTAGCTGAAGGCAAGGCGGATGTTTACCCAAGATTTGCACCCACCATGGAATGGGACACCGCAGCTGGACATGCTATTTGTAAGGCTGTAGGTTTAAATGTTATTGATAAAGAAACTTCAGAAGAATTGAAATATAACAGAGAAAATTTGTTGAATAATTATTTCCTGATATCTAATCTTGGATAAATCTTATAAAAGACATATTGCTAAAAGCATTACCTGGAGAATTATCGGTACAATAGATACAATTCTTTTGGCTTGGTTGATTTCCGGGGATCCCTTAACCGGTTTACAAATTGGTTTTGCAGAGGTGGTTACTAAAATGCTTTTTTATTACCTGCACGAAAGAGTATGGTTTAAAATTAGAGCGGGAATCACTAAAAATGGGGATAGCAAAAAACGTCATATTGCTAAGACAGTAACCTGGAGAATTGTAGGAACCCTTGATACTATGATTCTTGCTTGGATAATCTCGGGTAATCCTGTGGTGGGACTAAAGGTTGGCGGAGCCGAAGTGGTTACGAAAATGATATTATATTATTTTCATGAAAGGGGGTGGTATAAGATAGATTATGGCCTCGAGAAACGAAAAGAAAGAAAAAGGGAGTTACAGGAACAAACTGTTAATGAATAGTAATAATATGGATAATATCATTCCACATGATTTTTACATCGGAAAAACCGATAGAAATAAACTTAATGGCCACGATTCTTGTGTAGTGTGGTTTACCGGTCTATCAGGCTCTGGGAAGTCCACGATTGCGAATCTTGTTGAAAATGAATTATTTAAAAAGGGAATCAAAACCTTTTCGTTAGATGGAGATAATATTCGAAAAGGATTAAATAATAATCTTGGTTTTAGCGCTGAAGATAGACATGAAAATCTTCGAAGAATTGCGGAAGTTGCAAAACTCTTTGTAGAATCAGGATCTGTAATAATTGCCTCATTTATTTCTCCTTTAGAAAAAGACAGGGAAATGATTAAGGGTATTATAGGTAGAAGTAATTATATAGAGGTTTTTGTAAATACATCATTGGAGGAATGTGAACGTCGTGATGTAAAAGGTTTGTATAAAAAAGCCCGTGCAGGGGAGATTAAAAATTTCACGGGCATTGATGCGCCTTATGAAAATCCTGTGAATCCGGATATCGAGATAAATACAGAAAAAGAAAGTTTAGAGGAAGCTACCCATAGAATTTTTAAACTGCTTCAAAAGAAACTTGAAATAAAGTAAGATGAGTAAATATTATTTAAACTATTTAGACGAATTAGAATCGGAAGCGATCTATATTTTGCGTGAAGTTTGGGCGCAATTTGAGAATCCTGTCATCCTTTTTTCGGGAGGGAAAGATTCTATTTTAGTGACGCATTTGGCAAAAAAGGCCTTTTACCCCAGTAAAATTCCTTTTACCCTGATGCATGTTGATACCGGGCATAATTTCCCTGAGACCATTGAATTTCGCAATGATTTAGTTGAAAAACTGGGCGTTAAATTAATAGTGGGCTCTGTTCAGGAATCTATAGACCAGGGACGTGTAGCCGAAGAAAGAGGGAAGAATGCCACGCGAAACGCTTTGCAAATCACCACGCTGCTGGATGCTATAGAAGAGAATAAGATAGATTGCGCCATTGGAGGCGGAAGAAGGGATGAAGAGAAAGCCCGTGCTAAAGAACGGTTTTTTAGCCATCGCGACGATTTTGGGCAATGGGACCCTAAAAACCAGCGTCCGGAGTTATGGAACCTACTCAATGGAAAACATTTTGAAGGCGAACACTTTAGAGCGTTCCCAATTAGTAACTGGACTGAAATGGATGTTTGGAATTATATCAAAAGGGAAAATATTAGTATTCCTTCCTTATATTTTGCGCATGAGCGTGAGGTGGTCTTTCGTAGTAATTCCTGGATCCCGGTTTCTGAATACTTGAAACTTGAGGAAGGTGAAAAGATAGAAAAAAAGAAGATCAGGTTTAGAACCCTTGGCGATATTACCATTACCGGTGGTATAGAATCTGATGCCGATACGCTTGATAAGATAGCCCTGGAAGTTTCGGCTATGCGGAAAACCGAAAGAGGAGATAGATCAGATGATAAACGTAGTGAAACCGCTATGGAAGATAGAAAAAAGCAGGGGTATTTTTAACATGAGGCTATAGGCTTTATGCAATAAGCTATAGCAGCTACTGTCAATAATGAGAGATTTTAAGAAATATGATGTTTGGAAATTAAGTCATGATTTGACTTTGCGTGTTTATAAAATAACTTCTTCTTTTCCTCCTTCAGAGAGATATCAATTAATTTCTCAAATGCAGCGAGCTGCTTACTCAATACCTTCTAATTTTAGTGAAGGTTGTGGAAGAGGTTCAGACAAAGACTTTAATAGGTTTGTGCAGATTTCACTTGGTTCAGCTCATGAATTAGAATACTTTTTCATACTGAG
This sequence comes from Salegentibacter sp. BDJ18, assembly GCF_017579965.1. NCBI lineage: Bacteria > Pseudomonadati > Bacteroidota > Flavobacteriia > Flavobacteriales > Flavobacteriaceae > Salegentibacter > Salegentibacter sp. BDJ18. Next base: position 71,273 of record NZ_JAFLQX010000018.1, read on the forward strand.
CAAAGACTTAAAATTTATTGATGAGCGAACATTTGAGGTTTGTTTTGATGAGGTCAATGAAATAAAGAAAAAATTATACAGATTAAGTCAAAGATTACAGTGATATTTTATATATCAAAGACTTTAATCGACAACTAAAATACATTTTTGGCCTAAAGCTTAAAGCCTGAGGCCTAAAGCATAAAAAACATGGAGATAAATAACAACCAACTACTAAGATTTACAACTGCCGGGAGTGTAGACGACGGAAAAAGCACCCTTATAGGTCGTTTGCTTTATGATTCAAAATCTATATTTGAAGATCAGTTGGAATCGGTAAGTAATACCAGCGCGAAAAAAGGCCATCAAGGGGTTGATTTGGCATTATTTACAGATGGACTAAAGGATGAGCGGGAACAAGGCATTACAATAGATGTGGCATACCGTTATTTTACAACGCCCAAAAGAAAGTTTATTATTGCAGACACTCCTGGTCATATTCAGTATACGAGAAATATGGTAACGGGAGCCTCAACTGCTAATGCTGCTGTGATTCTCATCGATGCACGTCATGGGGTTATTGAGCAAACAAAGAGACACTCCTTCATTGCGTCCTTACTAAATATTCCTCATTTAATTGTATGTATCAATAAAATGGATCTGGTAGACTTTTCAGAGGAAGTTTATAATAAAATTATTGGCCAGTTCGAAGAATTTTCTTCAAAACTGTTGATGAAGGATGTACGCTTTATTCCAATTAGTGCTTTAAAGGGGGATAATGTGGTAAACCGTTCTGAAAATATGAATTGGTATCAAAACGGAACTTTATTAAGTACCTTGGAGAATCTTCATATCAGCAGTGATATTAATAAGATCGATGCGCGTTTTCCAGTGCAAACTGTCTTACGGCCCCAAAGTGAGGAGTTTAGGGATTACAGAGGTTATGCAGGAAGAATTGCCAGTGGAATTTATAGGCTTGGAGATGAAGTCGCCGTATTGCCATCAGGATTTACTTCTAAGATAAAATCGATCAATGCGGGAGAGGAGGAAGTTGAAGAAGCTTATGCCCCCATGTCTGTATCGATTACTTTAGAAGATGATATAGATGTAAGCCGGGGTGATATGATCGTTAAGAAGAACAACCAACCTGAGCAAGAACAGGAGTTTGATGTAATGCTTTGCTGGTTGAACAATGATGCTATAAAACCCCGTGCAAAATACACCATATTGCATACTTCAAATGAAGAAAGGGCGATGATAAAAGAAGTAGTTTACAAGATGGATATTAACAGCTTTGAAAGAGATAGTGAGGATAAAAATCTCGAGATGAATGATATCGCCAGAGTGAAGATTAGAACTACCCGAAGATTAATGTTAGATTCATACCGGGATAACCGAAATACTGGTAGTATTATATTAATTGACGAAAACACCAACGAAACTGTTGCGGCGGGGATGGTAGTGTAACACCGTATTTTAGCGAATTCTTAGCGAATTGCATGGATTAAAGTGTTTACTGTTAGCATCATATTTAAAAATTGTTGGAACTATATTAAGATTAATTTAGGGTTTAAAACTATAGAGAAAACCTACTTTTGAAACTTAGAAATATACCGATTTGAGAAATAAAAAAATTCTTATTACCGGAGGGGCAGGCTTTATTGGCTCTCACGTAGTTCGTTTACTTGTAAATAAATATCCGAATTATAAGATTTATAATCTCGATACCCTTACGTATGCGGGCAACCTGGAAAATTTAAAAGATATTGAACGGGCTGATAATTATTCTTTTCTAAAAGCAGATATTAATGATGCTGATTTAATACATATTCTTTTTAAAGAGCATCAATTTGATAGTGTTATTCATCTTGCAGCAGAATCACATGTAGATCGGTCTATAAGTGATCCTTTAGCTTTTGTAAAGACTAATGTAATAGGGACCATGAATCTCTTAAATGCAGCCCTGGAAAACTGGAAAGATAATTTTCAGAATAAGCTTTTCTACCATATTAGTACCGATGAGGTATATGGAACCCTGGGAGAAACAGGTTTGTTTACAGAAACAACTGCTTATGATCCAAATTCCCCTTATTCGGCTTCAAAAGCCGGTTCAGATCATTTTGTAAGAGCTTATGGTGAAACTTATGGGCTTCCTTATATCATTTCTAATTGTTCCAATAATTATGGGCCTAATCAATTTCCCGAGAAACTAATCCCTTTATTTATCAATAATATTGTAAATAAAAAAGAGCTTCCGGTTTATGGAGATGGAAAATATACCAGGGACTGGCTTTTTGTGAAGGACCATGCAGAAGCTATTGATCTTGCTTTTCATAAAGGTGAAATTAAGGAAACCTATAATATTGGTGGCTTTAATGAATGGCAGAATATTGATCTGATTCAGTTGCTTTGTGAAATAATGGATAAGAAGTTAAATAGAAATGAGGGAGATTCAGCCAAATTGATAACTTATGTGAAAGATAGGCCTGGTCATGATAAACGTTATGCTATTGATGCGTCTAAAATCAATAAAGAGCTTGGATGGAAGCCTTCCGTGACCTTTGAAGAAGGTCTGGAGAAAACCATCGATTGGTATTTGGAAAATGAGGTGTGGTTAAAGAATGTGACTTCCGGTAAGTATCAGGAATATTATGATAAACAATATAATTAGTAGATTTCACGGATTAAAACGGATTTCACTGATATGGGTAAACTATTATTCGAGGAAAATACATATAAGATCATAGGGGCATGTATGAGTGTACATAAAGGATTAGGTGCCGGTTTTTTAGAATCCGTTTATCATGAAGCTTTAGAAAAAGAATTTAAAAATCAGGAGGTTGATTTTGATAGTAAAAGGAAATTGCAAGTGTATTATAATGGTGCACCTTTGCAAAAATATTTTATTGCCGACTTTATCTGTTTTGATAAAATAGTGGTTGAAATAAAAGCCGCTTCATTTTTACATAAAGACACGGAGGCGCAAACCATAAATTATCTTAAATCTACAAATTACCCCTTAGGTTTATTAATTAATTTTGGACAATCCAGTTTAACCTGGAAACGATTTATTAACACTAATTAATGACTAAATGAATCCGTGGAATCTGTTTAAATCCACGTAATCCGTATTTAACATGAAAGGAATAATATTAGCAGGAGGAAGTGGAACAAGATTATATCCTATTACTATAGCAGTGAGCAAACAATTACTGCCGGTATACGATAAGCCAATGATCTACTATCCATTATCAATTCTGATGCTTGCCGGGATCAATGAAATTCTATTTATTACCACTCCACATGATCAGGAGGCTTTTAAAAAGCTACTGGGAGATGGATCTCATTTGGGTTGCAATTTTGAATATGCTGTACAGGAAGAGCCCAATGGTTTGGCCGAAGCTTTTACTATAGGAGAGGACTTTATTGGAAATGATAAAGTAGCATTGGCCTTGGGTGATAATATTTTTTATGGAAATGGCTTTGGAAGTCTTTTGCGTAGCAAAGTTGATGTTCATGGAGCGGCAATTTTTGCTTACCCGGTAAAAGATCCACAACGCTATGGGGTGGTAGAATTTGATGAAAATAATAAGGTAATTAGCATTGAAGAAAAACCGAAAGAACCAAAATCCAGGTATGCAGTACCGGGCTTGTATTTTTACGATAACCGCGTGGTGGAATATTCAAAAAAGGTAGAGCCATCAGCTCGGGGAGAGAAAGAGATCACAGCCATTAACGAAATGTACCTCCAGGCCGGAGAGTTAGAAGTAGGGGTCATGACCCGGGGAATGAGTTGGTTTGATACCGGGACAGTAGAGTCACTTGATGATGCCACAGAGTTCATAAGGGTACTTCAAAACAGACAAAGTACTATGATTGGTTGTATTGAAGAGGTTGCCTATCAAAGAAGATTTATTTCTGAATCTGAATTAAGGCTTTTATCTAATAGATATGGCAAATCTAAATATGGAAGGTATATTAAAGAATTTACAAAAAAATAATAGATGCCTTTAAAAAAGCAAGTCCTATCCGGGGTGTTTTGGACATTTTCACAACAATTTGGGGTACAGGGAATCTCTTTCCTGGTTTCTATTATCCTGGCAAGATTGCTTCAACCGGAAGAATTTGGACTTGTAGCCATGATTGGTATTTTTATGGGGATAGGTGCCGTATTAATGGATGGAGGTTTGGGCCAGTCTTTAATTAGGACAAAGAATCCCGACCAGGAAGATTTTTCTACGGTTTTTTTTTTCAATCTTGCAGGAAGTATAATAATGTATGGGCTGGTATATCTTGCCGCGCCCCTTATAGCTGACTTTTTTGAGAGAGAAATCTTGATAAATATCACCAGGCTTTACTGTTTGATATTTGTATTCAACGCCTTTTCTGCTGTCCAGGTTACCAGGCTTACCAAGAAAATGGATTTTAAAACTCAAATGTTTATAAAAATTCCATCCCTAATTATAAGTAGCGCAGTTGGAATATTTATGGCATATTCAGGTTTTGGAGTTTGGAGTTTGGTGTGGATGGCTTTAATTCAGGCATTTTTGCAATCTGTTCAATATTGGTTATGGTCTCAATGGAGGCCTTCTTTGGTTTTTAGCAAGAAAAAGTTTAGAAATCATTTTAAGTTTGGGTTAAACCTTACTATGTCAGGACTTCTGGATGTACTTTTTACTAATGCCTATACAATTATGATAGGGAAGTTTTTCACGGCTACCCAGTTGGGATATTATAATCGGGCTGATTCTCTAAAACAATTTCCGGTTAAAAATATTGGAGTCGTTTTAGGAAAAGTAACTTATCCTTTGTTTGCATCTATCCAGGAAGATACGGTACGGCTTAAAAGGGTATATGCCAAAATAATGAAAATGGTTATTTATCTTGTAGCTCCTACCTTGATTTTTATGGCCGTGCTTGCGGAACCCTTATTCCGGTTTTTATTAACGGATAAATGGTTGCCGGCGGTTCCTTATTTTCAAATCCTATGTGTCAATGGTATACTCTATCCTATAAATGGCTATAATTTAAATATTTTAAATGTGTTAGGGCGAAGTGATCTTTTTCTTCGACTGGAGATAATTAAGAAAGCTTTAATTGTGGTCGTACTCGCAGTGTCTGTTAACTTTGGTATTTTTGCTCTTCTTTATGGCAGTGTGTTTACATCCATTATGGCTTTTTTTATCAATACTCGTTATTCAGGAAAATTTATTAATTATTCAGCCTGGGAACAAACTAAAGATTTGGCACCATATATAGGCCTTGCTCTTATTTGTGGTGCTATACTTTTTATGTTCGACTTATTAATACCAACTGCAAAAAATTATGATCTGGTTAGATTGCTTCTAGGTAGCCTTGTGGGTTGCATCTGTTATTTTGGTAGCTCGTTCCTTTTAAAAATGAGCGCAACTTCTGAATTAATACTTCTAATAAAACGAAAATGATCCCTGTAACAAAAACATTTTTCCCCCCAATTAAAGAATATCATTGCCAGGTGCAACGTATATGGGATAACCAATGGCTTACCAATCGTGGTGAATTGGTTAAGGAGCTGGAAGCTAACCTAAAAGCTGAATTGGGAGTTACAAATATAACCTTAACCACAAACGGCACCTTGCCACTTCAAATTGCCTTAAAAGTTTTGGCCGGAGGAGAGGTGATCACCACGCCTTTTAGTTATGTAGCTACAACTTCAGCCATTGTATGGGAACATTGTACGCCGGTGTTTGTAGACATCCACCCGGAGTATCTCACAATTGATGAAACTAAAATTGAGTCTGCTATAACTAAAAAAACTACGGCTATTCTGGCAACTCATGTCTTTGGAAATCCCTGTAATGTAGAAGAGATAGAAGGAATTGCGAGAAAATATAATTTAAAGGTTATTTATGATGCGGCCCATTGTTATGGAGTAAAATATAAAGGGGAAAGTATATTTAATTATGGTGATGTAAGTACTTGCAGTTTTCACGCAACCAAGTTGTTCCATACCGGGGAAGGCGGAGCAATGTTTTGCAGAGATGAAGATTTGAATCATAAACTTTTTTACAGTCATAATTTTGGCCATAATGGCCCGGAAGATTTTTATGGGGTAGGAATCAATGCCAAAATGAGTGAATTGCAAGCGGCGATGGGCTTAAGTGTACTACCCTATATGAATAAAATTTTAGAAGCTCGAAAAAAAATAGTGGATTTTTATAATGAAAACCTGGATTTTTCAAAACTTCAAAAACTAAAAATACGTGAAAGGACCAATTGGAATTATAGCTACTATCCGGTGATCTTTGAAAATGAAGCAAAACTTTTAAATGTAAAAAAAGAATTAAACGAACAGGAAATCTATCCACGTAGGTATTTTTATCCTTCTTTGAACTTGTTGGATTATGTGAATAGGGATAGAATGCCCGTTTCAGAGAACATTGCTTCTAGAGTTTTATGTTTGCCTCTTTATAAGGAATTAGAACCTGAAGTATTATTTAAAATTATTAAAAGCTTATAATGAAGAAATTATTGCTCCTAGGAGGACTTAGATATTTAATTCCTGTAATTAAGGAAGCAAAAAGTTTAGGATATTATACTATTACTTGTGATTATATACCTGAAAATATAGCTCATAAGTTTTCTGATGAATATCATAATGTTAGTATAACAGATCGAGAAGCAGTCCTAGTCCTTGCGCAGAAACTCCAAATTACAGGAATTATGTCATTTGCAGTTGATCCAGGGGTATTAACAGCTGCCTACGTAGCTGAAAAGATGGGCTTACCTGGTTGTCCGTTAAAATCAGTTGAAATTCTTCAAAACAAAGGGCTGTTTAGAGAGTTTTTAAAGGAGCACAACTTTACAGTGCCTAAGGCAAAAGCATATAAAAAGTTTTCTGAAGCTAATAATGAAATTACGGAATTCAATTTACCAGTTATTGTAAAACCTGTTGATGCAGCTGGCAGCAAGGGGGTTACTAAAGTCACCAATTTTGAAAATCTTGAATCGGCTGTAAATTATTCAAAAGAACATTCTATCACTGATACTTTTATTATTGAAGAATTTATTGAAGCAGAAGGGAACCCGTCCGATTCAGATTGTTTTTCAATTAATGGAGAATTAAAGATTGTAACTTTTTCCAATCAATATTTTAACATAGATTCAAAAAATCCTTTTACTCCCTCAGCATATAGTTGGCCTTCAATTATTAGTGAAAAAAATCAGAAGGAATTGACAAATGAATTACAGCGATTAATTAACTTATTAGGCTTACAAACGTCATTGTATAATGTGGAAGTTCGAGAGGGTAAAGATGGAAAGGCTTATATAATGGAAATGGCTCCCAGAGGTGGGGGAAATAGATTGTCTGAGATGGTAGAATATTCCACCGGTTTGAATTTAATAAAATATGCTATAAAAGCTGCGATGGGAGAAAACTTTACCATACCCCAAAGTAAATCTTATAAGGGAAATTGGACTGAATTGATTCTTTATAGTAATAGGGAAGGCAATTTTCATAAACTTGAAATAGATGAGACAGTAAAAAAATTTTTAGTAGAGGAAGATCTTTGGGTAAAAAAAGGGGGAAAGGTATACTCATTTTTAGCTGCAAACTATGCTATTGGAACTTTGGTTTTTAACTTTAATGAGAAAAAACAAGTTGATAATTTGATAGAAAATAGAGATAAATTGGTGAGAATTATTTTTAAGTGATTTTATGTCAAATTCAAAGGAAATAGGAGGTTATTTTGAACTTGAACTAAATAATGGGTTTGAGTACCACGGAGATGCTATTGCTTTAAATACGGGAAGAAATGCATTTGAATATATTTTAAAAGTTAATAATTATAATCACATTTATCTTCCTTATTTTACTTGTGATGCAATGATTGAGCCACTTAAAAAGCTAAATATTGATTATGAATTTTACAATATAAACAATCATTTATTACCTGATTTTAATTATGAAAAAGTGAAGAATAACCAAGCTTTTGTCTACAACAATTATTTCGGTTTAGTGGGTAATGACATAGCGGCGATCCGCTCAAAATGTAAAAATATTATTGTAGATAATTCTCAGGCTTTTTTTGCTAGAGCTTTGTTAGATGTGGATACTTTTTATTCTCCCAGAAAGTTTTTTGGAGTGAGCGATGGGGGATATTTATATTCTAAAAGAAAAATTTCCGAATTTTTAAAGCCTGATATTTCATACAATAATATGAAACATTTACTAGGCAGAGTAGATATGGGAGCACAGAAATTTTATAAATTATATCAAAAAAATGAAGCCAGATTAAAGAATCAATCTATAAAGAGAATGTCCGTGTTGACGCAAAATTTATTAAAAAATATTGCTTATGATGATGTCATAAGAATACGGAGATATAATTATAAGTTTTTAGAGAAATATTTAAATAAGATAAATTTATTACAGCTCAATCTGGATAAGAATGCAGTTCCATTAGTTTATCCACTTCTATTGAAAGATGGTCACTCTTTAAAAAGGAAACTCATTCAAAATAAAATATTTATTCCCACTTATTGGCCAAATGTTCTAACGTGGACTAAAGAAAATAGTTTTGAAAAATTTTTAGCCGAAAACTTAGTGTGCTTACCTATTGACCAAAGGTATAATGAGGCTGATATGCAGGTAATAATTGATTTGATAAATAATGAATAAAGTTGCAATTTTTTCAGTACCGCGTTCTGGATCTTCTTGGGTTGGTCAAATATTTAATAGTCATCCTGAAATAATATTTAGATTCCAACCTAATTTTGCCTATAGTTTTAATTATTGCCTGTCGGAGAATGATTCTGAAAAAGATATTAATATTTTTTTTAAAGAACTTTTAAATACAAATGATGCTTTTGTCAAGGGAGTATTAACTATAAGTAGTAAAAAAGGGGTCTCTTTTCATAAAGAGACGCCTAGAACATTAGTATTTAAAGAAACTCACTTTCTCAATGTGATAAATAATTTATTGGCCAATTCTAATATAAAGGTTATTGGTTTGATTCGTTCTCCTTTTGGTGTGATTAACTCCTGGTTAAATATTCCTAAAGAGTTTAGTTCCAATTGGAGCGTTAAGGACGAATGGAATATGGCTGAGAAAAAGAATAAAAAACAACCATCAAATTATTTTGGCTATAAAAAATGGAAAGAAGCCGCTTTTTTATTTTTAAAATTAAAGGATGAATATCCTGAAAGGTTTTACTTACTGGATTACAATATACTCTTAACTGATAAGAAGGCTGAAGTTGAGAAACTTTTTAATTTTTGTGATCTTGAAATGAAAACACAGACTAAAGATTTTTTGAATAAGTCTTCAGAAAAAGATGATGAAGATGCCTATTCCGTTTTTAAGAAAAAGTCTAAAGATGATAAATGGAAAACAGAACTTCCTCAATTTATTATTGACGAGATAAAGGCCGATACAGATTTTCAGGAATTAAATAAAGTTTTTAAGTGGATTTAGAAGAATTTAAACAAAAATTTGAAAATAAACCAGTTGTTGAAGAGCCTAATTCAGTAACTCAAAATCCATTAGTTTCGGTTTGTGTACAGTCTTACCAGCATGCTAAATATATCAAAGAATGTTTAGATGGTATTTTGATGCAGGAAACCAATTTTGAATATGAAATACTTTTAGGTGAAGATGCATCAACCGATGGTACTCGAGAAATTTGTATTCATTATGCTGAAAAATACCCCGATAAAATAAGACTGTTTTTGCACCATAGAGAAAATAACATTGCTATTGAGGGCAGTCCAACGGGCAGGTTTATTTTTATGACTAATTTACTTACAGCTCGAGGTGAGTATATTGCTCTTTGTGAAGGTGATGATTACTGGACAGATCCTTATAAGCTTCAAAAGCAAGTAGATTTTTTAGAATCCAACCCAAGTTATATTATACATAGTGGTAAAGCACAAGTATTAAAAGATAATAATTTAGTAAAAGAAACATATAGTACTTTAGAATCAAAAACTTATGATATTAAAGGGTTTTACACTGTAAATAAAGTATATACCTGTACTGTAATGTTCCGTAACATATCAAGATCTACATTTGAATTTGAATTTAAGTTATTTGGAGATTGGATAAGTTACATATCACTTCTATCCAATAAACCGGGAAATTTGGCGTATGTTTCGAATGAAGTATATGCCGTATATAGAGTTCATAGCGGTGGCGCGATGCAGAGAGTGTCGCAATTATATAAAAATGCTGAGGCACAAATAACGCATATATATGCTATAAATAAATTTATTAAGTGTGAATATTCTGAAAAAGACATTCAACGGATAAACGACTATTGTTTAGTGATTTTTTCACACTACTTAAATATATCGGAATACAAAAAATGCATTAACATATTTTATAAGAACATCGAATTAGTGAAATATCATATTTCAGTAAAAGGTTATCTGTCATTATTATTTAGAAAAATAATACCTAAAAGTTAGGAGTTATGCAAAAATCCAAGAAAATTATTATTGTTCATGGGTATATGGATATGGGGGGTGTTGAAAAGGCTTTATTAGCTCTATTAGACGCTTTAGAGTTTACTGAATTCAGTGTAAAACTTTTATTGTTACGTCCAGGTGGCAAATTGTTTAATGATATTCCAAACTGGGTAGAGGTTGAAGCCCTTAAAGAATATGAAGAATGGAGTTTTCTACTTTCAGAACCTCCATTGAAGACTGCAATTAAGCTACTTAGAGAAGGTAAATTTTCACAATCTTTTCGTGCCATAATTAGAGCTTTGAGAATTAAATTTTCGAAACAGGATTTATGGCATCTTAATTTTAAAGCTTTTTTGAACCAGGTAAAGAACTCTTATGAAGCTGATATAGCAATATCTTTTAGGGGACTTGACATGATAATTCCATATTTTGTTTCTAAAAAAATCAGGGCAAGTAAGAAGTTGATATGGTTTCACGGGGATATTAAACATCACATTTCACCAAATCATAAATTTGCTCATCAATTGTATTCCGAATTTGAAAGGATTTATGGTGTGTCAGAGGATGTTGAAGAGTCTATAATTTCAATGTTCCCAAATTTAAAGGATAAAGTTGAAGTTTTTAGAAACATTGTTCCTGTTGATAGAATTAAAAAGCTAGCAGCGCAGGGAGAATCTTTTAATGATGATTTTTCTGGTTTCAGGTTGTTAACAGTTGGAAGGTTGGATCCATTGAAGGGGCAGGATAGAATCCCTGAAATAGTAAAAATGCTAAAAGACAAAGGATATAATTTCAAATGGTATTTAGTTGGTGACGGGGATCTAGAAAATGATATTAAAGAACAAATAAATAAGCTAGGTATAGAAGATTACTTAATCTTACTGGGAAATAAAATGAATCCCTATCCTTTTATAAAAAATTGTGATATATATGTTGTACCATCAAGAACCGAAGGTGCTTCTATTGTAATGCATGAGGTGAAAATTTTAGAAAAACCAATTATAACTACTTCTGTTGCTAGTGCAAATTTGTTCGTACGTGATGAAGTAGATGGTTTTATTGTATCAAATAATGTGGAGGGTATTTTAAATGGAATTAAAAAACTTCTTGATGACCCTATGCTTATTCAGAAATTCTCTTTTTTTTCCAATTTAGAGAAGAATAACTCTTTTAAGGATGTTGGTAAATTGAGTAATCTATTAAACACTTAAAATATCAAATATGAATGGTATCTTTCATCGATTAAGAATATTACTGTACTTTCTAAAAGAAAACTCTAAACCAAAAGCACAGCCTCCATACCCGATAAGGTCTCAGGGGCAAATTATAAGTAAAGGAAGAGACTCAGTTCAAAATGGTAACTTCGTAGTGAAGGGTAAAGGTGGAGTTTTAGAGATTGGAGGTTTTTGTGCCTTAGGGGCAAATGTAACAGTTATATTATCAAATCATTATTACGATTACCCAGCGATTGAATTTGATTTTTATAAAAAATATTTTGGTAAATATCCTTATAAAATAGAACAGAGAAAGAATATAATAGAAAATGATGTGTGGATCGGAGATAATGTAATTATATTACCTGAGATTACTATTGGAACTGGTGCAATAATTGGTGCGGGTGCAATTGTAACTAAAGATGTTCCGCCCTATGCAATTGTTGGGGGTAATCCTGCTAAAATTTTAAAATATCGTTTTTCAAAGAAAGTAATTGATGAGCTCTTAGAGTCAAAATGGTGGGAATGGGATGACGAAAAAATTGTTCAAAATTCAGATTTTTTTCTTCGAAATTTGAATAAATAAATCCAGAATAGTTTTGAATAAGATTTCAGTTATCGTTCCTATATATAATTCAGAAAAATTTCTGGAAGCTTGTTTAACTAGCTTAGGTAACCAGGTGTATGGAAATCTGGAAGTCATATTAGTAGATGATGGTTCAACAGATAGTAGCTTTAAAATAGCGAAATCTTTTGCAGAAAAAGATGCCCGGTTTAAACTTTTTAAAAAAGAAAACGGTGGTCAAGCATCGGCAAGAAACTTAGGTTTAAATAAAGCGACGGGTGATTTCTTATCCTTTGTGGATTCAGATGACACTGTCTCTCCAGATTTTTTTTCTAAAAATTTAAAACATTTTATTAAAGATCCAGAGCTTGAAATAGTACAGGTTCCTGTTTTTTTTAATTATGGAAATGCTAATGAAAAATTAAAAATTAATTCAGGGAGACAAATAATTACTTCTCAGAAAATATTTAAACATTGGATTGAGTTAGGGGATATTACCTGGATAGTTTGTGATAAAATATTTAAAAAAACACTGCTTGAAAATTTGCGTTTTAATGAAGGGATGCTGTATGAAGATAATTATCTCCTTGTAGATATTTTAAGAAAAAGTAAAAAAATATACCTGTCAGCGCAAGGTATTTACTTTTATCATTATAGACCCGGTTCTACAACACAATCTGCTCATAATTTAAAGAAAGACCTGGATACTCAAAAGGTAAGTTTGCATATTTTTTCAACTTTGTTAGAATATCCTGGTTTGGAAATGGCAAAATTGAAAATTTATATTAGGATTGTAAACGTTTATGTTTCCCAAGCTTTTAATTATAATTATCGTGAATTCAATCAAATTCCTGAAATTTTGTTAAGGTTTTCTTATTCAATTTTTTGGATGGTTAAATTAAACTCTTCAATCAGTGAAAAAGTAAAATTAATTGTAATTAAAATAATTGGGCTAAAAAATTACTTGTTACTTTTTCTTAAGCTTAGGAAGTTAAATTGATGCAATTTTTTCGAATTGCCTATTCTTTGGGGAAAAGATTTTTCAGCTTACTTAAGCATTTTTAGTTTATAACTTTATTATCACGAATTCTTTTAAAATTCATCTCACAAATGAGTAATGATTCGGAAATAACTTTAATAATTCCGGTATTTAATGCAGAAAAGTACATCATTAGATGTCTTGATAGCGTGAAACTTCAAAACTATAAAAATTTTGAAGTCATTTTAATTAATGACGGTTCTACAGATAACTCTGAAAATATCATACTAGATTTTATGAAATCGGATAATAGGTTTCGGTACTTTACTCAAAGCAATGCCGGTCCTTCATCGGCAAGGAACCTTGGGATAAAAGAAGCTAAAGGAAAATACTTAGCTTTTATAGACGCCGATGATTGGTTACGTCCAGATTACCTCGAGAAATTAGTTACCCCAATGCAGAAGCCAATAATCGATCTGGTTTGTGCGGGTTATTATGAGGTAAATCGCGACTATCCAAAAGGTTTAAAATTACATGATTTTCAGCCCGAAGTTTTTACTAAAAGCATTGATAAAAGAAGTTTTCAAGCTAATTTGTTCAACGGCGTTAGCGGGGTGCTCTGGGGTAAATTATTCAGGAAAGAAATTTTCCTGGTAAATAATATTGAGTTCCATCCTAACTTAAGATTGTCAGAAGATTTGCTGGCAGTCATAGAATATTCACTTTACCTTAATAAGGTATTTATTATACCTGATGCAATTTATTTTTATAATCGATTAAATGAAACCGGCTTAAGCCAGGGGATAAGTATAGAAAAATATCATAATCTGAAATGCTTTTTCCGGGAACTAGGGAGATTTAGGGAAGAACTTGATTTTTTGGACCTTGACCTTATTAAATTAAGAAGGAAATATTCTTTTATAATTCAACTTCTTAAAGATCAATCTTCATCAAAAAGGGAATACTATAACACAGCCCAATTTTTAGTGGAGAATGAAAAACCTTTTGACCCCAACATGTTTCCAAAAAAGAAAATCGATAATTTTATACTTAGGAGTATATATAAAGGAAATTATTACAGGTCCTGGATTATAGTGAGACTATTTCAAACCCTAAAGCGAGTTAAAGCTGGATGGAAATTTTTTTAAGAATTTTTTAGTATTTATTCCGGTGGACTAAGCTATTTCTTAAGGGCTTAAAAGAAGATTCCAAACTTAGGTTTTGTACATTTGCAGCTTGAAAACTCCAAGTTATTAGTATTATTAAATTGGGAGATTGAATTAATAGTTTTAACATGAAAAATAAAATTGCCTTACTTACTCTACCGCTTGGACATAATTATGGAGGCATCATTCAGAACTACGCATTACAAAAAGTTCTGTTGGATCTCGGATATGAAGTGGTTACTATAGACAGAAGGGCAGATAACCCGCATTCCAAGATTAAAATCCTGGCCAGTAAATATAAATCCAGTTTCTTTAGGAATATTATACAATCTAAAAACCCTAAATATCTGCCGTATAATACGGTATTTAAACACAATTTAAGTTTTATAAAGGAATATATAAAATTATCGCCTGAACTCGAGTCTACAGAGGCTTTGGCTGCCTATTTTAATAAAGAAAATTTTGATGATGTAATAGTTGGTAGTGATCAGGTTTGGCGACCTAAATATTCTCCTGATATTTTGAATTTTTACCTGGATTTTATAAAAGAGCCTTCAATTAGCAAGCTAGCTTATGCGGCTTCATTTGGCACCGAAGAATGGGAGTATACCAATGAACAAACAAAAAAATGCTCTGAACTGATTAATCAATTTAATGCCATTTCGGTGAGAGAGGATTCAGGGGTTCCAATTTGTGGCGATAAATTTAATAGAGATGATGCAAAACATGTATTGGATCCAACTTTACTTCTAGAAGCAGAAGATTATAGTCAGCTTATAGGGGAGAAACAAAAAAAGTCTGGATTATTTACTTATGTGCTTGATGACTCAAAACTAAAAAAGGACTTTATAAATAATTGTTCAGAATATTTAAATTTAGGAGTAAGCACAAATCAGGCAAAATATCAAACTCATATCTACAAGAGTGGCAAAACTGAGGATTATATCGTTCCACCTCTTGAGGGATGGCTTCAGGGTTTTAGGGATTCAGACTTTGTGATTACAGATTCCTTTCACGGCACCTTATTTTCAATTATTAATCAAAAACCTTTCTTGTCTTTAGCCAACATGGATAGGGGAGCCTCGCGTTTTGAATCTATTTTGAAACAATTGGGTTTAGAAGATCGTTTAGTCTATGATGTCGAAAAATTTGATAAATCTAAATTAAAAAAAGAGATTGATTATGCTGCTGTTAATTTAAAACTGAAATCTTTAAAAGAGCATTCCCTTAATTTTTTAAAAAACAATATATAGTTTATAATAAAGACTAATTCGGCTTTGAAATCAGTGAACCTTTCCAGAGCTCTAATCATATGAAATTTCTATGAATAAAATAAAAAATTCAATAAAAAAAATACTGGGACCTAAGCTATATAATAGTTTCATAAATACTATTATTAATCTACTGGGTATCAGGAAACTTTTTGTTAATACATATGAAGATGCCAAGTTGTTTTATAAACATTCTATGGTGTTTAAGCAAAATACCTTTAACAAAATTGAGTCTAAAATAGTTCTACACTATCATGCTATAGAGAAGGGATTTTTACATAATAATTTTAGATATAGATTTGGAGAGGATCGAATAAGGGACTTGATAAAGCTTTTGTCTATCGATATTGTTAAACAAAACTATAAGAATAGTCAAATAGCAGCTGCCTATTTAGCTATGTGTAAGTATTACGAAAAGCACGAATCTGACAAAGTAGATATATCTGATTTTTTTAGTAGGGAAGATTATGAACTTTTTAAAAAAATGACAACATTAAATATGTGCATAATTCAGGAGAGGGATAATAATACATATTTTAATAATGTTTATCATGATTTTAAAGAATTTTCAGCCTCACGTAAAAGTGTTAGAAATTTCAAAGAAGATAAAATACCTTTAGATACCATTGAAAAGGTAATAGAATTAGCAAAAAACGCACCTTCTGTTTGTAACAGACAGCCTACTAAAGTTTACTATTTAGAAAACAAGGAGAAAATAGATAAGGTCTTAAAAATTCAGGGTGGACTCACCGGGTACACAAAAGAGATAAATCAATTGTTAGTGGTGGTGGCAGATAGAAACTATTTTTACTCCATTGGGGAGAGAAATCAGCTATATATTGATGGAGGATTATTTATTATGAATTTGCTATATGCTTTGCATTACTATAAAATTGCAGCCTGTCCTGCGCATTGGGGGCATCCCATAGAAAAAGATAAACAAATTTTGAAAGTATTGCCTCTATTAGAGTCAGAAAAAGTTCTTTGTGTTGTCCCAATAGGTTTTCCTGCCAATTCCTTTAAAACTACGTTGTCTTTAAGACGGGAAAATGATGAAATTTTGAAAATAGTATAAATTGAATAATTATACACAAAAACCGGGAAAATAGTGCTTGGTACTTAGATTGTATATAGAAATTATAATTAGGAAAAACTATCACTAAAGGAAATCAACTTGAATAAAAGAAATAAAATAAAAATACTTTTTGTCATTGAATCCTTAAGTTTAGCAGGTAGTGAAAAGAGTTTAATAGCCTTACTATCTAATTTAGATTCGGAGATATATGATATTGATTTACAGTTATTTAGTTACGGAGGTGAATTGGAAAATTTAATACCTGATTATGTTAGATTATTATCTCCCTTACCTTATAATGAATTTGCCAAAAAATCATTAATTCAAAATTTGACATCATTTAAAATTAGATATGTATGGGCAAAACTAACCTATACCATAGGTTTGCGAGTTGGAAAGAGAAATGTGTCTGACACTGCAAAACTTTATTGGGGTTCTGTTCAAAAGGCTTTTACTATTAGTGATAAAGAGTACGATATTGCCATTGCATATGCTCAGGGAGTTCCCACCTACTATGTTATTGATAAAATAAAAGCGCAAAAGAAAATTACCTGGGTAAATGCTAACTTACAATTAACCAAACGTAGTTTGTCTTTTGAAAAAAAATACTACAATCAATTTGATTATATTGTTCCTGTTTCTAGAATAAACAGACAACATATTGCAAAAATTCTTCCTTTTCTTACTGAAAAGCTTTGGTTGATTCCAGACATGCTTGATGTTTCAAGTATTTACAAGATGGCTGATATGTTCCAGGCCGATTTTAAAAAGAATACTTTTAAAATATTAACAGTTTCTCGTTTAGAGAAAGGAATGAAGGGGCTTGATATTACCATTGAAGCCTGTAGACTATTAAAGGAAAGTGGAATTGATTTCCATTGGTATATTATAGGTAAAGGTTCTTTTCAGTCTGAAATGCAGGAATTCATTAAATCTAATAAGCTCGCCGGGTGTTTAACACTTTTAGGCACAACCGCCAATCCTTATCCTTATTTTAAAGCGGCTGACTTATACGTGCAAACATCACGTTCAGAAAGTTATGGGATTTCAATTGCCGAAGCTCGATTGTTGAACACCCCCGTAGTAACCACACGTTTTGATACTGTTTATAATCAGATGGTACACGGTAAAAATGGATTGGTAACAGACATGAATCCCGAAGCAGTTGTTTGTGGAATTATAAAAATGATGCAGGATAAAGAATTATACCATTCAATTGTAAATTATTTACGGAAGGAACCTAAAGAGAGTAGCGAAACGATAAAACGTTTTGATTCGATGATTAGCAAATTAATTGCTTCTAACTGAATTTATATTAAAAAATGGATAAAGTTTCAGTAAGCATTTGTTGTTTAACATATAACCATGAGCATTATATAGAAGAATGTTTGAAGGGATTTTTGATGCAACAAACCAACTTCTCTTTTGAGATTCTTATTCATGATGATGCTTCTACCGATAAAACCCTGGAGATTATTACGAAATATGAGAAAAAGCATCCGGACTTATTTAGAGTAGTCAAGCAAAACGTCAATCAATTTTCTCAGGGAATTCAACCTTTTTTTAAGTTTTTGTTTCCGATCGCTAACGGAAAGTATATTGCTTATTGTGAAGGAGACGATTTTTGGACCGATCCTTTAAAGTTGCAGAAACAGGTTGATTTTATGGAAAAAAATGAGCAAATACAAGTTTGCACTACCAGTTATAATATTTTAAGAGGAAATCAATTAATTGAAAGTATAAAAATTCCAAAATTGCAAATTTTTAGTCAATATGATCTCATTTTAAAAAACAGAACCGGTACTTTAACCGGATTAATTAGGAACAATTTTAATATACCGGATTATTTAGCTGAAGCTGCGATAGGAGATTTAAGTTTGTTATTATTTCTTACACGCAACAATGGTAAAATTGCAGTTTTGCCGTTTAATTCAGCGGTATTTCGGGTAAATGAGAAAGGTATATATAGCGGAGCAAGTGTAGATGAAAATTTGCAAAAAGGATTTTCTGATAAAATATTATTTTTAAAGCATAATACCAAAGACCCGTTATTCCTTTTTTACTCTATAATTGGTTATTTTAAAAATTCTTCTATTTATTTTATGAAGGCATTTTTTAAAAATTCTTCTGCTAATTTTCGGTATGCAAAAATTTACCTAAAACAAATTTCAAATTTAGTTCAGGTTTATTTAATGAAATCCAATTAATTAAAAGTGCATGAAACTTCTATTTATTACTAATGGTGTGACCGGGTCGGGAGGTTTGGAGAGGGTGCTGTCTGTAAAGACAAATTTGTTGATAGAAAAGTATGGGTATGAGGTAAGTATAATCTCTTTAAATGAAGAAAATTTATCAGCCTTCTATTCTTTTAATAAAAATATTACTTTTTATAATATTAAAATAAATGATGGCCTTGTAGGGAAAATAAAAGATTATATAGAAGGGCTTCGAAGTATATTTCACGAATTTCAGCCCGATATTATTTCCGTTTGTGACGATGGTGTAAAAGGATTATTTCTACCGTTAATCTTTAAAAAAAATATAAAATTTATATATGAAAGGCATGCTTCGAAGGAAATGAATTTTAAAAATCCAAAAAGTATAAAATCCGGGATTTTTAGCATCTTAATGAACTATGGAGCCGGTCTTTATGATAAGTTTATCGTACTTACCGATTCTAATAAAAAAGAATGGAAAACGAACAATATAATTTCAATTCCAAATCCACTTTCGTTTTATCCATCTCAGGTTTTTCAGGAGAAAGAAGAAAAAAAAGTTATTATGGTTGGTAGCCATAGTTATATAAAAGGTCTTGATAGATTGTTGAATATTTGGGCAAAGGTATATTCACAAAACCCTTCCTGGAATTTAGAGATTTTTGGAAAGATAGACAAGGATAGAACATTTATTCGATTAGCGAATAAGCTAAATTTAAAATCTACGGTAAAATTTTTTGATCCTGTTAATGATATTGAAAGTGAATATTTGCAAGCATCAATTTTCGCTTTAAGCTCCCGATCAGAGGGGTTTGGGATGGTAATTGTTGAAGCCATGGCTTGCGGTTTAGCTTGTATAGCCTATGATTGCCCCAGTGGTCCCAGGGATATTATTACCGATGGCATTGACGGTTTCCTTATTCCTGAAGGGGATGAGCAAGTCTTTATAGAAAAATTACAATTATTAATGAACGATCATAACTTAAGATACAGGATGGGGGAAATGGCTCGAAAGAAGGCACTAAAATATAAGCCGGAGAATATTTTGCCGCAATGGGATAAATTATATAAAAGTCTTTAGTTTGAAAATATTATTTATAACCGATCAACTTTATAAACCCGGCGGAATAGAAAGGGTACTAAGCTTGAAAGCTAATTATATGGCCGCAGAGTATAAATGGGATATTTCAATTTTAACAACTGAACAAAAAGATAAAAAAGCATATTTTGAATTAAACTCGAAAATTAATTTACTAGATATAGATATAAATTATAATAGGGATAAGAGTTACTTTAGCTTTGAAAACTTAAAAAAACTACCTAAACATTTATTTGAACTTCGCAAAACTATAAAGAAAATAAAGCCTGATTATGTTATTTCAGTTAGTTTTGGACTGGATTTTTATTGCTTACCTTTTATAGGTAATTCAGTAAAAAAAATTAAAGAATTTCATTCCAGTCGTTTTTATGATTTTCATCAGAATAGGTCTATAAAACAAAAATGGAAGCTAAAAATTAGGGCTTATATAGAAAATAAATATAACCGATTAATAATATTAAATCCCGGGGAAAAACAATATTATAAAAATAAAAATATAAGTATTATCCCGAATCCCGCTCCTGATTTTAAGGGGGGAGCAGCTAAACTAGATACTAAAAAAGTAATGGCAGCGGGTAGAATTGCACCGGTTAAGGGCTTTGATAAATTAATTGCAGCCTGGCAACTGGTAATTACAAAACATTCGGAATGGACCTTAGATATTTTTGGAGATGATTATTTAGGAACCTCTGAAAAATTAAATGAAATGATTGTTGCGCGTGGTCTGGAAAATTCTGTTCGTTTAATGGGAACTACGCCTGATATTGTGAGTGAAATGAAAAACTATAGTCTTTATTTAATGACCTCTAAAACCGAATGCTTTCCAATGGTTTTACTGGAAGCGATGTCGGTTGGATTACCGGTTGTATCTTTTGACTGTCCAACCGGTCCAAAATATATATTGCTAGAAGAGCAGGCAGAATTGCTGGTGCCAGACCAAGATATTGAAGTATTTGCTAATCAGGTGTCCCGCCTTATAACTAGTAAATCTGCCAGACTTAATTATGGAAAGCAGGCCCAAAAAGTAGCCAAGGAATTTAACCTAGACAGAACCATGGAAATGTGGAAAGACAATTTAGTTAAGTAATATGTTAGTAATTGAGCAGAATTTCTGATTTAATTTCTGAGGGAATGAATATTTTGGCGAAAGATACAGGGATTACTTTTATCGATTTCAGTAATATATATAACCTATGATGGTCATCATTTACCAAAAAACGGAGGTAATGTTTTTACAAAAGACCTTTGTGATGCAATTTTAAAAATAAAATAAAATAGTTGGAACTATTCCCTATACAAATATATACTCCTATTTATTATCAGTTGCTTTTTGCAATTGTATTTATAACTGCTATAAATACTTTTTCAACGAATATTACCACGCCCATTGGAATTAAATTTACAAAAGTTGTTGGGGGTGTCGCAGTAATTTATCTCCTGTTGATAATGGGACTAAGGCCAATAAGCTATTATTTTGGTGATATGGGGACCTATAATAAATATTTTGAAAGGTATCAGTCAGGAGAGGAAGTACTTCAGGTTAAAGATGGATTCTTTTATGCCTTTATGAAGTTTTCTTCTTACTTTATGAACGCTCAATTCTTTTTCTTCCTGTGTGCGACTTTGTATATACTACCCATTTATTTGGCCTGTAAAAAGTGGTTTGCCAATTATTGGGGCTATGGGTTTTTAATGATTATCTCCGTTTTAACCTTTTGGGCTTATGGGACGAATGGAATTAGGAATGGACTGGCCACGTCAATTTTTATTTATGCCCTTTCGAGAGATAAATTATTATTTAAAGCATTATGGATGTTTCTGGCGGTGAATATACATACCTCTATTGTAATTCCAATTTTAGCTTATTTAATTATATACTTCAAAAATAATCCTTCTTTATATTTAAAGATTTGGTTTCTGGCTATTCCTTTATCTTTGGTTGGGGGTGGTTTTTGGGAATCTCTTTTTTTGGGGTTTGGTTTTGAAGAAGATAGAATGCAGTTATACTTAGCAAATGATGAGTTTGCTGAACAATTTTCCCAAACAGGGTTTCGCTGGGATTTTTTGTTATATAGTTCCACCGGGGTTTTTGCTGGATATTACTATATGTTTAAAAAGAAATTTAAGGACAAGAATTATCGGGTAATCTATCAAGTTTTTGTAATTACCAATTCGTTTTGGATCCTGGTTATTAGGGCTGGATTTTCTAATAGATTTGCCTATCTATCCTGGTTTTTATTAGGACTGGTAATAATTTATCCTTTATTAAAGAAAAAATTCTTGATCAATCAGCACAATAAAATAGGTCTTATTATTTCAGCTTCATTTTTGTTTACCTATTTGCTGGAAGTTATACTATGATAAATGAAAAAACTTACAATTTTTACTCCTACATATAATCGTATAAAATTACTACCCAGACTTTATGAAAGTTTAAAAGCTCAAAGTTCAAAAGAATTTATATGGTTGATAATCGACGATGGCTCAACTGACGGTACAAATGAACTTGTAAAAGAATGGCAGAAAGAAAATTTTATTGAAATACAATACGAATTCAAGCAAAATGGCGGGATGCATACAGCGCATAATCTGGCATACGATAAAATAAAAACAGAATTAAATGTATGTATAGACAGCGATGATTATATGCCATTTGACGCTATAGAAATTATTGTGAATAAATGGAAAGTTAATGACAATCAAAATATTGCTGGATTAATTGGTCTTGATGCTTTACAAAATGGAGAAATAGTTGGAACCTCAATGCCGCATAATCTGGAAACATCAACACTCCACGAGTTATATTCCCAATATAAAGTTAAAGGAGATAAAAAGATTGTTTTAAGAACTGATATTGTTAATAAGTACCCAAGATATCCTGAATTTGAAAATGAGAGATTGGTACCCCTGGGAATTCTATATCTTATGATTGGGCAATCCTATGAATTTTTGTTAGTCAATAAACCTCTATGTACTGTCGAGTACCAGGCGGATGGCTCTTCTAAAACGATATTACAACAATATCGGAAAAGTCCTCGTGGTTTTGGTTATGCCCGATTAGTTAAGCTAAAATATAGTACCGATTGGTTAGCAAAATTTAAAGATTCATTGCATTTAATTTCCTCTGCATTTTTTTTGAGAGATATTAAATTACCATTCAAGTCACCTTACCCAATTCTTTCATTCCTGTTGCTCCCGGGAGGCCTTCTTTTGAATTTATATATACGATGGAAAACAAAACCTTAAAGATATTGCATGTAATAAATAGCCTGGCAACAGGAGGAGCCGAAAAGTTAATTTTGGACAGCCTTCTTATTTATAAAAGTGAGGGATTAGAGGTTGATCTTTTTTTGTTAAATGGGGTTTCCTCCCCATTTTTAAATGAGCTAGAAAAGAATGATATTAAGATTATAAAATCTAAATATAAGTCGGTTTATAACCCATTGCATATCTTGGAAATATCTCCTTTAATGAAACAGTATGATATGGTTCATGTTCATTTGTTCCCATCATTATACTGGGTTGGTTTGGCAAAGATTTTAAACCGAAATAAAACTTTACTTTTATATACTGAGCATAACACCTCCAATAGGCGCAGGAGCAACTATATACTAAAGATAACAGATAAACTAATTTATAAGGTATATAACAAGATAATTACCATATCTCCAGAAGTAGATAAGAATTTACAGGATTATCTTAAATTTTCAAAACATAATTTTCAATTAATACCAAATGGTGTAAACCTGGAGAAAATTAGATGTGCCAAACCTTTTCGAAAAAACCTTTTACTGGAAAATGATGACGTATGTATTATTCAGGTTTCTAGTTTTCGCCCTCAAAAAGATCAGAATACTTTGGTAAAATCTTTACAATATTTACCAGAAAATTTCAAAGTATTATTAGTGGGTGATGGTCCTCTCAGAAGTGAAATAGAAGAAAATGTAAGGAAATACAAATTAGAAAAACGAGTAATATTCTTAGGTATCCGGAGTGATATACCGCAGTTATTGAAAATGGCTGATTTAGTGGTATTGTCTTCTTTTTACGAAGGACTCTCTTTATCAAGTATCGAGGGCATGGCTAGCGGAAAACCCTTTCTGGCGTCAGATGTGCCAGGCTTACATAATATAGTTAATGGGGCAGGGATATTGTTTCCGCAAGGAGATTCAAAAACGCTAAGTGAAGAGATTTTAAAGCTAATTAATGATGAAGTTTATTATAAAACTATCTCAGAACGTGTTGTTGAAAGAGCGAGTAATTTTGATATAAAATTAATGGTTGAAAATTATATTCAAATTTATGAGGAGTTAGTTGAGTCTAACTTTTAGCTAAAGATATTTTCCATTAATATCCTTATAACTTAGCTTGTGAATTTTTGTAGCAGGTTCAGAAAATACAGCATGATCGGGAGTGTTTGATGTAATTTTACTATTCATACCTATTATATTAAAACTTCCTATTTTAATTTTAGGCTTGATAGTAGCATTTAGGCCGATAAAAGTGTTTTTTCCAACTTGTACTTCGGCACCAAGTAAACATACGCTTAATAACGAATTTTTACCAATTTTAGAATGATGTCCTATATTTGCTGCAATAATAAAAGTATTGTTTCCTATCTCTACAAAAGGTTGAATGCCTGTTTTTTCTCCAATGTAGACATTATCCCCTGTCTTTAAGTTTTTGGGGTATATTGCAGAGGAGGCAATATAAGTTGCAAGGGTGTAGCCCTTTTTTAAAGCTGATCTATAGATACGCTCTCTTACCCTATCATCGCCAACAGTAATAAACAGTTCGTATTCATCGGGATTAAATTTTTTTTCTAGATCGTCAAAATTTACTAATGGAAACTCATGATCGGTTTTTGGGATTTTAGAAATATAGGTTTCTTCAACGCATTGGGCAACAACTTTATAACTACTGTCATGCATGAAAGAATAGATAATGAAATCAGCAAATTTACCAACTCCATATATAACTAGCTTTTTACTTTTTTTCATTTTTGGGTCGATTTATTGTCGCAAATATAAAATTTATAAACCTTGTGATTATATCTTTAACAATTTATAAATTAAATTTAGTTTTGTATCCGCAAAAGATTCTTATGCCCAAAAAACTCATCCGCATAACCACAATTCCTCTTTCCCTGGAAAAACTGCTGGAAGGTCAGCTCACCTATATGAACCAATATTATGAGGTTACCGCAGTCGCCGCTGAAAGGGAACGTCTGGAAAAGTATGGAGAAAAAAATAAAGTAAATACTTTCTGGGTGGAGATGACCAGGGCCATTACCCCAATACAAGATCTTAGAGCCGTTTGGAAGCTTTATAAATTTTTTAAAAAGGAAAAGCCGGAAATTGTTCATACGCACACCCCAAAGGCGGGGATTGTGGGGATGTTAGCGGCAAAAATAGCAGGAGTGCCTATTAGGTTACACACCGTTGCTGGATTGCCACTAATGGAAACCAGTGGAAATAAGCGAAAGCTTTTAGATCTGGTTGAGAAATTCACCTATAAATTAGCGACGAGAGTTTATCCAAATTCCAGGGGCTTAAAAGATATTATTTTAAAAGAAGGTTTTGCTACAGAAGATAAACTAAAAGTGCTGGGAAAAGGAAGCTCCAACGGAATTGACACCAGGTATTTTGATCCTTTTCAATTTGATGCAACCCAGAAAAAAAATAAAAGAGAATCCCTAGGTATTCCTCATGATGATTTCATCTTTATTTTTATTGGGAGATTGGTTAGTGAAAAAGGCATAAACGAACTAGTAGAAGCTTTCTATAACCTTCAGGCTGAAAATCAAAATATTTCCCTGCTTTTGGTGGGGCCTTTTGAAAAAGAATTGGATCCTTTAAAAGAAAAAACTTTCAAAACTATTCAACTACACGAAAAGATATTCACTACGGGTTACCAGGAAGATGTTCGGCCTTATTTAGCTGTCTCAAACGCATTGACATTTCCCAGTTATCGGGAAGGTTTTCCTAATGTGGTCATGCAGGCTGGAGCTATGAACCTTCCGGCAATAGTAAGTAATATTAATGGTTGTAATGAAATTATAGTTGATGGAATTAACGGAGTGATTATACCTGTTAAAGATACTTTAGCCTTAATTACTGCTATGAAGTTAATTGTAGAAAATAAAAATTATACCGAAAGATTATCTTCAAATGCCCGTGATGAAATTTGTAAATATTACGAACGAACGGAATTTTGGCAAATACTGTTAAAGGAATACAAAAGCTTAGAACGGGAGTATATAAAATCTTAATTTTGGCCAGGCCAATTTTTACAGTATAAATTCCTAAATATACCTATGTACAGGCACTTTTTTAAAAATTTACTTGATTTTTTAATTGCTTTTACGGCATTATTAGTGCTTAGTCCGTTATTAATTCCAATTATAGTTTTACTAGCTTTGGCGAATCGTGGGAAGCCCTTCTTTTTTCAAAAAAGACCGGGTAAAGATGAACATATTTTCAGTATTATCAAGTTTAAAACAATGACAGATGAAAAGGATAGGAACGGAAATCTATTGCCCGATGACAAAAGATTAACCGGCGTAGGTAAATTTGTAAGAAAAACATCTATAGATGAAATTCCACAGTTAATTAATGTCCTAAAAGGAGATATGAGTTTAATTGGTCCCCGGCCGTTATTGCCTCAGTATTTGCCATTATATTCTGAAAGGCAAAAAAAACGTCACGAGGTAAAACCCGGAATTACTGGTTGGGCCCAGGTTAATGGTAGAAATGCAATAAGCTGGACTAAAAAGTTTGAATATGATGTGTGGTATGTAGAAAACCTATCCTTTGGTTTAGATCTTAGCATTATTTTTAAAACAATTAAGAAAGTAATTATTTCTGAAGGAATAAATACCGCCAATATGGCGACTACGGAAGCTTTTAATGGAAAAAATTAGAATGAATATTTACGGAGCCAGTGGTCACGGAAAAGTTGTTTTTGATATCCTGAGTAGTAGGAATATTCAGGTTGATTCAGTTTTTGATGATAATACAGCAATTACAGAATTTCTCGGTTTTAAAGTGACACATGAGCCTAATGAACATCAGCTTAAAACCTCTTCAGTTTTGGCTATTGGTAATAATACAATTAGAAAACAAGTTGCCCGTAGATATACAGGTTTAATAGCTGAAGCAGTAAGTCATTCTTCAGCCATAATTTCTAAAAATATCGAGCTGGGTAAGGGCACTGTTGTCATGCCGGGAGCAATAATTAATGCAGGTACAAAAATTGGCGAACATTGCATTATCAACTCTGGTGCGGTTGTTGAACACGACGTGCACCTGGAGAATTTTGTACATATAGCGCCAAATACTGTATTAACTGGAAATGTTAGTGTGGGAGAAGGAACTCAGGTAGGAACTGGTTCCTCAATTATTCCCGGTGTAAAAATAGGAAAATGGGCATCTATTGGTGCCGGAGCAGTAATTATTGAAGACGTGCCAGACTTTGCTGTGGTTGTTGGCAATCCTGGAAAAATAATAAAATACTTAAATGAATAAAGATAAAATTTGGTTATCATCTCCACACATGGGCGGAAATGAGCAAAAATTCGTCAATGAAGCTTTTGAACAAAACTGGGTAGCACCTTTAGGCCCCAATGTAAATGGCTTTGAAGAGGATATAAAGAATTACCTCTTCAAAGAATCTGGGAAAGAAGGTGCCGTGGCTGCTTTAAGTTCTGGAACAGCGGCATTACATCTTGCTTTAATTATGATAGGCGTCAAAGCCGGAGATGAAGTGCTTTGCCAGAGCATGACATTTGCTGCTTCCGCTAACCCTATTGCATATTTGGGAGCTACTCCAATCTTTATTGATAGTGAAGAAGAAACTTTAAACCTTTGTCCAAATCAACTTAGAATAGCTATTGAGGATAGAATTTCAAAAAGAAAAAAACCAAAAGCAATAATTGCCGTACATTTATACGGAATGCCTTATCAAGTTGAAAAAATAAATGAAATAGCACAGGAATTTGATATTCCTGTAATAGAAGATGCTGCTGAAGCTTTGGGCAGCACCTATAAGGGTGGGAAATGTGGAACTTTTGCAGAATATGCAATTCTTTCTTTTAACGGAAATAAGATTATTACAACTTCAGGAGGTGGCGCTTTAATCGCTAAATCGCAGACAAATAAGGAGAAAGCGGTATTTTTAGCCACCCAGGCTAGAGATGCTGCACCACATTATCAGCATAGTGAAATTGGATATAATTATAGGTTGAGTAATATTTCTGCGGGAATAGGTCGTGGCCAAATGCAAGTTATAGATAGCCGGGTAAGTGCAAGGAGGCAAATGCACGATTTTTATGTAGATTTGTTTTCTGAAATAGAGGGAGTTAAGGTTTTTGAGGCTCCTAATAAAGATTATTTCGCAAATCATTGGCTAAGTGTGATCACTATTGATGAAAATAAGACGGGTGGAATAAATAGGGAAGATTTGCGTTTACACCTCGAAAATCTAAATATTGAAAGCAGACCTCTCTGGAAACCAATGCATATGCAGCCGGTATTTGAAGATGCTGCTTTTTATGGAACAGGGGTTGCAGAGCAATTATTTAAAAACGGACTCTGTTTACCATCGGGTTCCAATTTAACCGAGGAAGAACGAAACCGAATTAAATCTGGAA
Source organism: Salegentibacter sp. BDJ18 (assembly GCF_017579965.1). Taxonomy (NCBI): domain Bacteria; kingdom Pseudomonadati; phylum Bacteroidota; class Flavobacteriia; order Flavobacteriales; family Flavobacteriaceae; genus Salegentibacter; species Salegentibacter sp. BDJ18. The sequence goes on from NZ_JAFLQX010000018.1 coordinate 99,937, forward strand.
TTTTATCCTGTTTTAGCAACAGAAGTTAATAGAATTATGGGCAATAAAGTTAATAAGGCACTAAGAAATATTTTATCGGGTACCGATAATGCCCTGGATTTAAGAAATATTAAATACCTGCCAAGATGGGCAGTATATTTAATAGATCTTTCCTTAGTGGCTATTTCTACATTGTTTACTGTTTTAATTATAGTAGATCTTACTCCAAACTACTATACTATGCTTAGTTTTTATGATAAAGCATTTATAATAATTGGTGTCCATACTTTCTATTTTTATGTATTTAAGACTTACGCGGGAATTATTAGGTATTCTTCCAATATAGATGCCCTAAAATTACTATTAGCCACAATTAGTTCATTTATCACGTTATTGATTATTAACTATGTAACTTTTTTCATCGTCGGTCAGAAGGTGTTTTTAGTTGGAGGCTTATTAATTAATTTATGTATTTCATTCTCTTTGCTTTTCCTTTTTAGATTGGGAGTAAAACAGATCTATGAATATTTTAAATTGGTTAGTAGGGATGAAGATATATTGAATGCAGTGATCCTCGGCGCCGATGAAAATGCAATTTCCATTGCCGGAGCCCTGGATATTGAAATTCCGAGAAGATTTAAAATAGTTGGATTTTTAACTAACGAAAAGCATAATAAAAGCATTAGGCTACTTGATAAACCGGTAATTAACTATTCAGCTAAAATTCATAAAGCAGTAGAATCGGTTAATGCAGATGCTATAATTCTTTCTGAAAATAGTTTTACGGCTGAAGAAAAATTCAATTTTGTAGAAGACTGTTTAGAGCACAACATTAAAGTCTTTAATGCGCCAATTGTTTCTACCTGGGGGGAAGATAACCAACCAATCGCGAAAAAGGTAAAATCTTTACAAATTGAAGATCTTTTAGAGCGGGAACCCATAAGACTTAATCCGGAAAATAAAATTGAGCAATTAACTGGTAAAACAATTTTGGTAACCGGGGGAGCTGGTTCTATAGGAAGTGAAATTGTAAGGCAGGTTGCAAAATATAACCCTAAAAAATTAATAATTCTAGACCAGGCGGAAACTCCCTTGCATTCCTTAAGTCTCGAAATTCAGGCGAAATTTCCTGAGCTTAAATGCAAATTTATTATTTGTGATGTAGGCAATTTTAAACGTCTTGAATTAATGTTTCAAAACCAGGGAATAGATGTAGTTTATCATGCCGCGGCGTATAAGCATGTTCCGTTGATGGAGGAGAATCCTCACGAGGCAGTTTTTGTAAACATACAGGGAACAAAAAACCTGGCCGATCTTTCATTAAAGTATCAAGTTTCGCATTTTGTTATGGTTTCTACTGATAAAGCGGTTAATCCTAGTAATGTGATGGGTGCTTCAAAGAGAGCTGCTGAAATGTACGTTCAGTCACTTTATCACTCTAGGGTTAAAGAAGATTCAAACACTACAAAATTTATCACCACCCGATTTGGAAACGTGTTAGGCTCAAATGGATCTGTAGTGCCTTTATTTAAAAAGCAAATTGAAAAAGGAGGCCCGGTTACCATTACTCATCCGGATATCATTAGGTATTTTATGACCATTCCGGAAGCCTGTCAGCTGGTTCTTGAAGCCGGCGCTATGGGGAAAGGTGGAGAGATCTTTATTTTTGATATGGGAGAACCGGTAAAAATTATGGATTTAGCCATAAAAATGATTAAACTTGCCGGTTATGATCCTAATAAGAATATTAAAGTTAAGATAACCGGTTTAAGGCCGGGGGAAAAACTTTATGAAGAATTGCTTAATGATGAATGTAAAACACTTCCCACTCATCATAAAAAAATAATGATAGGGCAGGAAGTGGTAAGAGATTACGAACACATTAGTGAAAGAATTGAAAGTATTATTAAATCGGCCAATACCTTAAAAGCGGATAAAATGGTTAAAAAGTTAAAAACACTTATTCCAGAGTTTAAGAGTAACAATTCTATGTTTGAAAGCCTGGATAATAAAGAAGAAGTAATAAGTAAATAAATATAATTGAATGTTTAAATCAATTTGGAGAATTGGATTGTTTCTTATTTCGAGTATTATAATTTCAAGTTGTGCCACTAAAGATGACGTGGTGTATTTTCATGGATCAGAAAGCCTCGAGGGAAAAGAAAACCTGTTGGATTACGAACCGCGAATTGAAGCGAATGATGTTTTACGTATCAATGTTTCTTCATCTTCTGTGAATGAAGAGATAGTAGAACCGTTTCGTATGAATCAGCAAGGACAAGGAAGTGGCGGTGGCGGAGGTGGCCAAAATCTCTCCTTAACGGGTTACTTGGTAAGTCCGCAAGGAACTATTAATTTTCCTGTTCTCGGAACCGTAGAAGTAGAAGGCCTAACCCGAACAGCAATTCAGCAGAAATTGGAGGAGCAAATTTCAGAATATGTGAGGGATCCCGTCGTAGATGTTAGAATCGTCAATTTTAGTGTAACAGTGTTGGGAGAAGTTGGTTCTCCCGGCAGAGTTCAAATTACCGATGGACGTATTACTATGCCAGAACTGATTGCCATGAGCGGGGATATTACCTATAACGGTAGGCGAGAAAATATTAAGATTATTCGCGAAGTAAATGGTATTAAAACTGTGGGACATATTGATATGACAGAATCTGATTTGTTTGATAGTCCATTCTTTTACCTTAAGCAAAACGACCTGGTGTATGTAGAGCCAACTTATAGAGCTGTTAAATCAGCTGGATTTTTTACCAGCTACCAGGGTATAATTTCAGTAGGAACTACTATTATTAGTCTTTATCTTTTAATCAATAATCTGTAAATGGAAGAACTAAACGACTTCACCGAAGAGAAGGAAGAATCGAATTTTGATTTAAAAGCAGAGATTTATAAGTATTTAACTTATTGGAAATGGATTCTTTTAGGTTTTCTAATTGGTGGATTATTAGCCTATTTATATAATAGATATACAATCCCAAAATATAGTACCCAGGCTACGATGATGATCGTCGACGATCAGGAAAAAAATGCAATGAATGCTACCCCGTCTGGTGGTGGAGCCATTTTTTCTTTAGAAGATGACGGAATTCAGAATCATATTGAAAAACTTAAGTCTAAACAACTTGTAGAAAGCGTAGTTGATGAATTAGATCACAATATCAGCTATTTTATTGAGGGAAATGTAATTACTGTAGAAGCTTATAAATCCAGCCCTGTTCTGATAGAATTTATTACGCCAGATACAATTGTACACTCAATATCCAAAAATCTGGTGGTGACACCTAACTCAGATACTTCTTTTACACTAGAGGAAGAGACTACTGGATATTTTGAAAATCACAATATAGGAGAAGTCATTAAATTAGACGACCTGGAATTTACAATTCTTCCCAAATCGGGGGAAGAAGAAGGTACTTTTAGAAAAACGAGTTCCGTAAATATTAGAATTCAACCTTTGCGCAGTGTAGCTGCCGAGTATATTGCCAAGTTGCAAATTGCTCAAAAAGGCCAGGCCAAAGATATTTTAGCTTTAAGTTTAGTTCAGGCTTCTTCAGGAAAATCAGAAGATTTTCTGAATAAATTGATGGAGCGTTTTAATGAAGAAGGAGTTAAGGATAAACAAGAGGTTGCAGAAAATACTACCAAATTTATTCAGGATAGACTTGAAATGATCACTACCGAACTGGACTCTGTAGAAGGTGGAATAGCCGAATTTAAGAGAGAGAATCGTTTGATGGATATTTCTAGTGGTGCATCTGAGTTTCAATCAAAATTTTCTGCAGCCGAACAGGAGATTTTTACGTTGGAAACGGAATTATCCCTGCTTGAATCTATAGAGGAGGTTTTACGAAATCAAGGAAATTATGAATTATTACCCGAAGTAGGAATAAGTGAAGGTGGAGTTGCTGGACTAATAAACTCATACAACACGCTTGTGATGGAGCGTAATATGTATTTAAAAGCCGGAACTGAAAAAAATCCTATTGTAGAAACTATAACCGAGCAACTTGATAGTTTACGAGAAAATCTATATGAGAATATAGAAAGCACAAGGCGTTCGATTAATGTCAGGCTGAGGGAACTTAATCAACGGGAAAATGTCGCCCAGGGCCAGTTTAGCACCTTCCCCGGTTTGGAAAAAGGGATGCGAAGTATAGAACGCCAACAGCAAATTAAAGAACAGCTCTATTTATTTCTTTTACAAAGAAGGGAAGAAGCCGCTATCTCCTTTGCGGCTACCGCTTCTGTTGCAAGAGTAATTGATGAGGCATTTACGAATAACTCACCGGTAGATCCGAAACCCTGGTTAATTTTGGTAGGTGGATTTCTAATTGGATTAATTATTCCTATTCTTATCATTTTTGCTAAGAATATGTTAGATACTAAAGTTCACCATAAAGGAGAATTGCAAAGTCTAACTAAACATGTGCCATTTATTGGGGAAGTACCTCGAATAGGCAGTGACCAAAGCGAACAGATTGAACTTAATGATAGATCTCCCCTGGCAGAATCCTTTAGAATTTTAAGAACCAACCTGGCGTATCTAATTCAGAATAAAAATAAGGATCGAGGTGAGGTGATTTTTATTACTTCTACTATTAAAGGAGAAGGAAAAACCTTCATTTCATACAATATGTCGCGCACATTAGGAAGTACCGGCAAAAAAGTGCTTCTAATTGGTGCTGATATTAGAAACCCTAAATTGCATCGATATGCCGATGTTGCTATGGGTGAGAAAGGATTATCAGATTATCTTTATGATTTTGAAGTAAGCGAAGAACAAATTATTTCAAGAGATCAGAGCGGTAGTATAAAAATGGATATGGTACTTTCTGGACCGATACCTCCAAACCCTGCAGAATTACTAATGAATGACCGTATGGAGGAGCTTATTAATTATGCGGCGAAGCTTTATGATTATGTTCTGGTTGATACTGCACCAACAATGATTGTTACAGATACCTTGCTTATTAGTCCGTTGGCTGATACTACACTTTATGTAGTACGAGCAGATCTAACCGATAAAAAAATGTTAGATTTCCCAAAAGAACTCAAACAACAGGGAAAAATTAAAAGTCCGGCGATAATTCTGAATGATGTAGATTATTCTAAATTCTCTTATGGAGCTAAATACGGTTATTCTTATGGTTATGGTTACGGCTACGGTGTAGATAAAGAATCCCGTTGGCGACGAATTAAAAACACAATGTTCGGTAAGAAATAATACACTGCTAAATTTGGTGGTATAATAAAATAAAATCCAGAGCTATATTTAATTAAATAAAGCTTTGGATTTTTCAATTACCGGCTCAATTAACTTTACCCGATTTTTCTTCAGTTTAAGATTTCTTATTTTTTCAAGATGTTCCATACGGTGCGCATCGCTACTAATAAAATCTATCATTCCGTTTTCCAGTAGTTGTAATGCTTTTTTGTGGATTCCCGTCCCGTAGTGAGTGCTTAAAGAAAGCATATTAAGCTGAAACTTACAGCCTCTTGCTTTTAAATCTTCATATTTATTGAGGCTGTTTCCGTGGTAAAATGCATACCGCTCTGGATGCGCTAAAATTGGTTTCAGATTTTTACTCTGAATTTTAAAAAGGATTTCAGCTAGATTAATTGGCGCCTGGAAATAAGACATTTCAACTAAAACATAGTTATCTATTACATTTAATACGTTTTCCTTTTCTAATTGATCTATTAGAAATTGATCCATCATATACTCTCCGGCAGCTTTTATTGAGTTTCCGTTAGGTAAATAAGTTTTTACCTTTTCCAGGGCTGGAAGTATTGTCTCTGGTGTATTTGGATAGAACTCTCCCATTACGTGGGGACTGGCCACGAAGTCAGTTACTCCAAATTCGTTAAATTTTTGGATCATACTCAAAGAATCTTCAACTTCTTTAGCACCATCGTCTATTCCAGGTAACAAATGGTTATGGAAATCGGTAAAACCTTCCAGTAAATCGGCTAAGAATATTTTTTTCTGAAAAATGGATAGCATTTCTAAGTTTTAGAAGCATAAAATTACATATTTTTAAATCAAATTAAGCATATTTGAATTGTCTTAAAGCCTACTTATGAAACACTATTTTCCTACATTTTTATTTTTATTACTGTTTTTATCGGTTAATGCCCAGCAAATAGATTTTAAGGGCAATGTAAATGCTACCGGCTTACTTTTTAGTGAAGACAATTCTCCTTTTTGGTTACACACCAACCAACGCGGCAGAATAGACGAACTTACTAATTTATCTGGTTTTGCAACTATTGCGGGAATTTATAGGTTTTCTGAAAATGCCAGTTTAGAAGGAGGTTTGGGAGCGCTTTATCAGGATGGTTATACAGATGCTTTGCAGTTAGACGAGGCTTATCTGGCTTTTAATAATTCCTGGCTGGGAATTGTAGCAGGTCGCAAACAACGTCAAGAATTATATAGAGGACTAAGCGCTACAAATCAAAGTATTCTATGGTCTTTAAATGCGAGACCATTACCCGGAATAAGATTTTTCACCAAACGCCCAATCTTTTTTAAAAACAATCGTGGGCTCGGTTTTGAAGCTTCCCTGGAGGAATATTTTATGGATGACGAGCGCTATGTTGAAGATACAAAGCTTCATCATAAAAGCTTTCATTTAGTTTATAAATCTTCACCGCAATTCCAAATTTCTGCAGGTTTAAGGCATTTTGTTCAGTGGGGTGGTACACATCCCGAATTTGGCGATTTACCTTCAGATTTTAAGGCTTATACAAGAGCAATTACTGGTAGAGGAGTAGGAGATGATACCGGCGACGGAATTTCTGAACAGGAAATTAATGGCCTGGGAAATCATTTGGGAAGCTACGAGGTTAATATTAAAACTATTCTGGCCAATTATAATGTTGAAATTATTTACAACCATTTATTTGAAGATGGCTCTGGAAGTTTACTTAGAAATACACCAGATGGCCGCTACGGGGTTTTTATAGAAGATCCTACAGCAACTATAGATTCCTGGATTCAGGCGGTGATGTACGAGTTTTATTATACTAAAAACCAGAGTAAAAACACCCCCACAACAGATGGTCAGGATAATTATTTTAATAATAACCTGTATCGCTCCGGATGGACCTATGAGAATAGGGTTTTAGGTCTACCGTTTATTACACTGGGTCCAGATAGGTTTAGAATAACTAATAATAAAGTACTTGTTCACCATATTGGTTTAAGCGGAATGGCTTTCAGTAAAATTCCTTACAAATTCCTAGGAAGTTTTAGAAAGAATTATGGAGGTAAAGGAAGCGCTAACACAAACGGGCAACATGTACTTTCAACTTATCTTGACTTAAATTTGTTACAAAATATAGTGAATATAAACCTTCAATTGGGAGCTGATTTTGATGAAATTGAAGGCTCTAATTTTGGCGCAGGAATTTCTGTTTCCAAATCATTTTTATAACAGCGCCGGTAACTTTAAACTCCCCCAATGAAGAAATGCACCACGCCTGTATTAAAAATAAACGAAGCGTATAAGATTTTATCCTGGAATTCTTCTGCGGAAATTTTTGTAAAAGAAAATTTCAATAAACATTTAGCAACTCAAATTGGTATTTCAAAAGTTTTTTCTGCAGAAATATGTAAAAAATTTAAAAGTGATTTTACTTCAGGCGAAGGTATTATTCATAAGCTATATTCATTTTCAGAATCAGAGAATTTAAAAATACTGTGTAGTCCCTGTTTAAACGAAAATGGTGATGTAGAAGCTTTTTCTATATGTTTAAAATTAGTCGATAAAAATGATGCTGTCTCCCCCGAGAATATAATTCAGGCAAAAAATGTTGTAGAGAACTCTTCATTGGCAATTTTCCTTTCAGATCCTAACGGGCCGGTTATAGAGGTTAATAAAGCTGCTTGCAGGATGTTCGGTTATACTTTTGAAGAGTTTAAGCGGCTAAGCAGGGAAGACATTATACTTAAAAACGCAAATTTAAAGAATGCGCTTAACCAAAGAAATTTGGTGGGGGAATTAAGACATGAATTAACAGGAATAAAGAAAAATGGAGAGAATTTTCCGTGCGAAGTACACTCGGTTATCTATACAAATCATAATGGAGAACAGAGAACCAGTACTGCAATTATAGATATTTCAGACAGGAAAAATCAAGAAATAATTGCAGAAAACAGTATGCAGGCGTTTCAATCTTTATTCGATTATAATCCCGATGCAGTATATTCCTTTGATCTAAAGGGGAATTTTATCGATTTTAATGAAACTGCATTAGAATTTATTGAAGGAACAAAAGAAAATGCGAAAGCGGCGAATTTTTTGCCTTTAATAGCTCCGGAAGATAAAGAGCGCGTGTTGAATATTTCTCTTAAAGCCGCTTCAGGAGAGATTCAACGTTATCAAACTAATTTTATTGGTCTTAAAGGGACTAGAAGAGTTCTGGATGTCACGAATTTTCCCATATATGTTAACCGAAAAATCACTGGTGTATATGGGATTGCCAAAGATATTACCCGGCAGGTTGAAATTGAACAGAAATTAAGGGAAGAACGTAATATGTTCCGGGCAATTATAGATTATATTCCAGACCATATATTTGTGGTGAACCAAAATCACGAAATCATTTTAACCAACTATGCTTTTTACAATAATTATTTAGGTGCTGAAACTGAGGAAAACAGTTTAGGGCTAACTCCCAAAGATTTTTTTTCAGAAAAAGAAGCTTTAGAAATAATAGATGATAATACGTGGGTGATGAATTCGGGCGTACCAATTATAAATCGCGAAGATATTATTAGAGATTTTAATGATAAAATTGATTACACGCTGTTAACTAAAGTGCCCTTTAAGTTTGGAGATAATAAAAAAGGATTGGTGGGAATTTCCCGGAATATTACTGAAATAAAACAAAAAGAAGAAGCCTTAGAATTATTAAACCGTGAATTAAAAAAACATACCGAAGAGCTTGCACTCTCTAATAAAGAGCTCGAGCAGTTTGCTTATATCGCTTCACACGATCTTCAGGAACCGCTTAGAATGGTAACCAGTTTTCTTACACAACTTAAGAAAAAGTACAGCGATCAACTTGATGAGAAGGCCCAGCAATATATTTATTTTGCCCACGATGGTGCTACCAGAATGCGACAAATAATATTAGATCTACTTGAATATTCAAGGGTTGGGAGAGGAGAGTATCAGGTTGTGGAAGTTAATACTAAAGATTTGGTTTCTGAAGTTTTAATGCTTCAAAAAAGATGTATTGAAACGCAAAATGCAGAAATTAAATTAGGAAAACTACCAGATTTAAAAGTTGAAGAGCTTCCTTTAAAACAGTTATTTTCTAATTTAATTGGAAATGCATTAAAATACCATTCTAAAGATCGGCGGCCTGTTATAGAAATTTCAGCTGAAGAAAAAGATGTTTACTGGGAATTTAAAATAAGCGATAATGGTATAGGAATTGAGGAAGAATTTAAAGAAAAGATATTTGTGATTTTTCAGCGTTTACATCATCGTGATGAATATGAAGGCACTGGAATAGGATTAGCAATTTGTAAGAAAATTGTAGACCACTTTGGAGGTGAAATTTGGGTAGAATCAGCGTATGGTAAGGGTAGTAGCTTTTATTTTACAATCCCAAAACAATTTTAGTATATTTACTAATCTATGTAATTTAAATTCTTTATTGTTTAGTCCGGGTTATCTTGTCTTTTCAATTTATAAGCTGAAAATTTTTTCAGAAGTTGGCTATTAAATTACTGAGGTTTAAAATTATTTTAAATGACGAAAAATTCCGGGGAATTAAAAATCTTGGTTATTGAAGATAACCCAGGTGATTTTATGCTTATTGAAGATTACCTGTCTGAAGAACACCATGCCCTGGAAATTCAGCGTGCCGAGAACTTTAAAATTGCTAAAACGATTCTTCAGAAAACCTCAGATTTTGATACTGTTTTACTCGATTTATCGCTTCCAGATATTAATAATACAGAATTACTTGTAAAAGATATCCTTGCATTTTCTAACGGAACGCCTGTAGTTGTGCTTACCGGTTATACCAATAAAGATTATGGTGTAAAAACACTTTCCTGGGGAGTTTCAGATTATTTGCTGAAAGACGAAATAAATGCTTCCATTTTATCTAAAAGTATCCATTACAGCATGGAACGGAGGAAAGTACAGCATCAACTTTATGAATCTGAAGAAAAATATCGTACTCTCTTCGATTCAAGTCCGCTGCCAATGTGGGTTTTAGATAGGAATACTCTAGAGTTTTTAAGTGTAAACCAGGCTGCTATAAATTTATACGAATATACCCGCGAAGAATTTATGCAGATGTCTGTAAGAGATTTATGGGCAGATGATCAAGCGAGAATTGAAGAAACTGTAGAAGAAAATTTTCACGATTTTTTTACTTTAAAAGTCAAGCATTATACAAAAAGTAAAAACCTGCTTTATATAGATGTGCAGAGCAATCCTATTCTATTTGGTGGGCGCGAAGCCAGGGTTACCCAGGCGCATAATATAACCGAAAAGTTAAAAGCCGAAGAAAAATTAAGGCACAGCCAGGAGCGTTTTAAAGCCCTGGTTCAGGATGGTAGCGATCTTATAAGTATTATAGATCAAAATTTTCATTATGCCTATGTAAGCCCCAGCGTAAAGAATATTTTAGGAGTAGATCCCGAAAAAATTGAAGGTAGAAATGTATTTGACTTTATACATAGGGAAGACCGTGAGAAAATCGAAGGCAAAATCCAGTATTTAGGCAGCAGAAAATCCTATCAGTTACCTTCCTATAGATATAAAGATGGGAAGGGAGAGTGGCGTTGGTTTGAAACCATAATTAGTGATTTAAGAGATGATCCTGCTGTAAAAGGATTAATTGCAAACTCCAGGGATATTACCAAAGCTAAGGTACAGGAGCAGCAGTTAAGGGAAAGCCTGGAGCGGTACGATATCGTTGCTAAAGCCACCAGTGACCTTATCACCGATTTTGATGTTGAAAAAAATGAATTTCAGTACAGCAATGCCATATACGATATCTTTGGTTATTCCCAAGAAGAATTAGAAACCTCAAAAGAATGGTGGCAGGATAGAATTCATCCTGAAGATAAACCACGTGTTATTGAAGCTGCCAAAGGAATATACGAGCGTGGGCAAAAGATCCTTGGAATAGAATACCGTTTTAAATGTGCAAATGGAGAATACAAATATATTCTTGATCGTAGTTATGTAATAACCGATGCTACCGGGAAACCCTCGCGTATAATTGGTTCTATGCAAGATATTACCGAAAGAAGAAAATACATTAACGCTATAGAACGCAGTAATGAAAGGCTTCGCGAAATAGCATGGACACAATCTCACGTAGTGCGGGCGCCATTAGCCAGAATTATGGGGTTAATAGAATTACTGAAAAATCAGAGAAATAACCTTGATAATATTGAGGAAATTATAGATAATATCTTAAATTCGTCTGAAGAGCTTGATAAAGTGATTAGAAAGATCACCATTAAGACTGAAGAAGAATTCTAAGCTCTAGCCCTAAATTTCTTATAATGCTTGAAGTACTTATCGTAGATGACGATCAAATTGTGGTATTTATTCAGAAGAAAATGATAAGCAACCACGAGATCGCCCAAAACCCTATAAGCTTTAGTCAGGCGGCAGATGCTTTAAACTATATTCTAGAAGATCAAAATCACGCCAAGAAAAAGGATTTTCTTATTCTTTTAGACATTAATATGCCTAATATGAATGGTTGGGATTTTTTAAAGCGTTTAGAAGCTCATCCGCAAAAATCCAGGTATCACGTTATTATGGTAACTTCTTCTATAGATGCAAAAGACAAAGAAAAAGCTAATAATTATAGCACAGTACGTTCTTTTATAGAAAAACCAATCTCTGCTGCAGATTGTGAGAAAATTAAAGAAATTTCAGAAATAAGTCATTTTTTCGAAACGGCTTAAACACCGTTTTCCCTGGGTTCTGCATCATCAATTTTCTCCTGGGCCCATTCTTTTTCCTCTTCATCAGGTTCAGGTTTTTCCTGTTCTTCTTCGGCTGGGCGTTCAAAATTTAAATTAATATACATAGGAAAATGATCTGATCCCATAGGTTTTTCTCGCGCAATTTCTATTAAAGTAAAATCGTTGCTATGAAAAACGTGATCTAGCGGCCATCTAAAAAAGCGATAACCGGCGTGAAAAGTATTAAAAAAGCCTCTGCCTATCCTGGGATCTAATAACCCGCTCATTTGCTGAAATAATCTTGTGGTGCGGGACCAGGCAACATCATTTAAATCTCCAAAAACCAAAACGCTATCATCCTGTTCTCTAACATCCCTTCCCAACATCAATAATTCGGCATCACGGTTGGTAGAAGTATCAGCTTCAGACGGGCTTGGAGGTCTTGGGTGCATACAGTGAATTCTAACTTTGGTATTATCGTCTAGACGTACAAACCCGTGTATAGAGGGGATATCATTTTTTACTAAATATCTAACTTCGGTTTCTTCTAATTTTAGTTTAGAATAAAGATGCATTCCGTAGAGGTTATCCATAGGCACTTTTACGGTGTATTTATACTCTTCTTCTATTTCTTTAAGTGCTTCTTCCCACTTTTTATCAGATTCCAGCGTAAGAAGAATATCGGGTTGCCGCCTGTGTACAATTTCAAGGAGTTTGTGATACTGGGTGTTGGGAGTGAGTACATTACTTACCAGAATAGAAATATTATCGCTGGGGTCACCGTCCTCAAATTTCATTACTTCTTTTTTTGCGAACCAGGTGTATGGAAAAATCTTATGAAGTTGATAAATAAGACTTAGAATAATTAAAGCAATAGCTATAAAATGAATAGTTTCAGAAAAATCAAAAATAATAATAGAGATAATTATAACCGTGCTAATTAGAATTGAAATTTGAATACGAGGGAAATCGAAAGCACGAATCCACCATTGGTCAAATCGTGTGGCAGACGCCAGGCTTGGAATTAGAAATATTCCGCACAATACTAGCATTATAATTTCTGAAACCTCCATAGAGCTTGCTCGATAACCGAGTTTTAAATGCATCGAGGCTTGCCTCGAAAATTAAACAATAGTTTTACTTAGAACTTATAAGAAAGCGCAAGGCCTTTAGTGTTAATTCCCGTACCGTTAATATTAAAATTAGCGGTAGGATAAAGATCAATATTTTCTTTACCTTTTTTATGCAATTCAGGAATTAATATTCCACTAACGGCACCTACTACGGCACCTGCAATATTATCTGTAAGAAAATGTTTTCCGGCTTTTGTTCTTAAATATCCCATTAAAACCGAAACTCCTGTGGCTCCACCCCATACAAAAGGAACGGCCTTAGAATCAGGGTGAAAATCATTAAAAATTTTGGCGGCAAAAAAACTACCGGCAGCAGCAACTGCAGTGTGCCCTGCAATAAAGGAGCGTTGTGCACCACCCTCGGCACGTTCGTCCATCGGAAGATTTTCATTATAAACAAGAGGTCGGCTTTTATCTATTAAACCGGCAGTCATAGTATAAAAGACACCCGTAGTAGCCATAGTTTCTACAAATAAAACACTTATTTGTCCAAAATTATTTCGCTCTGCTTCACCGGGCAGTAAAGCAAGTGGAGCGGCCAGGGCTGCATAAAAGGGTATATAGCTTAAAGCATCAGCTTCTTCAGAATAATTTCCTGCTGCCCAACGATCTATTCCCCAAATATTATTTTTATCTAAATCTGCAACTTCAGCTTCAGTAAGTGCATCTTTATTCTGGATAAAAGTGAATCCTAATACATTTAATCCAACGGTACCGGCAATATAGGCGCCATCTGTCCAGGCATGGGTTTTATAGGGGGAACCCTGGGAAAAACTAGTATAGCTAAGAACAAAACAAAAACTGAGTAAAAGCAAATTTTTCATTAATCTCTTATTGTGGTTTTAATTATATTCAAATCTCTTAACTACATTGTAAACACTGAAGTTTTTAAGAAAAGAATAACAATATTAGCCTTCTAAATATAATATAAGCAATTTTTAGATTAACATAAGTTTAATTCCTGTTGCAGCTAAAGATTTTCCAATTCTATATAAAATACCGTAATTTTAGAATATGAAGAAGAAAGATTATAGACAGGGAAGCGGATTTGTTTTTAATAAGTTTGAGGAGCTTGAAAAGTCACCGTTTGACAGGCTTTTTGAAGTTTTTAAAGAATTAATTACTCATACTTCAGGAGATTTAGATGAAGCCCTGGATTGGCTGAAACAGTTAGACGACGAATACAAATTAACCACAGAAGATTACACCCTGAATGATTTTGTAGAAGACCTTAAAAAGAAAGGTTACATAAAAGAGGAAACGGAAGACGAGGGTGGAGGCATGGGGATTACAGCCAAAACCGAACGAGCTATTAGAAAACAGGCTTTAGACCAGATCTTCGGAAAACTGAAGAAAAGTGCCTCAGGAAGTCATAGAACCAATCACGTAGGTAGGGGAGACGAACATACGGGTGATTTCAGGAATTTTCAATTTGGAGATTCGCCCGATAAGATTTCGGTAACCGAAAGTTTAAGAAATGCCCAAATTAATCACGGTATCGGGAATTTTAATATGACTGAAGAGGATTTAGTGGTGGAGGAAACCCATTATAAATCCAGGATGAGTACTGTACTTATGATAGATCTTAGTCATAGTATGATTTTATATGGTGAAGATCGTATTACTCCTGCGAAAAAAGTAGCGATGGCTTTGGCCGAATTGATTACAACAAGATATCCAAAAGACAGTTTGGATATTATTGTTTTTGGAGATGATGCCTGGCCGGTTTCTATTGCCGATCTTCCTTATCTTAAAGTAGGACCATACCATACCAATACCGTGGCGGGTTTAAAATTGGCTATGGATATTCTTAGAAGAAAAAGGAGCACAAACCGTCAAATCTTTATGATAACCGATGGAAAGCCGAGTTGCCTACGAGAACGCGACGGCTCTTATTATAAAAACAGTATGGGTCTTGATCCTTATATTTTAGGCAAATGTTATACAATGGCCCGCCAGGCAAGGAAATTACATATTCCTATAACTACATTTATGATAGCGCAAGATCCTTATCTAATGCAGTTTGTAAGGGAGTTTACCTATGCTAACCAGGGGAAAGCTTTTTACACAGGCTTAAAAGGCCTTGGAGAAATGATTTTTGAAGATTATGAAACCAATAGGAAAAAGAGAATTAGGGGGAATTAAAGAAGTCAAACTCCCCGTTTTGGTTTAGCAATAGAATTTTAATAAACCATCATCCTGAACTTGTTTCAGGATCTAAGATGTTAGAAATCATAATGTATTAGAAGCTGAAACAATCCCGAGGCTTCGGGACAGCTGGACGTAAATAGTTAGAAAAAGCATTCCGAATTTTAAATCAGAAATAAAAAATAAATATGAAAATAGAAAATATAAATACACTGGGAGAACTTAAAAAATCTGGATATAAAAGTCGCGGTATTAAGGAGGAACTCAGGGAAAATTTAATTGAAAAAATAAAGAAAAATGAACCTACTTTTCCAGGCATTCACGGTTATGAAGACAGTGTAATTCCTGAAATGGAACGCGCAATTTTGTCCCGTCATAATATTAACCTACTTGGGTTAAGAGGCCAGGCGAAAACCCGTCTCGCACGTTTAATGGTGAATTTACTGGATGAATACATGCCGGTGATTCAGGGTTCAGAAATTAACGACGATCCTTTAAATCCAATTTCCCGTTATGCTACAGAGTTAGTAAAAGAAAAAGGAGATGAAACCCCAATTAGCTGGGTACATAGAGAGGAACGATTTTTTGAAAAACTCGCTACACCAGATGTAACTGTAGCCGATCTTATTGGAGATGTAGACCCAATTAAAGCTGCAAATTTAAAATTAAGCTATGCCGATGATCGTGTAATCCACTTCGGGATGATTCCGAGGGCCAATCGTAGTATTTTTGTAATCAACGAGTTACCGGATTTGCAGGCGCGAATCCAGGTAGCTTTGTTTAACATTCTTCAGGAAGGTGATATTCAAATTCGCGGCTTTAAATTAAGATTACCGTTAGATCTTCAGTTTGTATTTACCGCTAACCCCGAAGATTATACCAACCGTGGTAGTATTGTAACTCCTTTAAAAGATAGAATTGGCTCCCAAATATTAACGCATTATCCAGATAGTATTAAGATTGCTAAAACAATTACCGCACAGGAAGCAAAACTGGATAAAAGACAAAGCGAATTGGTTCATGTACCAGAACTCGCTAAAGATCTTTTGGAGCAAATTAGTTTTGAAGCTCGTGAAAGTGAATTTATAGATGAAAAAAGCGGAATTAGTGCCAGACTTAGTATCACGGCTTATGAAAATCTACTAAGTACAGCAGAAAGACGTTCATTGAAATCTGGAGACGATAAAACCTTGTTGAGGTTTGGAGACTTTCTGGGTGTAGTTCCTTCCATTACAGGAAAAGTAGAACTGGTTTATGAAGGGGAAGAAGAAGGAGCTGCCAGTGTTGCCCTTCAGCTAATTGGAGATTCAGTAAAAACTTTATTTCCGCAGTATTTTCCTAAGATAGAAAAGTTACAAAAGCCTGATGAAACCACCCCTTACGACGATTTAGTAGAATGGTTTTTTGAACAAAGCGGTTTTGAGTTACCCGATGATCTTTCAGATGCAGAATACAAAGAAAAACTGGATTCTGTAGCACCTTTAAATGAACTGATTAAAAAGTATCAACCTGAATTTTCAGAGAAAGATTCTTACTTTTTAAAAGAATTTTTGCTTTGGGCTTTGGTAGAATACAAGAAACTAAGCAAGCATCGTTTTGCCACCGGTGTTCAGTTTAAAGATCTCTACGGAAGTTATATAAGTGATCTTTAAGTAATTATTAAAATAAAACGAAAAAATACCCGGTTAAATTATTAATCGGGTATTTTTTTTATTGAATAAAATGAAATTCATAATTCTGCCGGTAAATTGTCATTTTTGTTTTTATTACACTTAAAAATATATACTTTTATCACCAGAATAAGGTCAAAAATGAAGATTACAGAAAGCATAAATTTCGGCACTTCAAGAAGCGTTTTTAACGTGGGCATTTCTGGCATGACGATTATTCGTATTACCCCTTTTGGGGTATAATTCTACATAGCACTTCCGTACACGCCTGTTTTTTTAAAACACAATCATTCTAATTTAACTAATTTGACTTATGAAAGTCCTAAAATTCGGAGGTACCTCTTTGGCCTCTCCAGAACGAATAAAACTCGTAGCTAAAACTGTTCAAAAACATTTAAAAGAAGATAAAACCCTGGTAGTTTTTTCCGCTTTTGGCGGAGTTACCAACGATTTGCTGGAAATGGCAGATCTTGCTTCCCGTGAAGATCTTGCATACAAAGAGATTCTTATAAAAAATGAAAAAAGACATCTTGAAGCCGTTCGTGAGTTGATTCCGGTAAACGCTCAAAGCAGTATTTTAAGCAAAGTAAAAACCGAACTTAATCGCCTGGAAACTTTGTATGAAGGTGTTTATTTGCTCAACGAACTTTCTAATAAAACCCGCCATGTAGTTGCTGGTTTTGGGGAAGTTTTATCTTCTTTAATTATTGCTGAATATTTCAAAAATCTTGGCGTAAACTCTCAATATATAGATTCTCGTGAGCTAATTGTTTGTAAAAATACCAATGAAAAAGTTCAGGTAAATTATGCACAAACCAATGCGAATATTGAAAACTATTTTGAAACAAAAGATGCTTCGTTATATATCGCACCCGGTTTTGTTTCCCGCAACGAACAGGGCGTTCCCAGCACTCTTGGCCGTGGTGGCTCAGATTTTACTGCGGCGCTTTACGGTGCTGCTTTAGATGTAAAAGAAGTGCTTATTTATACCGATGTGAACGGAATGTACACCGCCAATCCGCAAATTGTGCCACACGCATATCCGCTAAAGGATATTTCTTACCAGGAAGCGATGGAATTATCACATTTTGGGGCTAAAGTCCTTTATCCGCCAACGCTTCAACCTTTACTGGATAAACAAATAAATATCTTAATAAAAAACACTTTTAAACCAGAAGAAACTGGAACCCTCATTTCCAAATCTTCCGATAAGAATTTTCGTTGGGTTACCGGGATAACGCATATAGATTCTATAAAACTTCTAAATATTGAAGGCAGCGGAATGGTGGGTATTCCAGGCTTTTCCAAAAGATTTTTTGAGGTGCTTTTTCAGGAAAACATCAATGTGGTTTTAATTACGCAAGCCTCTTCTGAACACAGTATCTGTATCGCCGTAAAAGATGATGAAGCTCAACTCGCTAAAGAAGCTTTAGATGAAGCTTTTGAGGTTGAAATTCAGTATAAAAAAATAAAACCGGTAGAAATTGAAGATAATGTTGCTATTGTAGCACTTGTAGGGGATAGGATGAAGAGTCACCACGGATTAAGTGGAAAAATGTTTAGTGCCCTTGGTAACAATAACATTAATATTCGGGCAATTGCCCAGGGATCTTCTGAAAGGAATATTTCTGCGGTTATTTCTAAAAAGGATGTAAAAAAAGCGCTTAATACCTTACACGAACAATTCTTTGAAGTGCCTTCTAAAGAGCTCAACTTGTTTATCACCGGGGTTGGAAATGTGGGGAGTAAACTCCTAAACCAATTGAAGAAGCAGGAAAAATTCTTATTGGAAAAACTTCGGTTAAAGGTTAGGGTTCACGGCTTATCTAATTCCCGAAAAATGCTTTTTGATGAAAATGGGATTGATCTTGAAAATTGGGAAAAAGCTCTTGAAAAAGGAGAAAAAGCAGATAAGGCTGAATTCTTTAAAAAAGTGGACGAATTTAATTTACGAAACAGCATTTTTGTAGATAATACGGCAAGTCCCGATATTTCAGCCTGGTATAAAGAATATTTAGCAAATTCGGTTTCGGTGGTAACCTGTAATAAGATTGCCTGTGCAGATAGTTTTGAAAACTACCAGGAATTACAAAACCTGGCCCGGGAATATGGTGCTTCATTTTTATACGAAACCAACGTGGGAGCCGGTTTGCCTATTATAGATACGCTAAAAAACCTGGTTGCTTCGGGAGATAGGGTTACTAAAATCCAGGCCGTACTTTCTGGTAGTCTAAACTTTGTATTCAATACCTATAAAGCTAAAGATCCTTTCTATAAAACTGTAGAAATGGCAATGAAAGAAGGTTATACAGAACCAGATCCTAAAATTGATTTAAGTGGTGTAGACGTTGCACGTAAAATTTTGATCCTTGCCCGGGAAAGTGGTTACGAAATGGAGCTTGAAGATATTGAAAGTGAAGATTTCTTATCTAAAGAAAGTTTGGCAACCACTAATAATGAAGATTTTTTCGAGTTGCTGAAAAAAGATGAACCAAAATTCCAGGAAATCTATAGATCGGCAGAAGAAAAAGGAGAACAATTAAAATACGTGGCGCAACTTGAAGATGGAAAAGCTGTGGTAGGACTACAATCGGTAGATTCTCAGCATCCATTTTATAATTTGAGCGGGAGCGATAACATTGTGTTATTCTTCACAGAACGTTATCCAGAACAACCTTTAATTGTAAAAGGAGCCGGTGCAGGAGCCGAGGTTACCGCTTCGGGAATATTTGCCGATGTAATAAGAATAGGAAAGAAATAGGTGATGGATAAAATAAAACTATTTGCACCGGCAACGGTGGCTAACCTTTCTTGCGGATTTGACGTGTTAGGCTGTTGTCTAGACGGAGTTGGTGACGAGATGATTATTTCGAAAAATTCAGAACAAAAACTTAGAATCACTAAAATCACCGGCCAGGATTTACCTTTAGAGGTTGAAGAAAACGTGGCCGGGGTTGCGGCAAATGCTATGCTTGCCGAATTAAATGAAAAACAGGGTTTTGATATTGAAATAAAGAAAAATATTAAAGCCGGGAGTGGAATTGGAAGTAGTGCAGCTAGCGCTGCAGGCGCCGTTTTCGGAATTAATAAATTGCTGGGTGAACCTTTTTCAGCAAATCAATTAATAAAATTTGCGATGGAAGGGGAACGTCTTGCAAGTGGAAATGCTCACGCCGATAATGTAGCCCCGGCACTCTTGGGCGGTTTTACCCTGGTGAAAAGCTACGAACCTCTGGAGATAATTAGCCTACCTGGTTTGCCAGAATTAAGAATGTTGATATTGCATCCATTAATCGAGTTAAAAACCCGAGATTCAAGGTCGGTAATTAGGCAAAATGTAGAACTAAAAAAAGCAATTAGCCAATGGGGGAATTTAGCAGCACTTGTAAGTGCGCTTTACACCCAGGATTATGAACTTTTAGGCCGAAGTTTAAAGGATGAAATTATAGAACCGGTGCGATCTATTTTAATTCCGTATTTCGATGAACTTAAAAATTTGGCTGCAGCAAATGGAGCCCTTGGTTTTGGAATTTCGGGTTCGGGACCTTCAGTTTTTGCTATGTGCAAAGGTGATACGGTAGCCGAAAAAGTAAAAGCCGAATTCCAGGAATTTTATCAGGATAAAAATATAGATTTCGATCTGCATTTATCTAAAATTAATCCCGAAGGCATAAAAATACTATCATAATGAAACCAGCATGATGCTGGACCCTGAAATTAGCACTAATAGGAGCATTATAATTAGCTCTTGCCAAAACTTAAATGGGGATAAAATTTATACAGATGAAATACATTAGTTTAAACGATAAAAATCATAAAGTTTCCTTTGAAGATGCAGTTGTTCGCGGACTTGCACCGGGAAAAGCACTCTATTTTCCTGAAAGAATCCCTAATCTATCTAAAGATTTTTTTCAGAATTTAGGAGAACTATCCAAAGAGGAAATTGCTTTTGAAGCCATAAAACCTTTTGTAGGTGAAGAAATTGATAAAAACGGTCTTCAGGAAATTCTAAAGAAAACTTTAAACTTTGAATTTCCGGTAGTTCCAATTTCAGAAAACACAGGAACGCTTGAATTATTTCATGGGCCAACGCTGGCATTTAAAGATGTGGGTGCAGGCTTTATGGCGGGTTGCCTGGGGCATTTTGTAAAGAAAGGAAATCTTGGGAAAATTACAGTTTTAGTAGCTACGTCGGGAGATACCGGGGGCGCGGTGGCTAATGGATTTTTAGGTGTTGAAGGAATAGATGTAGTAATTCTATACCCTAAAGGGAAAGTGAGTGAAATCCAGGAAAAACAACTTACCACCCTTGGCCAGAATATCACTGCATTAGAAGTAAATGGAAATTTTGACGATTGCCAGGATATGGTTAAAAAGGCTTTTTCTGATTCTGAAATAAGTGAAAAACGCCAACTAACTTCAGCCAATTCCATAAATGTAGCACGCTGGTTACCACAAATGTTTTATTACTTTTTTGCATATAATCAATTAAGTGAAAAACAACAAAAAGTGGTTTTTTCAGTGCCCAGTGGAAATTTTGGAAATATTTGTGCGGGAATGTTAGCTAAAAAAATGGGGCTTCCCATAGACCATTTTATAGCTTCTAATAACGAAAATAATGTAGTGACACGTTATTTGAAATCTAAAGAATACACTCCGAAACCGAGCGTACAGACTATCTCTAACGCGATGGATGTTGGAAATCCCAGTAATTTTGTAAGAATCCTGGAATTGTTCAATAATGAATTTGAACCGCTATCAAAACAACTCTTTTCTTTTAGTTATTCTGATGAAGAAACCAGGAAGGCCATTAAAGAAGTAAAGGACAGGTATAATTATGTAATGGATCCTCACGGAGCAGTTGGTTATCTCGGGCTTCAGGAATTTTTAGTTGAAAATCCAGATTATTACGGTACATTTTTAGAAACCGCCCATCCGGTAAAATTCCTGGAAACTGTAGAGGAAGTGATTGGAGAAAAAGTGGAAATTCCGGCTTCCATTAAAGAAGCGATGAATAAAGAGAAAAAAGCTTTCAATATCTCAGATTATGATGAATTGAAAGCTTATTTGATGCAATAGTTAAGAAAGAAAATGTTTGGGAAGGATTATCTGAATTTCGTCATTCTGAATTTATTTCAGAATCTAAGTTGAAGTAGATATTAGACCCTGAAACGAGTTCAGGGTGACGTTAGATGAACAATTCTTCCCAAACTATTTATTGCAATTAATACTTAGCAGGAGCGCCTTCTTTTGGAAGACTGTTTTCTATAAACTCCCGAATATCTTCATTGGCATTTTTAAGATCCTCTGCTCGCAGATACATCATATGCCCGCTTTCGTAGCCTTTAAAACTAAGACGGTCTTTCATTTTACCGCTTGGGTCTAATTGCCACATCGTGTATTTTGCATTAAAATAGGTAGTAGCGCCATCAAAGTAACCCGATTGAATCATTACATCTAAATTAGGATTTTGCGCCATTGCCTGCCTCAAATTTTCACCGCTATTATCACCACTGCGATCCCAGGGATGAACGGGGCCAAACATATAATATTTCAAATCTGTTTCAAAATTAAGATCCTGCCGCAGGTAATGATTTATGGCGGGAGTAAACGAGTGTAACCAGGAAGTAAGCTCAGCATTATAATCGGGGGAATCTCCGGCTTCTTTGGCGTCTATTCCAAGATATCTGGAATCCAGTCTACCAACGGTAACACCATCTTTTCGCTTTAATTCTTTCCAGAAAAAACGATAATCTACATCAAGATTATTCTGAAGAATTACCTCTTTAGAAATCCCTGAATAATAAGCCATTTTCTCGGCTGCTTCCTCTTTTTTTGCAGTTTCAGTAAAACCGCCTTTTACAAGAACTGGCGTTAATTCATTTATAGTATAATTTTCTACTTCTTCCAGCAAATCTTCCAATTCTTTATTCTGAAGTTCTGCGGGTAAAGCATCATGATACCAGGCGGTGGCTGCAAAATATGGTAGCCTGTTAGCTATGCCCACCGGGCCATCGCGATCTATGCCAATTTCGGTTGGAGACACTAAAATTACTCCGTTAAGGTACATCCACTGGCTGTTTTGCAATTCTAGAGCTAAACCTGAAACACGGGTAGTTCCATAGCTTTCACCAATAAGATATTTTGGCGATAACCAGCGTTCGTTTCTGCTTACAAAAGTATTCAGCCATTCGGCTAAATATTTAATATCGGCTTGTACGCCAAAAAATTTTTCTCTGTTAACTTTTCCATCTTCATCTGGGATAGGGCGGGAGTAGCCAGTGTTCACCGGGTTCACGTAAACAATATCTGCAACATCTAAAATTGAATGTGGATTTTCCTTAATTCCGTAAGGCTGAATTGGATATCCTTCATCATCAATTTTTAACACTCGCGGGCCTGTATAGGCAACGTGCATCCAAACGGAAGCCGATCCCGGCCCACCATTAAACGAAATAACCAGGGGCCTGTTTTCGGTATTTTTTACATCGCTTCTTTTATAATAAGTATAAAATAAACTGGCAATTGGTTCACCATCATTATTCCAAAGTGGCTGCATGCCCGTAGTGGCCGTATAATCTATATTTTTTGAATTAATAGTCACCGAATGATTAGTGGTGACCGTAGTATCTACCGGAATTTCAACTTTCTGGCTCCAGGCCGTAGTTATAAAAACAAGTAAAAAAAGAGGGGTAAAGATGTTTTTCATGTGGTTCTAATTTTTAGAACCGAAAAATACACTGAAATACACAATTCCCCAAACAGGCTAATCTTTATTATTGAGATTTTCGTCCCTAAAAATAATGATATAACTAAGAATAATACCTCCAACTGCTGCGAGTAAGAAGAAAATCATTGCAAGCCCCGGGTAACCAAAAATTGTAAAATCTGAAGGAACCTGCATAAGCATTGAAGCACCAATAATCATTGCTGCTATAATTAGGCCTAGAGTAATACGATTGGCTACTTTTTGAAAACCATCTGTAACCCGTTGTTCATCTATGGCATCAATCTTAATTTTGAATTCATTTTCAGATAAATTCTTTGAAATTGTATTTAAACGATCGGGTAAGTATTCCAGAAATTTCTTTGAAGCTAACACCGAAGAGAAAAAGTTTTCAGGCTTTAATTCTTCATACATCTTATCTCGCATTATCTTGGTTGAATGTCTTTTAATGGCATCTCTAAGATCAAATTCTGGATCTAAGACCGCGATTATCTGATCCATATTTAGAAGAATCTTTCCAAGAATATTCACTTCTACAGGGAGGTGAATTCCGCTTTCGGCTGCAAGCCGGTTTAATTGAATAAGAAGCCGGCCGGTTTGCATATCTTTAGCCGTACTATGCTCGCTATCCATAATAATATCAGAAATGGTCTTTTTGAAGAATTTAAGGTTGGCATCTTCTGTAACCTCACTCATGCTTAATAGAACACGAGCTGTTTCTTCTCCATTATTATTACTAATAGCTAATAAAAGTTCTAAAATATATTGTTTAATTCCCGGGCTAAACTTGGCAACCATCCCAAGATCTATCAGGGCAATTTTATCATCTTTTGTAAATTGAATATTCCCGGGGTGTGGATCGGCGTGAACAAACCCATCATTAATTACTTGTTGCAAATAGGCTTTAACCAGTTCATCTACAAGGGGCGAATAATCTACTTCAATTTGTTTAAGTGGAGATATTGAAGTGATCTTTCTGCCTTCAATATATTCCATGGTAAGGACTTTAGCCGCAGAATAGTCCTGAATAGGTTGCGGTACAATTAAATATTTAAAATCCTTTAAATTGTCACCAAGGGTAATTAAATTCTGTGCTTCACGATGGTAATCTAACTCCTGGAGTAGAATGCGCCTAAGTTCGGTTAAAACATCATCAAAGGCATATTTTTGGGCGGTTGTACTGTGTTTTACAGCCAGCTCTGCCAGTTCTTTTAAGGTATCTAAATCTGAAAGGAATTGTTTTTTAATTCCCGGTCTCTGAATTTTTACCGCAACCGGTTTTCCCGATCTTAAAGTAGCCCTATGTACCTGTCCTATGGAAGCACTGGCCAAAGGTTCTTCATCAAAACTATCAAAAGCTTTAGAAATCCTGGTGCCTATTTCTTCTTCTACAATGCGATGAACTTCTTCGTAAGGAATAGGAGGAACATCATCCTGTAAAGTGGCTAAAGCCTTTAAATAAGCATCTGGAAGAAGGTCTGGACGGGTAGAAAGCAGCTGGCCCATTTTAATATAGGTAGGCCCCATATTTTTTAGATCTTCTACCAGTTCATCTGGGCTTTGATCGTATGAATTCTGTGAATTATCTGAATCTGATTTTTCATCCATTGCCTGCGACGCGGTATTGGCAAATAGATCGCTGTTCCAGTATTTTAGCATAAAGCCTATAAATTTCTGGTAACGCAAAAGATCGTCGGGAAGTACAGACATAAGATTATTGGTTGTTATGTTATTTAGTTTTTTAAAGATATCTATTTAAAATTATAACACCAATATGTACCGAAAAGCAGTCCGTTTTTTTGGTGTTATTTAAGAAACCTTTTGAATGTTTTACAGAAATTAGTTGGTTAACCACTAAATTTCCTATTTTCAGCATTTAATTTTAATCTTTTTTCATACTTAAAATTAATGGGAAAAAATGGCAATTTTAATTTCAGGGAAAAGGTAGATCAGGCTGCTTTAAGCAAACCCTTATTCTCCCGAATGGATAAAGATATTCCTTCCAGTATTGTAGTGTTTCTTGTAGCCCTTCCTTTGTGCCTTGGAATAGCACTTGCAAGCGGTGCCCCTTTGGTTTCCGGATTAATATCGGGAATTATTGGTGGAATTGTAATAGGAAGCGTAAGCCATTCATCGGTAAGTGTTAGTGGTCCTGCTGCCAGTTTAACTGCGGTGGTTTTAGCTTCTATAGCTTCTCTTGGGAGTTTTGATGTGTTCTTAATGGCGGTGGTGCTTGGTGGAATTTTTCAGTTTATCCTGGGAATTCTTAAAGCCGGACTTATAGCCGATTATATGCCTTCAAATATTATTAAAGGCCTACTTGCAGCGATTGGAATTATTTTAATCATCGCTCAGCTTCCTTATGCCGTTGGATTCATACAAGATTCAGGAGCAAATTTTGGAGCACGGGATAACCTTCTGGAACAGGCTATTGCTATGTTTAAAAACTTTTTTTACTCTCTGCACCCCGGCGCAGTAGTTTTGTCTATAATTTCACTAGCAATCATTATTTTCTGGGAGAAAAGTCCGCTTAAGAATTTTAAACTTTTGCCGCCTTCCTTAATTGTGGTTATTCTTGGCGTGTTTTTAAATTTACTTTTCAAGTATATAGCTCCCGTACTTCATTTAAGTGAAAAATATCTGGTGAATATTCCAAAAATAGATCGTGTAAGCGAACTTGTAACCTTCCCAGATTTCAATTCTATCACTAATCCTGAAGTTTGGGGCGTGGCAATTACAATTACACTTATCGCCTCTATAGCCAGTTTATTGGCTATTGAAGCTGCAGATGAAATTGACCCGCATAAGCGGAAAACGCCTCCAAACCGGGAATTGGTAGCCCAGGGAATTGGAAATACCATAGCCGGTTTAGTAGGAGGTATTCCGTTAACATCAGTAATTGTGCGAAGCTCGGTAAATATTAATGCCGGGGCCGAAACCAAGCTTTCCACAATTTTACACGGAATTTTCCTGCTTTTAAGCGTTTTGTTTTTAAGTTCCATTTTAAACCTTATTCCGCTCTCCAGCCTTGCGGTAATTTTATTGGTAGTGGGTTATAAACTGGCCTCCTGGGATGTAATTAGCACGATGTATAAAAAGGGATGGAACCAATTTATTCCTTTTGTTGTGACCGTTGTGGCTATTATTTTAACCGATTTATTAATCGGGATTTTTATTGGGTCCCTGGTGAGTATTTTCTTTTTACTGCGCAGTAATTATCACAACGCATTTTTTATTGAAAATACTAAAATATTTAAAGGAGAAACCATAAGATTAGAGCTTTCTAACGAAGTTTCATTTTTTAATAAAGCTTCAATTAAAAACAGTTTATGGAATGTGCCGCAGAATTCTAACGTGATTATTGATGCTACTTTTTCCAGTTATATAGATCACGATATACTGGAGATCTTTGAAGATTTTAAAACCACTTTTGCAGAAGAAAATAATATTAACGTAAGTATTATTGGCCTTAAAGATAAATATTCTGCAGGGAAAGAATTAGATTTTGTTCGGGAGGATATTGAAGAATCTAAAGAAAGATCTACACCGCAGGAAATCCTGGATTATTTAAAGGAGGGAAATTCAAGATACGTAGATGGAAAATTGGTTTCCAGACGACTTCGGAATAAAGAATTAATGGATTTTATCAATTCGCCGCCACTTGCTACTGTAGTAAACTGCATAGATTTAAGGGAGCCTTTAAATGTTATGATGAATACCGGGATTGGAGATTTAATTCCCATTAGAGCCGCCGGTAATCTTGTAGATAGTCATATTATTAAGAGTATTGAAATTGCCTGTAAACAGCAGGGCTCACGTTTTATACTTCTTATGGGAAATTCGTCGAATAAAATTTACCTGGAAGCTTTAAATGAATATATGAAAAACGGATATCAAAATCCCGATTCCCTTATAGCTGAAGCATTAAAAGCGCAACAAATCCCGGCTAAATTTGAAGAAAAAGATTTATATACTTATGCCGATCTTATCACACGCTGGAGTGTAAAAGAATCACAAAAGCGTATTATAAAAGAAAATCCATATTTAAGGGAACGAATATCACAGGGTAAATTAGGACTCGCCACTGCATTCTTTAACCGGGAAAACGGAAAAATTGAATTCTCTGAATTATATGATTCTGCAACAGTTTCCTAATATGAAAGCGCTTCGTTTAGCCTGTTAATATTTAACGGATTTCCAAAAATATATAATAAGTCTCCTTGTTTAATTTTAGTGTCCGGGAGAATTTCAGTAATGTATTGAGTATCTCTTTTTATGGCCAGTACAGTAACTCTAAAGTTCTTACCAATTCCGGAAGTTTGAATACTTTTTCCAACAATATCCCTGTTATTCTGCTGCACACTTAAGGTTACAATTTCCCGGTTTGGAATATGTAAATGCTGTAACGAAGGTTTATGCGGCCTTCCTTTTACTGAAGTTAACATCTCATAATCTGACGAACGAATACTGGCAGTAAAATCCATTATCTCGTTATAAGGCACCAGGTATTTTTTAAGCACCCGGTTAAAGATTTCTATAGAAGTCTCAAATTCTTCTGGAATTACTTCATCGGCTCCCAGTTTAATATTTTCTTCAATCTCCCTAACATAACGAGTTCTTACAATAATAAAAGCTGTTTTAGAATATAAACGTACGTTACTAATAATCTTTTTTGTAGCTCCCGGGTCAGAAATTGCAATAACAATAACCCTTGCTTCCTGGACGTGAAGATGTTTTAGAATTAAGGAGTTGGTTGCATCTCCAAAAATAATAGGTTCATTATTATTTTTCGCCTTTTTAAAAGTTACAGGATCGGTATCTAAGATAACATAAGGAATTTCAGCGTTTCGGGCGGCTTTCGCAATATTTTCACCATTAATTCCGTAGCCAATAATAATTAAATGATCGTCCAGTTTCTTAGGTTCATCGGTTTCTTCAGTAGTCTTAAGTTTATTTAAACTTTCCAGTCTATGCCTTACGGAAGAAGGCACCCTGGCCTTAAGTATTGAATAAGTAATCTTTGGCGCCGCCGCAATTAGAAAAGGGGTAAGCCCCATAGTAATTATTGAAATCGCTAAAAAATATTGATAAACACTATTTGGTATAATATTATTATCTAAACCAACACCAGAAAGCAATAAGGAGAATTCACCTACCTGAAATAAACTGAATAAACTTAATAAAACTGTTCTTGGCGGATATTTCAGCAATAAAACCGTAGCACCAACTACCAGCATTTTTAAAAATACAACTCCAATAACCAATAGAAGAATCATCAAAATATTATTGATAAAAAATTCTAAATTCAGGAGAGAACCAACCGAGATAAAAAAGAAACTGATAAAAATCTCTCTAAATGGCAAAACGTTTACTGTAGCCTGGTGGCTGTATTCAGATTCAGAAATAATAAGTCCTGCGAAAAACGCACCTAAAGCAAGGGACAAGCCTACAGAGGATGTGAGCCAGGCAATAGCAAAACAAAAAACTACAGTTGTTAATATAAAAAGTTCTTTGCTTTTAGTTTTAACCACCATACTAAAAATTCGGGGTACAATATATCGCGCCAGTAAATAAATAACTACGCCAACACCAACAATTTTAAGAATAAGAATTAAGAGGGTAGTAAGGAGATCGCCGCCATCACCTGCTAATATTGGGGTGAGCAACATCATGGGAACTACAATTATATCCTGGAAAATTAAAATTCCAAGCGCAACCCGGCCGTGCGGTGCGGTAATTTCCCCACGTTCCTGGATGAGTTTTAAAACTATTGCGGTACTACTTAAAGAGAACAAAAACCCTAGAAAAACTGCCGAATTTAAAGGTAAACCGAAAAAATAAGCAACGATTGTAGTGAATAGAATTGTGCCACCTACCTGAAGCCCGCCGCCAATTAAGACTGTATTTTTCATTGAAATAAGCTCTTTTATAGAGAGCTCAATTCCAATAACAAAAAGCAGGAAAATAATACCAATTTCTGATAGTAATTCTACCTCGTGAGAAGAACTTATAAGGTTAAAGGCGTGTGGACCTGCAATTATACCAGCGAGAAGAAATCCCAGGATTGATGGCACTTTTATCTTTTGGAATAAAAGAATTATCAAAATTGAGAGTCCCAGGATAATAACAATATCCTGTAAAATAGGAATTTCCATAAATTAATCTTCAAGTTGGTTAGGTCTTCCAATTTAAAAGATAAAACCCGATTATGGAAATAAAAAAGCGGCGGGAATTCCCGCCGCTGAAAATACTTAAATTAAAATCTATTAACCTTTTAACCAAGCATTTCTAAGTTTTACTTCTTTGCTGCTTTCGGGCAGATCTTTTTCGGTTATTGTAGTATCGGTATCAGTGGGTTGGGCAGTAGTAGCTGTAAGTTCTACCTCTTCGCCGTCTCGCATTACTACAAAACTCACTTCTTCACCTTCTTCCCAGGATTCAGCTTTCATAATTAGATTATAAACATTCTGAATATTATATTCTTCGCCGTTTACCGTTTTGATTATATCGCCACCTGTTGCACCAAGTTCCTGTAAAAACGAGTTGAACTGAATATTTTCTCTAAAAAACAATTCACCTTTAGCAGGATCACCATCTATATAAGGGGTTTGCCCTTTAATAAAATAGCCGGTATTAATTTCGGTTTCACTTTCTTCAAGTCCTACTTTGGCAAAAAATTCGTTGTAGGGAATTGGAGTTGTACCGCTAACATAGGTTTCCAGGAAAGTTCTAATTTCGGGATAAGTAAGTTCAACAATATCATCAAATAATTCTTCATCTTCAAAAGGCTTATCCATTCCATATCTCTGGCTAAGGGCTTTCATAAGATCCAGAATTCCCATTTCGCCATCGCTTAATTCCCTTAACCGAATATCTAAAGCCATCCCGATTAAGGCTCCTTTTTGATATACGTTGTAATAACTGTCTTTATAAGGATCTTCCAGGATGTTTTGGCTCATTTTGGTAAATGGCATGGTATCGTCAAACTGTTGCGCCGATTTTATTTTATCTGAAATTCTATCGTAAAAATCCTGTTTCTCTATAAGCTCCTGGTTTATTTGGAAAAGGTTCGCGAAATATTCGGTTACGCCTTCATACATCCATAAATGCTGAGACATTTTAGGATCGTTATAATCAAAATAATGAACTTCTTTTGAATGAACATTTAACGGAGTAAGTATGTGGAAAAATTCGTGAGAAACCACATCGGTCATTGTTTTTTGTAATTGTTCAGGCTGCATAGCTTCTGGAAGCACAACTACGGTAGAAGTGTGATGTTCTAACGCACCAAAACCGCGGGCATCCTGTTTTTCACTATCTGAAAGATATAACAGAATTGCATACTTGCCGGTGTTATCTACTTCTCCTAAAAAGCGTTTTTGTGCGCTAATCATCTCTTCAATTCCCGGTTTTATACTTTTTGAAGAATATTTTTTATTAGGAGAATATACATTAATGAGCACTTCCATACCTTCTACCATAAAACTTGTGGTATCTGGTTTAGCGTACATAATTGGGTTGTCTATAACTTCAAAATATCGGCCCAGAGAATAAATATCTTCTTTAAATGCCATATCTTCTGAGGCTGCAACCGTTTTGCTTAAAGCTGTACCGGGAATTAAACCTTGTGGTCTTTTAATTAGAAGCCGGTAAGGTTCCTCCTGTTTATTTTCAAAATAACCTACAAACCCGTGGAGGTTAAGCATAAAATTTTCCCCTGCTTCAATATTGGTTCCTGAAGGTGAAAATACACCCTCTTCGTCTTCAATATCATAAGTATCGTTTACCTGGTAGCTTACTTTGTCTAAATTTGCTGCATTCGGAATATTCCAGGAATTATCGTCAATTTTTTCAAATTTTATTTCATTTCCATCATAATCCAGGGCTTTAAAATTTTCGATAAACTTTCCGTAATTGTCGGTAGAGTAGGTGCCGGGAACAGTTTTAGGAATATAAAAAGTAGTATTTTCAGTAGTAAACCTATCGGGATCTACGCTCACCGAAACTTTGTCTTCTTCAACATTTACAAGATCTATGCTTGCAATTACGGGTTGATTTTCTTTTGAGGTTTGCGTGGTTTTACAACTATATAGGGCGCCAATAAAGGCCAGCGTGTAAATAGCTTTTTTCATTGAGAAACGTTTCTTTTTTAATAAGACTCAAGAAGTGCGTAAAAGTTACATTTATAAAGAAAAAAATTTGTTTTTATAAAAATTGAGCATAAAAAAACCGCTGAATTTCTCAGCGGTTTTAAAGCTTATTTTAGAGAAAAAACTACTCTCTAATATGGCCTTCTCCTAATACATAGTATTTATTGGTAACCAATTGTTTTAAACCAAGTGGCCCACGGTGGTGAAGTTTATCGGTACTAATAGCGAGCTCTGCACCAACTCCCATTTGGCCACCATCTGTAAATCTAGTAGAAGCGTTGTGGTACACAGCGGCACTGTCTACCTGCTCCATAAAGTTGGCGGCTTCTTTCTTATCATCAGTGATAATCACAGCTGAATGTCCTCCTGAATATTTATTGATTTTCTCCATTGCGGCGTCGTTACCATCAATAGCACCAAGTACAATTCTCATGGCCAGGAATTCTTCATACCAGGTATCTTCAGATGGTATTTTTTCTTCATTTGGAAGTACTTTAGCGATATCATCGTCTACCTGAATATGTACTTTATTCTCTGTGAACATATCATACAATTCTTTTACTCTTTTTTCAAAGTCTGGTAGATTTTTATCAACTAATACCTTATCTAATGCATTACATCCTGAAATCTTATCGATTTTAGCATTTAGCATTACTTTTTTAGCGGTATCAAAATTGGCATTCTTAGAAACATAAAGGAAATTATTTCCTCGTCCGCTTACTAAAACTGCACCTGTAGAATGTTCTTTTACAAAAGCAATAAGCTTTTCTCCACCTCTTGGAACTACTAAATCTATATGTTGTGGCGGATTTTTAAGAAACTCCTGGGTTTCGGTTCTATTCATTTGTAATAGCTCGATCCAGTCTTTTTCCAAACCGTTTTCCTGAAGCGCTTCGTGCCAGCATTCCTCAAGAATTCTATTGGAATGGTTTGCTTCTTTTCCACCTTTTAAATAGATCTTGTTATTTGCTTTAAAAGCAAGTACAGCGGCTTCAATTGTAACATCGGGACGGGATTCATAGATAATCATAATCGTTCCGAATGGTGCGGTTTTGTTGGTAATGTCTAAACCGGTATCCAATCTTCTATGCTCTATAGTTTGGCCTACGGGATCTTCCTGGTCCATAACTTCTTTTACAGAGCGTATCATATCGTCTACCTTGGCATTGTTTACTACCAATCTATCACGCATAGCCTGATCTCCTTCGCCAAAAGCGTCAA
This sequence comes from Salegentibacter sp. BDJ18, assembly GCF_017579965.1. Lineage (NCBI taxonomy): Bacteria > Pseudomonadati > Bacteroidota > Flavobacteriia > Flavobacteriales > Flavobacteriaceae > Salegentibacter > Salegentibacter sp. BDJ18. Next base: position 132,930 of record NZ_JAFLQX010000018.1, read on the forward strand.
GATCTTTTTTATTTTCGGCTACTATTTCTTCACGTCTCTTATCCAAAATATTAATCATGGATTGCAAAACGTTATTTTTGGTTTTAGAATCTAATAATTTCATTATTCGATTTATTTTTAGTTTGATTAAACTTCAATTTTTATTTTTCTATGCGGTAAACTTTGTACCTACCGGTTTACCGGCTACGATATCCAGAATTACATTTTTCTGTTTACCGTTTGCGATATAAGTGGTGATGTTTTTAGCAGCGGTACCTTTGGCAATCTTAATTTTAGACTCCATACCACCACGGCCTTCACCTTCGCCTTTTCCAGATTCCTGAACGTATTTTTCTACGTTTTCATCAACCGTAACTTTGTTAAGTTTTTCTGATTCATCATCTTCTGGATGGCCGGTGTATAATCCATCTGTATCACTCAAAATAATTAAGGCATCAGCATTAATTAGTTCAGCCACAAGGCTTGCCAGTTCATCATTATCAGAGAACATAGACATTGTTACCGATACTGCATCATCTTCATTAGCAATAGGGATAATTCCTTCAGATAATAAAGACTCGTAACAGTTAATCATATTTTCGCGGTGAATACCCGGGCTAAAATCTCTTTTAGTTGCCAGTACCTGTGCACAACGCATTCCAAAATCATGGAAGATACTATAGTAGTGACGCATCATACGTGGTTGGCCCACTGCAGAAAATACCTGTCTTCTTTTTGAGGCATCTTCAATATCTACATCGCCAAGAACTTCTTTTCCAGCAATTGCCGATCCTGAAGAAACGAGAACTACCATTACATCCTCTTCATATAGTGTAGCTATTTGTTCTACAAGATGTTTTAGTACAGGGCCTAAAATCCTGTTATCTTTATTGGTCATTACATTGGTCCCGACCTTAACTACGATTCTCTTTTTTTCCATTTTATAAAGTTATATTTAAACTTCCTTTTTTAGATTTAGATTACTCTTTTCCCAGTTCTACAGCTCTGTCAAATGCCGCGTAAGCTGCATCTTTAATTAATTCTTCAACGTTATTATCGTCCATAGAATCTAAAGCTGCACGGGTTGTCCCTCCTTTAGAAGCAACGCGCTCCATCCAGGTGCTGGCCGAAAGATCTGATTCATTAAAAAGTTTTACGGCACCTTCAAATGTTTGGCTTACCAAAACTTTAGAATCGTTTTTAGAAAAGCCCATTTTTAAAGCTGCTTCCATCATAGAATTCATGAAATAGAAAACATATGCCGGCCCGCTTCCTGAAATTCCTGTAGAAGCATCTATAAATTTTTCTGTTTCTACATGAATGGAAGCTCCCGTGGTGTCTAATAAATTTCTAACCATAAGAAGTTCTACACGAGAGATTTCTTTTGCTTCGGTAAACGAGGTAACTCCTTTTCCTACCTGTGCAGGAAGGTTAGGCATTGAACGCACAACTTTTTTTACGTTTAAACCTTGTTGTATTTTATCTATAGTAACGCCGGCCATTAAAGAGACAAATATTTGCTGGTCGTTTACTAAAGGTTTTATTTCCTCAAATAAATCATCACAGTGATAGGGTTTTACAGCAAGGAATACGATGTCTGCCTTTGGTAGGCATTCTTCAATATCATCGTATACATCAAAATGGTCTACTTTACTAAGTGTAGTTATTATTTCAGCCGATTTATCAAAAATCATTAGATTTCGGTGATTAAGTAAACTAGACTTTGCCATTCCCTCGGCGTAAGTAAGTCCCATATTTCCTGCTCCAATTACTAATACTTTCATTCTTTATTTTTTGGTTAATTAATTTATTTCAACTTTTAGACTTTCAAGTCTGGGCCATTAAGAACAAAGACCATGCAATGTTTCCCATTAAAACCGTACTTGCCTGCCAAAAGCAAGGATTAAATTAATTTATTTTGACCGTAACTAATAAAATATTAGGTTAAACTAATCTAAAAACAGCCGTTTTCAGCGGTTTTTAAATAAATTTTGATGATGCTTAAGCCTTATAATTAGGTAGATTGAAGCCCTTTTATTATTAGCTTTTGAGATAATAAAGATTATGAAAAACGTTAAGAATTATTCAATTTAGGAAGTATTACTTATGCCTTTAGCCGAAAATGGAATAAACCCTAAATTTTTATTTAAATTTTATTCCATTAAAAAACTGCCATTTTTACTGCCATTATTGCAGAAAAAAGGTGCTAAATTGAACGAAAAGGTTTTCGTCGAATTTTTGTGAATTTAAAGCTGTAGCGTTACAACATCGTTAATGGCAGGAATGCTCACTGCACAATTATAACGATCTTTTATTTTTACTCTTAATGAGTCTAGAGCGGTGGGCTCGCCGTGGATTAAAAATATCTTTTCAGGAATATTTTTTATTTCTGACATCCAATCCAGTAGTTCCTTTTGATCGGCGTGGGCAGAGAGACTTTCCATTTTTAAAATTTTTGCTTTTACCGGGCAATATTTTCCAAAGATTTTTACTTCTGAAGCTCCGTTTTCCAGCTGCCTGCCTCTGGTGCCTTCGGCCTGGTAACCTGCTAATAGCACTGTGGTTTCAGGTTTATCTATTAAATAACGAAGATAGGTGAGTACACGGCCGCCGGTAACCATTCCGCTGCCGGCTATTACAATCTTAGACTTGTTTTCATCTATAGTTTTCCAGGTATCGCGGTATGAAGTGATGATATTAAAATAGGATAGCATTTTTCTAAATTCACCTTGCTCAATTTTATGCCACTTGCTAAAACCTTCAAATAAACCAAGAACTTCATTACCCATTGGGCTATCTATGTAAATAGGGATTTTTGGGATTTTATTCTTTTTGATTAAAAGGTATAACTTGTACATAATTCCCTGCAAACGTTCTACTGCAAAACTTGGAATTATAAGGTTTCCTTTTTTGTTTACGGTTTCCTTAATTGCTTCAATAAAAATTTCGTCTGAATCATCTTCGGGATGAAGTCTATCACCATAGGTACTCTCTAAAAATAAGTAATCTGCCCATTCCGGCTTATTGGGTGCTTCTAAAAGTAAATCTTTTTCCCGCCCAATATCGCCTGAGAATACAAAGCGCTTTTCAAAAATCTCAATTTCTATAAACGTTGAACCTAAAATATGGCCGTTGGTCTGGTAGCGATATTTTATATTTTCTGAAATTCTATGCCACTCATTCAGCTTTATACTTTTAAATAAACCTATAGTTTTTTCGGCATCACTCGTGGTATATAATGGCAAAGCCGGATGGTGTTTGCTATATTCTTCCTTATTGGCTCTTTCTGCATCTTCTTCCTGGATCTTTGCACTGTCTTTTAAAATAACCGCTGCGATTCCTAAAGTTGGTAGGGTACCAAGAATAGGATTTTTATATCCTTGTTTTACCAATTTTGGGAGATATCCTGTATGGTCCAGGTGGGCGTGGGTAAGCAGTATGAGATCTATATTATTAGGATCAAACGGAAAATCTTTCCAATTGAGTTCCCGCAGACTTTTAATTCCCTGGAAGAGTCCGCAGTCTATTAAGAAATTCAACTCGGGTGTTTCTACGAGAAATTTTGAGCCTGTTACTGTTCCCGAACCTCCCAGGAAATGAATTTTTACTTGATTTTCCATAATTTTAATGTTTACAAAGATCTCTCATTTCTTCAAGTATTCTCTTTTTACGAGGATTGCTAATGCCTAAATGATCCAGGTAAAAGGTATCGTTTATAAGTTCCTGGCACAAAACCACATCCCGACTTAACAAAAAGTTTTTTTCTCTTTCTGAAAGTAGGGTAGAAACAGTTATAGGGTATAAACCTAACTGGTCTATTCTATCTTTAAGTCCTTCCCCTTTTGGATAATCCCAGCTTAATAATTTAAGATTGGCACATTTGGCATATTTTACTGCATCAGATGTAAATCGTGTATTGGTAACCACCCAGCCTTCTTCAAAAGTTAATTTATTCTCACCATTACTTCTAAAATTTTTTATATCCCGAAATCTGGAATCTATATAAAGCGGAATTTTCACATCACAATTTCTACCTGCATTGTGAAATTTACATTCTATTAAAATTAGTTTTGAATCTGTTTTGGCCTCCACATCTATCTCGTGGGTAACACATTTTCCCTGGTATATTTTTCCGGTTTGGGTTTTATAACCACTATAACTTAAAAGGGCGGCAATAAATTTTTCAAATGGAAATCCGGTGGGGCCCAATTCGTAAATAGCAGTTTTTAATTTATATTTTGAAGCACTGGTTTTATTATCTTCTTTGAGCAAATTAAAAGCACGATTATATATTTCTTTAGTGGTGATGCCTTCGTACAGTTCGGTTTTGAGTTTTTCCAGGGTTTTTTGAATAAGTTCTTCATTGGCGCCAGATCTCCTTAAAGATTCTGCAACCCTATCTATAGAAAATTTAGCTTTTTCACCAGAGGCTTTTATGATTTTTAGATTGGAAATATTCATTTTTGGAGATTTTTCAAGAATTAACTTTGTAAAAATTTATAGATCTGAAGGCATAAAAAGCATAGGAATTTGGGGTTTTTTTCCTAATTCTTTTAGCAGAGATTTTGAAAATAGATTTTGAAAAAAGCCTCTTTTTTTATGGTTCAAAACCAACACATCACTATTTCTACTTTGAATAAAACTGTGAATTCCTTTGGTAACTTCAATATTGGTTAGGGTGTGAAAACTATGGGAAACATCTTTAAAATAGTCGTGTAGCTCTTCTTTTGTATTGAGCTGTTCTTCAGATAAATTTTCAGTATCCTGGATATAAAGAATCCTAATACAGGCCTTAAATTTCTTAGCCATATCTATTAAAAAATTTATCTCATAATCTGAAAATGATTTATCAAACCGGGTTGCCAATACCAGTTCTTTTTTTACTTCGGGTACATACACACAATTTTCTGGTATAAGTAAAACCGGCATATGGTCTACGGTTTCAATTACATTCATACTATTTGTACCAAAAATCCTGTCGTCTGCTTCGGTTTCTCCTTTTGTTCCCATTACTATAAGATCAAAAATTATTTCATTTTGAATCTCAACAACCGCATCGTTTAACCAGGATTCTATAATTACAGACTTAAACCTATGGTTCTGATTCTTATTAATTATAGCTACTTCTTTCAGCAACTTATTCATCAGGACTTTATTTTCGCTTTTTGCCTGAGCTAAACTAGCGCCATTAATATCGGGAGTATAGAATTCGGGTTTGCAGGCATTTAAAAAATAGAAATTACACAGCTCATTTTGAAATAAACTAAAGGCGTAGACGGTAGCTTTCCAGGCGTTAGCCGAAAAATCTGTGGGGATGAGTATATTTTTCATAACTAGTTGAATTTTCCTGATTGAATGACCATAAAGGGTACTTTAATATGAAAACCTATTTTATTAACTACCGGTCTAAAAAGAAGATTTTCAAAAAAGCTACGTTTGTTATTTACCATGAAAAGTAAATCTACCTCGTGCTGTTCCTGGTATTTTTTTATGGCTTTTGGTACGCTTTTGTCTTCAATTGTATAAAATTGGTGCGCAGTATCTTCCAGGATTTTACTGAGGTTCTTCTTATTTTTTTCCTGATTTTGGTCCAGGTCTTTTCCAAAATAAACGTGTAAAATATTAAGCTTTGAAGTATGTTCTTCGGCTAAATTTAAAATTGGTTCCAGTTGCGCAGTGCTAAAATTCAATTCAAAATCTGTGGGAAATAGAATATTTACCGGAGGTTGGTATTCATATCCCGAAAGGATCATTAAAAAAGGCGTTCTTAGCTTATTAATTGCGTGCACACTATTGGTACCTATTAAAATTTCTTCAGCCCCGGTTGCACCCTGGGTTCCCATTACTACCAGGTCTATTTCTTTAGATTTCACCTGTTCTTTCATCTCATCTATAAGGAGATTAAAAGCTGAGATTTTTTCAAAATGATGCTTTGGATTATTAAAATCACGATTAATTTTCCGTTCTACTTTTCGTAATCCTGTGAGGGAGTTTTTTTTATAAGCTTCAGCGAGATTAGGTTGTGTACTGTTGTATAATATATATTCAGAATCATACAAAACCGGGGTATATGTATTTAGAAGATAAAAAGTACATTCTACATCCTTAAATGCTTTAATGGCATAAGAAATCGCGTTATAAGCGTTTTCTGAAAAATCTGTGGGTAAAAGTATTTTTTTCATGATTTCTAAATTTTAAATGCATTCCCTATTAAAATTTTGTAATACCAGTAGTGGAACTTTAGGATGAAGACCCACTTTATCTATGGTAGAAGTAAGGAGCATATCTTCTAAATAAGTGTGACGGGAATTTACCATCACCAAAAGATCTATATTATTATTTGCTATAAATTCTTCTATTGCTTTTTCCTTTTGCAACTCTTCACTTTGGTGTTTTTCTAAGCGAATATTATAGAATTGCTCGTGCAAAAATTCCAGGTTATCTTTTTGTCTTGCTGAAGTTGCCTTATGTTTAGATAAATACAGAAAATGAATAACAGACTTAAAATCGCGGGCAATTTCTCCCACAACTTTCAATTCACGTTTTTGATACGGAATTAAAAAATTGGTTGGAAATAAGATGTTTTTTGGTTCCTGATAGCTAAAATTTTCTGGAATGGCCAAAACCGGGCATTGCACATATTTTAAAACAAGTAAAGTATTACTCCCAAAACCAAGTTCCCTATCGTTTGTAGCCCCACGAGTTCCCATAATAACAAGATCGGCATTTTCTGAATTTACCAGGCTGTTAACCTCGTCTACCAAATCACCAAATGCTGCTACAGATCTAATTTTATGCCTGGGATTGCAAAATTCGTTGTGAACCTTAATGCTAATTTCATTTAAAGCCATTTCAGCCTTTGTTTTGGTAACCGCCTTAAGCTCATCTATCAATTCTTTACTTAACAGATTTTCATCGGTATACACCTTATCGGCGTAAGTGTTTAAAAGAATTATTTCACTCTTTTCATATTTAAAAAGTTGGCAGGCAAATCGCAATGCGTTATAGGCATTTTCTGAAAAATCGGTGGGTAAGATTATCTTTCTCATCTTCTTGGACTTTGAATAATAAAGTTAAGAGAACACCTAAGTTTAAACTATGAGGAAAATCAGTTTGTAATTTAATTTTAAGCTTTTACAGGAGAAGAAATTTTTTGCTTAGTATGACGTGTATCATATTTATTATCAATGTTTTGAAATATATTTAATGGTAATTTTAAAACTTTTAAAGATGAAAAATTTAATAGTAGGAATCTTAATAAGTATTCCCTTTGTGTTATTTGCACAAGAACCGAAAGAATTTGATTTTGTTTCCAATCAGGAAGAGGGTTTTAGTACGGTAAGGTTAGGCGATAATTGGGGTTTTATAGATACCAGTGGCGAGGTGCTTTTTGAACTTAGAAACGATCTTGTTATGAATAAGAACCCAAAAAAAAATAGAATTGGCGTTGCGGGAATTGAATATCCTCAACTAAAAGAAGAAAGGGCTATTATTAGTAAAAAGAAAGATGGTGTTAACTATTATGGTTTTATAAATGCTGAAGGAAAAACAGTTATTGAACCTGAATTTCTAAATGTAAGCAACTTTTCTAACGGGAAAGCCCTGGCACTAAAGCTAGAAGAAGAGAGACTTGGTGAGAACCAGCTTTTAGGGAAGAATGTGCTGTCTTATAAATATGATGTGGTTCTTATAGATAAAGACGGGGAAGTACTTAAATATTTAGAAGGGCCTTTTCCTGTAGCTGTTTCCAAACAAAAATTACGAGAGGCACCAGAGATTAATGCAAAATGGTTGGACGAGAATTTGCTAAGTGTAAAAGGTCCCAATAAAAAATGGCGAATTCATAAGCTTTAAAAAGTTCCTTTTATAGTTGCTTAAATTTAATTGTAAATAGGATAGAAAGAAAGCTCTAAAAACAGAAACAGGAGACCATTGCCTCCTGTTTCTTAAGAAGATATTAAGTTTATTCTTTAACACTGGTTTGATATCAGTGATCTTACACGAAGTAAAATTTGTATATCAGGTTAAAAAATACCTTTGATATCTTCTAATTTGATTTCCAACTCTGCGAGTTAGGAAAAACAAATTTTTGAATATATATAGATAAATTTCCTGTTTTAAAAATAGACGAAAACATACTTAAAAAAAATGACAAATGTCAGAAAATCAGTATTTAACAAAAAATTAGGATTATGTGATTTCCTGTAGTTTATCTGGTTTCAGGATGTTTATTTTTTTACCTTTTATTGCAATGATTCCTTCTTTTTTTAAGCTGGAAAGGCTTCGAATAAAACTTTCGGTAGAAATACCCGCTATACTGGCTAAATCAGTCCTGGAAATATTAAGTCCTTTAAATTCTGGGTTTTGCATTTCTTCTGCAAACTGAAGAATGGTATTAGAAGTTTTTTTTAATACCGACGCATAAGCCATTTCTAAAAGTTGCGATTTTAATTCTAAAACAGTATCGGTTAAATATTGAGCTAAATCCAGGCTTAACTCCTGGTTTTGCTGTAGTATTTCCCTAAAGTCAGTATATAAGATCCTGTGAAATCCAGAAGCTTCTAAGGTGGTTGCCATTTCAGTTGCCACGGGATGTTTATGAAATCCGTAAAGTCCCAATAAGTCATTTTTACGGTAAATACCAGTAATTAATTCTTTTCCCAGTTGGTCCATCCTGGAAGTTTTAACCAAACCTTGTTTAATTAAATAGATAAAACTGGAATGCCGGTTTTCGTGAAACAATATTTTATGTTTATCCAGGCTTATTAACTCACCCTTTTTTTCCATATAACTTTTTAAAGCTTCAATATTTGGAACAAAAGATTTGTCTGGTTTTTTGGATGCAATAAAATTTTCCATTTTAGCATTGGTGAGAAATAAAATTTTCTTCTTTAGCTCCTGTTCCGAAGAATTCTCTGATAAAAAATGATGTTTTTTATGAAGGGGTTTTTGGGTCCCAGTTTCAGCAATAATAGAAAGTATAGGAAGCTCTAAAATCCCGGAATTTCTATGAATTACTTTAGGGGGAATAGGGATTTTTACTGCCCAAATAAGGAAATCTGGTTTATTTTTTATTAATAAACTTTCTAAGCTTGTTGGGGAATTTGAGTATATAAATTTCCAATCGAGGTTTTCCGCCAATTCATCTGGAATTAGATGACCGGAAGTTTTATCTAAAATATATAGAATACGCTTCATCCCTGCAGAGCTTAATATTAAGAATACGTTGATTGGGGATTGTTTCGCATTCCAGGCGGGGGGAAGTTGGGGAAATGCTTTAAACAACACCTAAATATACAAAGTTATTTTTAAAACATAGATGGTGGAGAAATTATTTAAACATCTAAAAATTAGGTGTTTAATTGTTATTAATATTCTTTAGAAAAAGAATACTTCCGCATAAAAACTGATTTTTATCATTTTCAGCTAAGTTTCTGAGACTTATCTTTAAAGAGCGAATTATTTCGAGAAAAAATCGCGTAGCATTAACTCTCGCTAAGCAAGTAAACTTTTTATTATGGAACTATCTAAAAAACAAGTCTTCACCGAAGAATTTTATCAGAATATTGGGATGCTTTTTTACGCCATTGCGGCTTCTGATAAAGTAGTGCAAACCGAAGAGATTAAAACGCTTAACAACCTGGTGCAAAAGAAATGGGTGCCAATAGATAATAAAACTGACGAATATGGAACCGATGAAGCCTATAAGATTGAAATGATTTTTGATTGGCTTAAAGAAAATTCTCCCGAAGCAGCATGGGCATTTAACGAGTTTAGACAATACAAAAAGGAAAATGAAGGCTTGTTTACTTTGCCAATTAAACAGTTAATTTGGGAAACAGCAGATGCTATTGCAGCTTCGTTTGCAGGAAAAAATAAATCTGAGCTTATTATGCTTTCAAAATTAAAAATGCTGCTTTATAAATGATTAAAATTGAACGTGTTATATTAATTTTTATTCGTATTTTTTAATAAAATTAGCTGATGAAAACCTTAATTTGCCAAAGTTGTGGCTGGCCATTTCCAAAAGCCACGGTAGGTACAAATCGCGATAAATCGGAAAATTCCGATTATTGTCGTGACTGCTACCAGGATGGCGCTTTTACTGATAAATCGCTTAATCTACATCAATTAGAAGTGAAGTTATTAGAAATGGCAGAAATGCACGAAGATATTAGCCTGGAAGAAGCCCGGCAACTTATAAAAAAGCTACCCGAGCTTAAACGGTGGCGAATGGAACATATTTAATTCTTCCTTTCCAGAAGCATATTTCGTTTTTAAAAAGAAAATTTCTGTAGAAGATTTCATTATTGATCTTCTTTTTCGGCTCGCGCTTTTTGGCGTTCCAGTTTTCTAAAATATCCACGGAATAGAATATTATGCTTTAAAGCTTCCATATTCTCGTTAAAGCGATGGGTAGCTTCTTCAATATTTTCCATACTTTGACCTAAATGATTCACAAAACTGCTGTCTTTTAGCACATAATTAAGCGCTCCTTTTTCTGAATTAAGATTGTTAGAAAATTCACCCAGATCTACGCTAATCCCCTTTATTTGCGAAGATGTAGTTTCCAAATCTTTAATAATTGTGCTGAAACTTTTCTGTGCACTGGTGTCGCTAAGAAGCAAACCCGCCACAGAATTTTCGTAATCTACATTATTTAAAATTCCATTTAGTTTTGCCAATCCCAACCTGGCAGATTTGGTTGTTTCATTTAAGTTTTCAACACTTTCCTGTACATTTTTGGCCAGGGTTTTGTCTTTGAGTAAATCTCCTAAAACGCCTTCTCCAGAGTTTATACTATTGGTGATTTTTAATAAATCCTGGGTTAATAATGCTGCATTTTCATTGGTTTTATTCAGGGTGTTTAGCATATCGGCAGTTGCCACCTGGCTAATTGAAGCAAGTGTGTCGCCTTCCTTGATGGTGGGAGAAGATGCCTGGCTTGAGGGTAAAATATTTAAAACCATACTTCCAACTAGTCCGTCTGAATTTATGGTAGCCAGTGCATTGTTTTTAATTAAATTTCCGGCTTCCCTATTAATAAGCATATCTACACAAATTGCCGTATCATTTAAAAATTTGATTTCTTTTACCGTACCAACGTTCACACCAGAATAACGAACGTTATTCCCCGATTGCAATCCATTTACGTTTTTAAAAACAGAACTTACCAGAATGGAATCTCCAAACAGGTTTTGCTTGTTTCCAATAAAGAAAACTCCAAGGGTGAAAATAATAAGCCCCGAAACAATGAGAACCCCAAGTTTTATATTTTGTGCAGAATTTGATTTCATAGCTTTTTATTTAAAAAATGCTTTAATTTTTGGATCACCAGATGCTGCCAGTTCGTTAAAAGTTCCTTCAGCATAATTTTTTCCGTCAAGTAATAAGATCATTCGGTTAGAAATTACCCTCGCACAATCTACATCGTGAGTAATTATTATAGATGAGGTTGCATATTTTTTCTGAATATTCATCATTAATAAAATAATTTCTTTTGCGGTAATAGGGTCTAAACCCGTTGTGGGTTCGTCGTAGATTATAATCTTTGGTTTAAGAATAAGTGCTCTTGCTAAAGCAATTCTACGTTGCATACCTCCCGAAAGTTCTGCGGGCATTAGGTCTATAGTTTGTGGCAAGCCTACATTTTCCAGCGCCTCTTTTACCAGTTCTTCAGTTTTTCTTTCAGAATTTTTTCTGTGTCTTCTTAGCGGAAATTCTAAATTTTCCCTAACCGTCATAGAATCGTATAAAGCACTGCCCTGAAACAAAAAACCTATATCGGTTCTTATTTCATCCAGCTCGTTTTGTTTCATTTTAGAAATATCTTTCCCTAAAACTTTAATACTACCTCTGTCAAAATCCATTAAACCTACCAGGCATTTTATCATCACCGATTTTCCTGAACCCGATTTTCCCATTAGAACAAGGTTTTCACCTTCAAATAAATTTAAATTGAAATCCTTTAAAACTTCAACATCGCCAAAGCTTTTGTACAGGTCTTTTATTTCTATTACGGCTTTATTTTCCATTTTTAGTTATAAAAAATATCAGTGATAAAAACGGCGATAAAATCTAGTACAAACAGCAGCATAGAAGTAAAAACCACGGCAGAATTGGAGGCTTTCCCAACCCCCGCGGTGCCTTTTTTGCTATTGTATCCTTTAAAACAACCTACCAGGCCAATGGCAAACCCAAAGAAAAATGTTTTTACCGTTGCCGGAAGAAGATCTGTAAATTCCAGCGCTGCAAATACCTGGTTAAAATAAAGTGTAAAAGAAACGTCACCTTTTATGTTCTCTATAATTGCAGAACCAATTAGTGCCACAAAATCTCCAACTATTACTAAAATGGGTAGCATACAGGTGGCGGCCAATATCCTGGTTACTACCAGAAATTTAAACGGATTTGTTCCTGAAACTTCCATAGCATCTATTTGCTCGGTAACCCTCATAGAACCTAATTCGGCTCCAATACTTGAACCAATTCTTCCGGCACAAATAAGAGCGATAATTACCGGGCCAATTTCTCTAACTATAGAAATACTTATCATTGACGGCATCCACGAAACCGCACCAAATTCCATTAGGGTAGGGCGGGATTGCAGGGTAAACACAAGGCCTAAAATAAATCCTGTTACACTCACTAAAAGCAAAGATTTATTGCCCATTTGGTAGCATTGTTTCAGAAATTCCCTGAACTCAAAAGGCCTACTAAAAAGTTCTCTAAAATACCTGCCGGTAAACTTCCCCATTTCCCCGATCTCCAGGAAAAAGGAACTTAAACCCGATTGATATGAGGATAGTATTTTCATCTTAGATTATTTCAGTAGAAAACCAGGTATTTATTTTTATTCAAATAAATTGAATACATAACTGCTTGAATACCAGGTAAATTTAGTTCTAAACACTTTTAATAGAAATGATATAAATCAGCTTATTAAAGCTTATAAAGGAAAAATTTAGATAGAATTGGAAATAGCCGGAACGAACTAAAATATTTTTTTAACATTTTAATTTTAAAAAACTTGTTAATTTTAGCTCTTTAAAAATTAAATTTTGACACTTGTGAAGTGGTGCAATCCGCAGTTTAAGGCGATTTTGTTAATATAAATGGCAAATGGGTTCACATTTCTCTGACTTAACATATATTTTTGGTGTTTGCCTTTTTAATTATACAAGACTGACTTAATCATTTCTAAATGACAAAAGTAAATAACTATCCTTCTAAATCGGAGTTAGAAACTAAGCTTAAAATTGACGAACCGCGTGTTATTGCTGTAGGTGCAAGTGCCGGGGGGCTGGAAGCGCTTAAAGCTTTTTTCAAAGACATACCCGAAACCGATAAGAATGCTTATGTAGTTATTCAGCATCTTTCCCCAGATTATAAAAGTATGATGGGAGAACTTCTTAAAAAGAGCACCAACCTGCCAATTCGGGAGATTAAGAATAAAATGAAGCTGAAGCAGGGACATATTTATTTAATTCCGCCGGCCAATAATTTATCTTTTGAAAAGAATAAACTTCACCTGGTAGAAAAACCTAAAGATCAAAGTTTAAACCTGCCTATAGATATGTTTTTTGAAGCACTTTCTAAAGAGCGTAAAGAAAAAGCTATAGGAATAATTTTAAGTGGCACCGGCAGTGACGGTACCCGAGGGGTAAGGGCAATAAAAGAACGCGACGGAATGATTATGGTGCAGGATCCCGAAGAATCTAAGTTTGACGGGATGCCGCAAAGTGCTATAAATACTGGGTTAGTAGATTATGTTCTACCAATTTCAAAAATGGCGCAGGAACTCAGGAATTTTATAGATTCTCCCGCGGTTTTTCATTTTAAGGACGGTGATTATAACTACAATGAGAGCGAACTGATGAAAATTCTTCGCTTTATAGATGAAAAAACCGGTCTTGATTTTAGGGAATATAAACACGCCACACTTGCCCGTAGAATTGCCAGAAGAGTTAATGTATGTAAATGCAATAGTCTTTCAGATTATTATCAATTCTTATTAAATAACGATGAAGAGGTAGAGATTTTACATCGGGAATTTTTAATTGGGGTTACCAAGTTTTTTAGAGATTCAAAAGTTTGGAAAATACTTAGAGAAGAAGTAATTCCTAAACTGGTAGAAGAAAAAAAGGATGGAGAGGTTATAAAACTTTGGGATGTTGCCTGTAGCAGTGGAGAAGAAGCTTATTCTTTTGCCATGCTTATTAATGAAGAAATTGAAAAGCAACGAAAAAGTATAGATATAAAGATTTTTGCAACAGATATTTCGCAAAAACACCTGGATATTGGAGGAGAAGCCTTTTACCCCGAAAGCATTGTTGCTGATATTGATTCAGATTTATTACTGAAATATTTTATAAGCGAGCCTAATGGATATAAGGTTATTGATAAAATGCGCCGAATGGTGGTTTTTTCAAGGCATAATATTATTAAAAATCCGCCTTTCAGCAATATGGATATGGTGGCTTGCAGAAACCTATTAATCTATTTTCAACCCGGAATTCAGAATAAGGCTTTAAACTTTTTACAATATGCTTTAAAAGTTGGCGGTTATTTGGTTTTGGGAACTTCAGAAAATGTTTCGTCCCAAAAAAATAACTTTAAAGTGATAAATCGTTCGGCTAAAATTTATCAAAACGAAAATGCTGATAAACGTTTAAATTCAAATATATCGGCAGCAACTGCTCAAAGCAGGTCACTTTCTAATACAAAAGAAATTCAAAGGCCAAATTATAGAAAAACATCAAATCCAGTTAAAAATAAACTCGCCGAAGAACTTAATGAAACTATCCTTGAGACTTTTGGCGGTGCCAGTGTTTTTATAGATAACGATTTTAATATTTTACAGGCAGTAGGAGAGTTTAGAAAATATGCAAACTTACCGGTAAATGGATTTTCGGTGAACCTTTTAGATATGCTGGGCGTAGATTTAAAGTATATTATACAAAGCACGGTAAAAAAGGCTAAAAAGAATAACGAGAAATTAAGGTACCAGGATGCCGCTTTTGACCATAACGGTGAAAAAAAATCGGTAGATATTATAATAAAACCTTACCAACTACAATTTGAAGATTCTAACGCGAGTTTTGCAATTACTTTTGTTGAAAAAGAATTAAACCTAAATGAGGTTAAAACTCTCGATAAACTTACACTTACCAATCGTACCAAAGAATTTGTTGCAGATCTTGAAGAGGAACTGAAAGAGACTAAAGAAGAACTGCAAACCTCCATGGAAGAAATTGAAACCAGTAACGAAGAGTTACAGGCAGCAAATGAAGAACTCCTGGCTTCTAACGAAGAATTGCAAAGTACCAATGAAGAACTGCAAAGTGTAAACGAAGAGATTAATACGGTAAATGCAGAAAATCTTCAGAAAGTAGATGATTTGGCGGCATTAAACGCCGATATGAATAACCTGCTTGAAAGTACAGAAATAGGCGTTATTTTCCTGGATGATGAACTACGAATAAGAAAATTTACCCCTGCTATACAAAGGCATTTTAACTTAATAGAATCTGATGAAGGTCGGCCAATAGAGCACTTTACTTCCAGTATGGGTAAAAGCAATTTAATTACGCGTTGCAAACGAGTACTTAGAACCGGCAAAATTTTGGAAAAGCAGATTATGACCAAAGATGGGACTTACTATCTGCGCAGAATTTCTCCATACATTAATTCTAACGATGAAATTAATGGGGTAGTGATAACATTTATAGATGTAGGATTGCTGCAACGTTCTAAAGAAAAATTAATTGCCAGTGAAAAACGTTTTAAATCTTTCTACGAAGAAGACCCGGTAATTCATATTAGTGTAGATCCTCAAACCCAGTTAATTGTACAATGCAATGAGATGGCTGTTAGTAGATTGGGATATACCTCTAAAGAAGATTTAATAGATAAACCTGTTTTTGATCTTTATAACGAAGAGTCTCAACTTAGAGCTTTAAAATCTAATAAAGAATTTAAAGATTCTGGCGTTATTGTAAATATGGAGCAGGAAATGCTAACTGCTACAGGAGATTTACTTCCGGTAATATTAAATGCTACTGCAGAAAGGGATATTGATGGCAGGATAATGACTATTAGGTATACTTGTGTAGATATTGCAGCCTTAAAGAAAGCCGAATCTAAATTAAAGCAACAACACGAAGACCTTGAACGCGCTAACAAAGATTTGGAACAATTTGTATCTATTTGTTCCCATGACCTTCAGGAGCCACTTTCTACCATTAAATTTGGTAGTGATGTTTTGGGTAAAATGTACTCTTCGCAATTAGACCAAAAAGGAAAAGATTATGTGAAGTATATAAAAGATGCTTCTACAAGACTTTCAGAACAAATTAAAGCTTTACTGGAACACTCCAGGATTGGCCGAAATGGTGAGAAAAGCCTGGTAAACATTAAAGAAGTGGTTGAGGTTGTAAAATATGATCTCGGTAAAAGAATAAAGGATACCAATGCCAGAGTGAATGCTGGTACGCTTCCAAAAATTATGGGTTATGAAGTAGAATTACGCCTGTTATTTCAAAACCTAATAAGCAATGCCATAAAATATACTCCAAAAGAACGTAACCCCGATATTCGTATTGCAGCTTATCGTGAAGGTAAATTCTGGGTTTTCTCGGTGATGGATAATGGTTACGGAATCTCTGAAGAAGATAAAAAGAACATTTTTACCATTTTTAACCGAGTGAAAGAAACCAATGGAAATGATGGTACGGGAGTTGGCCTGGCGCACGTAGAAAAAATTGTACAACTACACGAAGGTACCATTTGGGTAGATAGCCAGGTAGGTGTGGGCAGTACTTTTTATTTTAAATTAAAAGCATAGCTGTGTATGAGCTCAGAGCAGCTTTCGTATCCCGAAAAGATAGATATTCGAAATTGTGAAAAAGAACCTATTCATTTAATTGGAAAAGCTCAGGCTCACGGTGTAATTCTCGCGGTAGATCCTAAAACTTTTAAAATTATTCAGGCCAGTGAAAATACCTTAAAGTTTTTCGGTATCTCACATAAAACTCTTTTGGGCGATGGTCTTAAAAGCCTGATTGGTAAAGCTGCATTTGAAAAGATTACTACCGCCATAGACCAAAAAACAGGATTTAAAGCCGAAGAGCTAAAAATTGGTAATAAGCATTTTATAGTCTTACCACATTTTTCAGAAGAACATCTTATTATAGATTTTGAAGTGCTGGGCGAGTATTGGGAACCAATGGTTTTTCAGCAGCAATTAACCGGCATTATTAATGGTTTAGATGCAGATGAAACTATTCCTAATCTCTGCAATACCGCTGCCAAATTAATGAAAAACATCTTCGGTTACGATCGTGTTATGGTTTACAGGTTTGACGAAGAATGGAATGGCGAA
Organism: Salegentibacter sp. BDJ18; assembly: GCF_017579965.1. NCBI lineage: Bacteria > Pseudomonadati > Bacteroidota > Flavobacteriia > Flavobacteriales > Flavobacteriaceae > Salegentibacter > Salegentibacter sp. BDJ18. The sequence continues at coordinate 150,292 of NZ_JAFLQX010000018.1, forward strand.
GTAGTTGCCGAAGAGAAAGAAGAGCATTTAGAAAGTTGGCTGGATCTCCATTATCCTGCCAGCGATATCCCTGCGCAGTCCCGAAATTTATTTTTAAAACATAAAGTGAGAATAATTTCAGATGTGAATTATGAACCTGTTCCTATTTCTCCTGAACGTTCTCCAATTACCAAAAAACCTTTAGATCTTTCCAAATCTACATTACGTGGCGTTTCGCCTATTCATATTGAGTATTTGCAGAACATGAAGGTGGGAGCTTCTTTAACCGCCGCTATTATTGTGCAGGGGAAACTCTGGGGTCTTATAGCCTGCCATCACTATTCAGCAAAATTTATTAATTATTTTCAGCGGGAAACCTGTAAATTTTTAGCGCAGGTTTTTTCTAACAATATAGCTTCCATACAAACCGGTATTTTCAATAAGAAATTCAGTGAAAATTCTGAATTAAGAGCTAAGATTTTAGCCGATCTTAAGATTGAAAACACATTGGGAGAGGGACTTGAGAATGCCAAAATTCCGTTTACTTCTCTAATAGTAAGTGGCGGAGGCGCAGTGATTTTAAATGATGAAATTAAACTTTTTGGCAATACACCCACTGAAGCTGAGGTTATAAATTTAAGTAATTTTCTTGCAGAAAAAGAAGAAATTATATTCTACACTAAACAGCTTAAAAATCATTTTTCGACAGCCGAAAATTATAAAAAATCGGCTTCAGGAATTTTAAGTATTAGGCTGGGACGTGCAAAAAATCATTTTATTATCTGGTTTAGACCCGAAGTTTCCGAAACGGTAAGTTGGGGCGGAAATCCCAATAAAAAACTTACTTATAACGAAGAAAAACAGCGTTTAAGTCCGCGAAAATCTTTTGAAAAATGGACAGAAAAGCTGGATGGGATTTCTAACTCCTGGCAGGATTATGACGTTGAAACTGCTAAGGCTTTTCGGGAAAATTTAAACCAGTTTATTTTAAAAAAGCAAAAAGAAGAGATTAGTAGGTTAAATCAAAATCTTGAAGAAGCTAATAAAGATTTAGAACTTTTTAGCTACGGAATTTCCCACGATTTACGCAGTCCGTTGCGTGGTATTACCGGTTATACTCAAATTTTAAAGGAAGATTTTAGTGAAAATTTACCCGCAGAAGCTTTAGAAACTATAGAGACAATTTTAAAGTCTTCTAACCGTATGGAAGGAATTATAGACGATATTCTTTCCTTTTCAAAAATTACCGGTGGCGAACTTCAGAAGAAAAATTTTAGTACTAAAAAATTACTGCAAGAGCTGTTAGTGAGTTTCAACATTAAAACAAATTACCCGAATTTTGATATAGAAATAGCTGAAAATCTTCCTATTACCTATGGAGACCGCCCAATGATATCGCAACTTTGGAGTAACCTATTAGGGAATGCTTTAAAATATACCCAACAAGCTCCTTATCCGCAGATTGAAATTGGAAGTTTTTCACAGGACAATAAAGATGTTTTCTATATAAAAGATAACGGGATTGGAATTCCTGAACACCAAAGGGATCAAATCTTTAAAATGTTTTCCAGGTTTGCAAAAAAAGATTTTAAGGGTGCCGGTATTGGTCTGGCCATTGTAGCCCGGATTTTAGAAAAGCATAGTGGAATAATTTGGGTAGAAAGTGAACCGGAAAAAGGCAGTACGTTTTTCTTCCACCTTTAATTAGAACTTACAGTAACAAGTTTAGTATTTTTGTGAAAATTTAGAAGTAATGATCAAAACGCCGTTGCGCATAATTCTGGTGGAAGATGAGGAAACCGATGCAGTTTTAATAAAAAGACAAATTGCTAAAATTGTTGAAAAACCCCAGATTAAAGTGGTTAAAGATTTACCGGGTTTTGAAGGAATTTTCACCAGCTTTTTACCCGATGTAATAATTTCAGATTATAACCTTCCCACCGGCACGGGGCTTGATATTATGCAGTTGGCAAAATCTATAGACGAAACTATTCCTTTAATTTTTATAACCGGAGCCTTAGACGATGATGAGTTGGCTGCCGATACAATCCTATCTGGAGCTTCAGGTTTTATTCTAAAAAAGCATATGAATGTTCTTGCCGAGAAATTAGAGCCTTTATTAAAACAGGCGATCTATAATATGGTACAGCACGACGAATTAAGGGAAAGAATTAGAAAAAATAAAATAGCCGTTCACCAAATTTACAGTTATCTGGACAGTATGAAAGCCGATGATAAAGAGCAGCGGGAAAATATTGCAAAAATAAGGAAGAACCTTGATAAATTTGGTGTAGATGATGCTGAATAACCTTAGAAATGCTACCCAGAAATTACACGAAGAACTGGAAAAAGAAAATCTTGCCGGGAAGATTATTTCACACGAAATAAGCCTGGAAGATTATAAACTTTTATTACTGCAGAATTATATTGCCTATAAAATTACCGAAGCTGAAATTTCTAAATTTATCCCAGCCTACAAATCAGATAAAAGCGATCAGCTGGCAAAAGACCTTGAGAATTTGAATGTAGATACCTCTATTTCTGAAGAATTTCAGGGTGAATTCAGCATCACATCGCGTGAAGAAGCCCTGGGAGCGGCTTACGTAGTTTTAGGTTCTGCCTTAGGCGGGATTTATATTTCAAAAGAGATTCCTAATTGCCCTAATTTAGCTGAGATATCCAGGCCATATTTCTTTAATGGCGATCGTGATGGAGTAAAATCCTGGAATAAGTTTGTAAAAGAACTTAAAGCTGAAGATTTTAATGAAGCACAAATTGCGATAGCTTCTAAAAAAGCTCAGGAGACTTTTGAATTTTTTGGGCTTGTTTTTGGGGAAACTTCAGTTATTCCCCAAAATACTTAATTTCTTATATTTTATTTTTGGGTCTTGTTTTCTGCCACCTTTTTCTTTAGGTTTACCCAATAATAGAATTTAAATTTCCTTGTTCTATTCGATTTTATACTACATATATCGAAATATATAAGATTCTATAACCCAAGCTTCCAAAATATATGAAACATAAGTTTAAACCTTTGTTTTGCCTTTTTCTGGCGTTCAGTTTTTATTTTTCAAGTGTAGCACAATCTGGCCGCACGCCTGTAAGGGCAGAAAATGGAATGGTGGTTACCAGTCATTATCTTGCTTCAGAAGTGGGGCGCGATATTTTAGCCCAAGGAGGTAATGCCATAGATGCCAGTGTAGCAACGGCTTTTGCACTCGCTGTTACTCTGCCTTCCGCAGGAAATCTTGGCGGAGGTGGGTTTTTGGCTTATCACGGGAGTAACGGTGATAAAACTTCTTTTAATTTTCGTGAAAAAGCACCTTTAGCGTCTACTCCAAATATGTTTTTAGGAAAAGATGGAAAGATTAAAGATAATTCTAATCACGAAGGTCTGCTTTCCGTTGGAGTGCCCGGCACAGTGGCGGGACTTTATGATGCGCATCAGAAAATGGGAAGTTTGCCCTGGCAAGAACTTTTACAGCCTGCTGTAGAACTTGCTGAAAACGGATTTGAATCTACCTATAATATGAACTGGTTTCTAAATTGGGTAAAGGATAAAAAAGATGATGCTTTGTATGCGGCCACCGCTAAAGCTTTTCTTAAAAATGGGGAAGAAGTTTATAAGCCTGGAGAAAACTGGAAACAACCTGACCTTGCTAAAACTTTAAAGCGAATTCAGAAAAATGGAGCCGATGGTTTTTATAAGGGAAAAACAGCAAAATTGATCGCTGATTTTATGAAAAAACACGGCGGACTTATCACCGAAGAGGATCTTGCAAAATATAAAGCTGAAGAGCTGGAACCTGTTACCGGTACTTACCGTGGTCACGAAATAGTAGCAATGCCTCCGCCAAGTTCAGGGGGAGTAGCTCTTATAGAAATGCTGAATATTCTGGAAGGTTTCAATTTAGAAGAAACGGGACATAATTCTGCAGCTTCCCTGCATTTACTTACCGAAGCCATGCGCAGAGCATATGCCGACAGGGCACTTTATTTAGGAGATCCTAATTTTAATCCTGAAATGCCTATAGAAAAAATAATCTCTAAGAAATATGCTGCCGAGCTGCGGGAAGGTATTGAGATTAAAAAAGCTTCTATAAGTGATTCTGCCAATTTTAATAATGCACATTTGCAATATGAAAGTCCGCAAACCACCCATATTTCGGTAGTAGATAAAGAGGGAAATGCGGTTTCGTTAACCTATACCCTAGAACGAAGTTACGGCTCTAAAATCGTGGTAGAAGGCGCAGGTTTTCTGCTGAATAATGAAATGGGCGATTTTAATCCAATTCCCGGGCACACAGATACTCGCGGACTAATTGGAACAAAACCTAATTTAGTTGCTCCCGAAAAACGTATGCTTTCCAGTATGACGCCCACCATTGTAGCAAAAAACGGTAAACCACTTTTGGTAATAGGTAGTCCCGGCGGAAGAACTATTATTAATACTGTGCTACAGGTAATTGTAAATACCATAGATCATAAAATGAATATAGCTGAAGCTATTGAATCTCCTAGAATTCATCACCAATGGCTCCCCAACCGTACGCGGTTTGAGGATTGGGGGATTTCTCCCGATACAAAACGTATTTATGAAGAAATGGGACACGAAGTTTATGAAGCAGGAAACCAGGGACAGGCAATGGGCATTTATATAGATTGGGAAAATAACTTAATCTATGGCGCTGCAGATTCCCGTAGTTATGATGGAAAAGCCTCCGGATTTTAATTGAATTTTATAATAACCTTAGAACTATTCGCTTTATTTTGTTTTATATTTATCTGAAAAGATTAATCAATTTTAAAAGATAAATTATGAGTCAACCAAAAGTAGCAGTGATATTTTATAGTGCCACTGGCACAAATCACCAATTAGCACAATGGGCCGGGGAAGCGGCAAAACAAGCAGGAGCAGCAGAAGTAAGAGTGAAAAAAATTCAGGAAACTGCGCCCCAGGAAGCGATAAATCAAAATGAATCCTGGAAGAAATATGCCGAAGAAAATAAAGATTTCCCAACGGCAGAACTGGATGATCTTGAATGGGCAGATGCTATTATTTTTAGCACCCCAACGCGTTATGGAAACTTACCATCACAATTACAGGCATTTTTTGATACTACCGGCGGGCTTTGGTCTAGTGGAAAATTAGCCAATAAAATTGTAAGCGGAATGACGAGTGCTGCAAACCCACACGGCGGCCAGGAAGCCACTTTGCTTTCTCTTTATAAAACGGTAATGCACTGGGGATCTATAATTGTAGCTCCGGGTTATACAGATCCTTGTTTATTCGAAGCCGGAGGAAACCCTTACGGAATTAGTGTAACTGCCGACGGGAATGGTCCCGGGGATAATATTAAAAAAGCAGTAAATCACCAGGTAAAAAGAACGGTAGAAATGGCCGCAAAGTTTAAGAGCTAGAAAATAAATCTTAAAGAGGGATTATTTGAAAATGTGAGTCGGAAAGCTGAACTTGTTTCAGCTTCTAGTTTGATAACTGCTTTGATTCCCGATAAAAATCGGGACAGGCTCTGAAATAAGTTTAGGATGACAATTTCAAGTCTTCAAATAATCTCTTTTTTATAAAACAAGTTCTGTAAAAAGCCTATTTAAAGTTTTATCAAGATCACTGGTCATTCCAGGATGTGGTCGTGAAGTTTGAATTATAGAGCTGCGCACCGCGGTAAGCCATCTAAATCTAGAAGCTAAATCTAGTTGTGCAATTGGTCCACCATTTTTACTTCCTTCGCAAATCTTTTTAAATGAATCAAGATTAGTGCAAAGTTCATCTTTGTCCAGGTCTTTGCAGAAAACAGCCAATCGCTTTTCATCCACTTCAAATAAAGCTTTTAAATATTTAGATTGTTTGCTAAACAAGATAATCCCCACGTTTAGAAATTCTTCGCGTTCAACCTTAGGCACCAGCCTAATTACAGCATATTCATATAAGTGCTTTTCTTGCATTTTCTGCTTCTTTTATAAAAATTTCTGAATGTGCGAGTCTAGTTGTTAAAAACTGCGTATAAACATTTTTAATTTCTTCTTCCGTTTCATCGGTATCTTCCCATTGCAGCCATTCTGAAGGTAGTAAGGATACAATTTCTTTTATTTTTTCGGGAGTAATTAATTTCCTGCAATACTCATTGGCTTCCTGCAACTTATTGGCTCTTGGAAGTAAAACGTGATCTTTAATAAAGCTGAAAGGCGTTTTTGCTTTTTCCTCAACATTCGTCCACGAGTGGTGAAAATAAAACGAAGCTCCGTGGTCTATAAGCCATAATTCTTTGTGCCACATTAGCATGTTGGTATTCCTATAGGTGCGATCTACATTGGTGATAAAAGCATCAAGCCAAACTATTTTTGAAGCTTCAAATTCATCAACTTCGGTCACCACGGGATCAAAATTTATGGCACCAGATAAAAAATGAAGCGCCAGGTTTAATCCCTGGCTAGCCTGTAATAGATCCTGAATTTCTTCATCGCCTTCTGTTCTTCCAAAAGCTTCATCTAAATTAGCATAAACGAGTTCTGGCACCTTAAAGCCCAGGGCGCGGGCAATTTCGCTCCCTAGAAGTTCAGCGATTAAAGCTTTTACGCCGTGGCCTGCGCCTTTAAATTTCAGCACATATTTAAAATCATCGTCAGCTTCGGTAAGTGCCGGCAATGAGCCCCCTTCCCTTAGTGGAGTGATATAGCGGGTTACCGTAACCGTTCTTAATTCTGCTTTTTGCATAAATTGTTATAAAGCGTCAAAGTTAAGGTTTATGGCTCAATTTGAGATAATGGCCAATGGGTTAATAAAGTAATATTTAAAGAGAAAATTCGGAAAGTTCTATAACTTCCCCGGCATCCATTCCTTCAAGTTTTTCATTTCCAATCCTTACGCGCACCAATCTTAAGGTAGGAAAACCAACAGCGGCAGTCATTTTTTTCACCTGGCGGAATTTACCTTCTGTGAGTGTTATGGAAATCCAGCTGGTAGGGCCGTGGCGTTCATCCCTAATTTTCTTTGCCCTTTCGGGGAAAGTGGGTCTTTCTTCCAGGATAAACGCTTTGCAGGGAAGCGTTTCATAGCTTTTACCGTTAATGCTTATTTCAACCCCGTTTTTTAGTTGTTCAATAGCTTTAGAAGTAACTTGTCCATCTACCTGAACGTAATATTCTTTTTCAATTTTGTTCCCGTTCACTTTGGCGCTTACTTTACCACTGGTGGTAAGAAAAAGCAAACCTTCTGAGTCCTGATCCAGCCGGCCAACAGACATTGTTTCCGCAGGGAAATCACCTAAATCTCCCAAAAGTTTCTTTTTCTTCCTGGGACGTTCATTAGTGATAAACTGACTTAAATAGCCGTAAGGTTTATAGATTTTGAAATGGCGGTGCACGGGGATAATTTTAGCGTAAAACCAGTTTTTTAATGAGGTCTTTTCCTAATTCCCGGTTTAGCATATTGATTATTTTTTCTTTACCATAACTAAGTTCTTCCCTTAAAACAGAAGAGCTTAATTGCACGAAAAGTGTTTCGTTTTGAAGTTTTATGGCTGTAGTATATTTTTCTATTGCAGGACCCATTTCACGGTACCAGACATCTTTAACGCTAACTTTATCAAGACCACCCTGAAGTTTGTTATGGTCTACAAATTCTTTTAAAACTTCGCTTAAACTTTGATTTTCACTATTTCTCTTCTTCATTTTCATCTAATAAGGAGGTGAATTTTGTGTAATGGTAAATTTTCCCATCCCGGTTTAGTACACTAAACTTATCTTCTTCAGCAGAAATTACGGTCTCGGTCCATTCGTCAAATGGGGTTTTGTAATGTAAACGCAAACTGTCGTTTTCTATTTGTGCTGAAATTTCTTCTATATCTTCACTAGTCTTATAACTGCCATCAAATTGCGGCTTAACCTTTTTGCGAAAGCCTTCTTCGCCATCAAATTCAATATAATCTACCGTGGCATTCACCTTGTAGTTAATTACTGAATCTTCTGTAATCTCCACTCGATCAATTTCCCAGTAACCGGTAAGGTGTTCCAATTGTTCTTCAGGGTTGTTTTTCGCGCATCCTAAAAGTACGATTCCGAAGAGGAAAAAAAGAATTTTTTTATTCACAATTTAAAGAGTTTATAAGATTGATTACTGCTTTTAACCACAGCTTCTGTACGATCTGCGTGAGTGTCACTAATAAAAATTTGACCTAATTGATCTGTAGCCACCAAAGCTACAATATGTGCCACACGTTGCTCGTCTAATTTGTCGAAAATATCATCGAGCAGTAAAATTGGATTTACTTTACTTATAGCTTTAATAAAATCGAATTGCGCCAATTTTAACGCAACTAAAAAAGATTTTTGTTGCCCCTGGGAGCCAAATTTTTTGATAGGGTGACCTTCAATTTCAAAACTTAGATCGTCCTTATGTGTGCCTACGCTTGTATATTGTAAGGTCATATCCTTTTGAAGGTTTGCTTCAAGTAAAGAAGCTAAATCACTATCAAACAGCTGACTTTTATAACTTATATCTACCTGTTCCTTGTTTTTAGTAATATCAGCATATCGCTTATTAAAAATAGGAATGAATTCTTCTAAAAAGGCTTTTCTTTTTTCAAAAATATACTGGCCTAGGTCACTAAGCTGAAGATTATAAACCTCTAAAGTATCACGATCAAAACTATGATTTGCGGCAAAGTATTTTAGCAAAGAATTACGCTGCGCGTTTATCTTTCCGTACTGAATAAGTTTATTGAGATAAACATTATCGCTCTGGGAGATCACACCATCCATAAATTTTCGGCGGGTTTCGCTTCCTTCAATTATAAGGTCACGATCGGCCGGAGAAATAATTACGGTAGGAATAAAGCCAATATGATCACTAAATTTTTCATAGGGCTTATTGTTCCGCTTTATAACTTTTTTTTGTCCGCGTTTAGCGCTTACTAATATTTGTTCCTCTTTTTGTGATTTTTCAAACTGTCCCTCAACCACAAAAAAATCGGCATCGTGATTAATGTTTTGGCTGGTAATTGGGTTAAAATAGCTTTTTCCAAAAGCCAAATGATAAATACTGTCTAAAACGTTGGTTTTACCAACGCCATTATTGCCTACAAAACAATTTATTTTCGTGTCAAACTCGAAAGAAGCTGAATCCAGGTTTTTGTAATTAACTAAAGAGAGTTGTTTTAAAAACATAAAATGCTGTTGTTCAGCTTTTTGATATTTATATAATAGAATTCTGAAAGTAAAGCGAATGACCCGAAAATATTAAAAAAATACAAATAATTTCCCTTTTAATTTTGAATAAAAATCATATTTTTGCCACGCATTAAACAGTTTTTATGGCAACTTACAAGAAAAAAGGATATAAACCATCTAATAAGGAAGAACAGCAGAAACAGGTAGAAGACGAATCTACAACTGCTGAAGTATTTAACACTCTTGACGAAGGTGCTGGCAGGACCGAAACCTGGGTAGCAGAAAATCAAAAGTATATTTATATCATTGTTGGAGTAGCAATCGTAGCCGTTTTAGGTTACCTTGGTTACGAACGTTTTGTAAGTGAACCAAAACAGGAGGAAGCGGCCAATGAAATGGCTCAGGCTCAAAACTATTTTGCTTCGGCTTTAAACGCATCTGGCGCTGAGCGCGATTCACTTTTCACGATGTCTTTAAATGGTGGTGAAGGTAAATATGGTTTTCTTGATATTATAGATAACTACGGAAGTACCGATGCAGCAAACCTTGCAACTTACAATGCCGGTTTCGCTTATTTGAACACCGGTAATTATCAGGAAGCAATCAATTATCTTGAAGATTTTAATAGTGATGATGAAGTTCTGGCTGCTTTAGCTACTGGCGGAATTGGAGATGCTTTTATGCAATTAGAACAACCGGAAGAAGCTCTAGATTATTACGAAAAGGCTGCTTCTATGCGTTCTAATGAATTTACAACACCAAAATTTTTACTTAAAGCAGCAATAACCGCTTTAGAAGTGGGGCAACCAGCTGAAGCCGAAGAACACCTTCAGAAAATAAAAGATGAGTATCCAGAAGCTCCAGAAGCTGAGCAGGTGCCAATCTATATGGGGCAGGCTCGCGCTGCAAAACAATAATTATGGCTACAGAAGGAAATAACCTTTCAGATTACGATAAAGACCAACTTCCCGATGCGAGTGATTTTCGCATCGGGATTGTTGTTTCAGAATGGAACGATAAAATTACCGAAGGCCTTTATGAAGGCGCTTTTAACGCACTTATAGAAAATAAGGTGCAGGAAAAGAGAATTGTTCGGTGGAATGTACCCGGCAGTTTTGAACTTATTTACGGTTGCAAAAAAATGCAGGAAAGTTATGATATGCTTGATGCGATTATTGCTATTGGAAGCGTAATTGAGGGAGAAACAAAACATTTTGATTTTGTTTGTGAAGGCGTTACCCAGGGTATAAAAGACTTGAATGTACAAAACGATACTCCAATTATCTTTTGTGTTTTAACCGATCAAAATATGCAACAGGCCATAGATAGAAGTGGCGGGAAGCACGGTAATAAAGGTACTGAAGCTGCCATAGCTGCTATTAAAATGGCTAAATTACGCCAGGACGCCAGATTTTAAATAAAAATATACATCGGCATTATTATTGTTGATTTCTTTTTAAGCTCGTTCGCTTCGGTTTTTTGAAGCAATTTGAGTAAATTTGAACTACCACAGAAAATCAACATATTTTGAAAATCAAAATTCATAAACCCAGAAAGAATGCCCGGTATAATTACACCCCACGTTATTATAAGGGGAAGGATACGGGTAATATTTATAGTTTTGATTCAAAATTTAGTAAGTATAAAGAAACTACAAATGCCATAGATTTTGGCTCTCAATGGGCTGAAGTGCGTAAATCAAGTAGAACCCGGGGAAACCGGGAGATCAATAAGCGATTGCTCATTATTATTATGGTGCTGGTTCTTATTTTTCTATGGATAATTGACTTTGATCTGTCCATCTTTTCCAATCAACCCTAAATGACAGATATAATTCAACTTTTACCAGACCATGTAGCGAACCAGATTGCTGCCGGGGAAGTGGTGCAACGCCCTGCTTCGGTGGTTAAAGAATTGGTTGAAAATGCTATTGATGCTGGTTCTGGAAATATCCAGGTGGTAATTAAAGATGCCGGAAAAACTCTTATCCAGGTGGTTGATGATGGGAAGGGAATGAGCCTTACCGATGCCAGGATGTGTTTTGCACGTCACGCTACGTCAAAAATTAAATCTGCTGAAGATCTTTTTAGTTTACAAACTAAAGGCTTTAGGGGAGAAGCATTGGCTTCTATTGCGGCAATTGCCCACGTAGAGTTAAAAACGAAACCTGAAGATGATGAAGTTGGAACACAAATTAAGGTTGAAGGCAGTAAAGTTGCCAATCAGGATGTTTGTGTTTGCCCAAAAGGAACTTCGGTTAGTGTAAAAAACCTGTTTTATAATATTCCCGCAAGAAGAAATTTCCTGAAATCTGATGCGGTAGAAACACGGCATATTATAGATGAATTTCAAAGGGTGGCATTAGCACATCCGCAAATTGCTTTTACTTTATTTCATAATGGAAGTGAGCTTTTTCAACTTCCGGAGACTAATCACAGGCAACGAATTACTAATATTTTTGGAGGAAAAACCAACGAAAAATTGGTGCCGGTAACCGAGGAGACCGAGATTGTTGAAATTTCGGGATTTGTAGGGAAACCTGAGTTTGCCAAAAAATCACGGGGAGAACAGTTCTTTTTTGTAAATAATCGGTTTATAAAAAGTCCTTACTTAAATCACGCCGTGGTAGCCGCTTTTGAAGGTTTGCTAAAAGATAAATCTTATCCCAGTTATTTTCTTTTCTTAAAGGTTGATCCTAAAAGTATAGATATCAATATTCATCCTACTAAAACTGAAATAAAGTTTGATGATGAACACGCGCTTTATGCAATTTTGAGAAGCGCTATAAAACATAGTTTGGGACAATTTAATGTAGCTCCCGTTTTAGATTTTGATCGGGATGCAAACCTGGATACACCTTACGATTATAAAAATAGATTGGCTGAAGTACCGCAGGTAGAAGTAGATCGTAATTTTAATCCATTCCGGGAAGAAAATGCCCGGACTCATAAAACTGGTTCAAACTCCTTTTCTTCAAACTTTAGAAAAGAGCGGGGAGAAAGTTGGGAAAGTTTATATACTGGTTTGCAAACCGAAGACACCCCTAAGTCGGATTCAGATTTTAGGGAAATAGAATTTGAAAGTGAAGAAGTAACGGGAAATTTATTCCAGCCTTCTGAAGATAAAGAAGAAAAATCTACCTTTCAGCTTCATAAAAAATATATTGTAAGTACTCTGAAGAGTGGGATTTTAGTTATAGATCAACACCGGGCCCACACCAGGATTTTATATGAAGAAATGCTGAAAAATATTACCGTTTCAGCCGCGGTGAGCCAACAATTATTGTTTCCGTTAAATCTTCAGTTTAATACTCACGAAATTGAGATATTAAAACAATTACAGGATTCATTGGAACAAACCGGATTTGTATTTTCTGAAGTGAAAAGTGATTCCGTAGAAATTGTTGGGATTCCAACGCTTATTTCAGAAAGTGAAGTAGAAATATTACTGGAACAACTTATTGCCGATTTTGAAAACGATGTACCCGATAATGGTTTTTCTCAAACCGATTTGCTGGCAAAGTCGCTCGCAAAGGGAATGGCGGTAAAATCTGGTACCTTATTAAACAATACCGAGCAGCAACATATCGTTAACAGGTTGTTTGCTTGTAAAGAACCCGGGTTAAGCCCGTCTAACAGATCGGTTTTCGTTACTTTAACGGTAGACGAACTGGACAAAAAATTTATGTAAATGGGAAGAATTACCGAAACTGTAAAAGTACTTTTAATAATCAACATCATCTTTTTTGTTGGTAGCCAGTTTCTGGGCGATTATGCCTACCAGTTATTTGCACTTTGGTTCTTTGAGAACGATAATTTTATGGCGTGGCAGTTTGTTACCCATATGTTTATGCACGGCGGACTTATGCATATTGTTTTTAATATGTATGCACTTTGGGCGTTTGGTGGCCCTATAGAACAAATGCTAGGGCAAAAGAAATTTATTTTCTTCTACTTTTCGGCAGGGCTTGGAGCTGCATTTTTACATACATTGGTAAATTATATTGAATTTAAAACCGGTTATAATGCGCTCTTAGATGCAGGAATGAGTATGGGAAGTATAGAACAATTGCTTAAAACGGGAGAATATTCTACCGCAATACTTGAGTCTGTACCCCGGGAAACGCTTCAGGGATTATATCAAAGCGTAAATACACCTGCGGTTGGAGCATCTGGTGCTATCTATGGAATTCTTGTTGCTTTTGGAATGATGTTTCCCAATGTAGAATTATTCCTTTTATTTGTGCCGGTTCCTATTAAGGCAAAATTCTTTATTCCTGCACTTATTTTACTTGATTTATTTTCAGGATTAACCGGATATTCGTTATTTGGAGGAGGTATTGCTCACTTTGCCCACATTGGTGGAGCCCTGTTCGGCTTTATTATGATGTGGTACTGGAAGAAAAACCAGTTTAACCAAAATCGCTGGGATTGATGAAAGGATCTGATAAATTTAAATACAAACTACAAACCGCCACGGTAGTTGAAAAACTAATCGCAATTAATGTGTTGGTTTTTATCTTGTTTTATCTTTTTAGAACCTTAACCTTTTTGTTTCAGTTACCGTCAGACTTTTTACTGGAGTGGTTTTCTTTTCCGAAGGAATTAGGAGAGTTTATATTTAAGCCCTGGTCCATTATTACCTATTCTTTTTTACACGGCGGGATTTGGCATATTCTCTCTAATATGCTCATTTTATACTTTTCTGGAATTTATTTTTTAAACTATTTTTCGCCAAAAAGATTGCTCAATTATTTCTTTCTTGGAGTAATTATGGGCGCCTTGGTTTATATGCTTAGTTATAATTTATTTCCCGCATTTGAAGCTACCGGTAGATCTTATTTAATAGGAGCTTCTGCCGGGGTAATGGCCGTTTTAGTAGGTATTGCTACCTATATTCCCAATATGCGGGTTAGACTTCTTTTAATAGGAAGTATTAAATTCTGGTATATCGCCGCTTTTTTAGTGGCCCTGGATGTTATTCAAATTCCAATGGGGAATGCCGGGGGGCATTTAGCTCACCTCGGTGGTGCGACTTTAGGCTATACTTATACTAAACAATTACAAAAAGGGAATGATATTGGTTCCTGGTTTGAGAAAATAATGGACAGCTTTGCGGCTATGTTTCAACCTACCGAGCGCAAAGCCAAAATGAAAACGGTGTACCGAAAAACTTCAGATAAAAAATCTGGCTCGGGACCTCGTAAATCTTCTTCTTCTTCTAAAAAGCTGGATAAAGATGAAAAACAAAAGCAAATTGATGCTATTTTAGATAAAATAAGCAAAAGCGGTTATGATAGTTTGAGCAAAAGCGAGAAAGATTTTCTATTTAAAGCCGGTAAAGAAGATTAAATGAAGAATCTTGGACTCATAATAGATAAGATCATTTTTATCTTTAATTCCCTTGCTGCTACGGCACTTTTATTATCTTATTTGCTTGCTTTTATTCCTCCAAAATCTTTTCCATTACTTTCTGTTTTAAGCCTTGGGGTACCGATTTTAATCTTAATAAACCTGGTTTTTATGGTTTATTGGATTATAAGGTTGAAAAGGCAATTTCTGTTATCATTTATTATTTTACTGGTAGGTTATAATTATGTAACCAATCTTTACCAGTTTAGCGGTGATACACTTACCTCTGATGATGAGTTGAGTATTATGAGCTATAATGTTAGAATGTTTAATTCTTATGGATGGACTGATGAAAAAAACATTCCAGAGAAAATTACCAATTTTGTAAAAGATAAAAATCCGGATATTTTACTCACGCAGGAGCATACCGTAGACGAAACCGGTTTTAAGGAAATATACCCTTACAAATTTGTGCATAAAAAAGGAAGGAATTCTGAGTTTGGGATGGCTATTTTCTCTAAATATCCAATAATTGAACAATCTTCTATAGATTTTCCGCATAATGGGAATAATAATTCTATCTATACCGATGTGGTAGTGAAAAAAGATACCTTGCGTATTTTTAATGTTCATTTTCAATCCCTGAATATTAAACCCGAAATTGAAGACTTACGTAAAGCAGATTCTAAGAAATTGCTTGGTAGAATAGGGCAGGGTTTTAGTTTACAACAGGAACAGGCTGAAATGATGATGGAAAAAGTGAACAAAACTCCTTATAAAACAATTATCGCCGGAGACTTTAACAATACTGCTTTCTCTTATGTGTATGAAATGCTAAATAAAGATGACAGGTTTACTGATGCTTTTTTGCATTCTGGTGAAGGTTTTGGGCAAACATTTAAATTAAATTATTTCCCTTTAAGAATAGATTTTATCTGGGTAGATAACAACATTCAAATAAACGATTATGCCCGTTTTAAAAATGAACTTTCAGATCACTATCCAATCTTAACCAGGATTAAAATTTAAGTTCCTGTGCTTCCAGGTAATTGGTGGTATTTGACCCTTCATTAAAAAGAAGATCCAGAATGCTTAAATTAGGTAAAAACCCGTGTTTTTCTTTAAAAACCTGGGTGTATTCTTCCTGCTGAAATTTCAATTTACCCTTAGCATTAATCAATGTTCTTAGGTCTTTTTTGTCTTCTGGATAAAGAATATATTCTGAAGTTTTTTCGAAATTTAAATCCAGCTGAAGTGCATCTGTAACAAACTCCAAGCAGGCATAATTGAAATCTATTAAGTAATTAAATTTCTTATGATAAAGCGGATAAATTTCATCTTCATAGAATTCAAAAAATGGCGAAGTTTGGTAAGAAGCTTTTAAAGCTCTCCAATGCTGCTTTTGCCATTCAAAATCATTTTCAATTTTAACTTCTTTATATAACTGGTGTTTACCGGCTTTTTTAGGTTCGCCGGTTAAAGCAGAACGATGCTTAATAGGAATATTCAGCAATAATTTTCCATTGGAGTCATAGATATACATCCGGTTTCTATAGGTTTGTTTCTGGTAATTGTCTTCGTTTTCAAAAAAGACTTTATCAGCTTTTACCAATGCAACAAACTGAGAAACCGGCCCAAAATAGGCCGGATGTATTAAAATATTTTCCATTTAAGCGTTTTTCCTGCGTTTTTTGAAGTAATTAAAAGCGATAAGTATTACTACAATTATTAGAAAATAGGGCAGGTATGAGGTGGGTGTAGCGTCACCCTTAACGGTGGTAAAAACACGATCCCATCTTATTTTATTAAAGAAGCCCTGGGCATTGGCATCCCAACTCATCCACACAAATACAGGTTTTCCCACCACGTGGTTTTCAGGAACAAATCCCCACGTACGGCTGTCTTCACTGTTATGGCGATTGTCACCCATCATCCAGTAATAATTTTGCTTAAAGGTGTAAGAATTTACAGGTTGGCCGTTTAATAAAACCTGGGTTCCATTAAGACTTAGCTTATTGTTAATTCCCATCTCACTGCCTTCGTAAGTTTCTATAATTCGCTTATAAAAAGGCATTGATTCTGCAGTAAGATCTACTGTCACCCCTTCCTCAGGAATGTAAATTGGACCCATATAATCGTTATTCCAATTCAGTTTTCCATTATTCGGAAAAATGCTTCGATCTTTTGAGCCTAATGAGTCAGAATATCTTTCAATACTCGTAACGTTGGGATGATTTTTAATTCGGTTATATGCGTCTTCGGTTAAGGCTTTTATATAAAATTGATTGGTATTAGGGTTGTGGTAATAACCATCGGTAATATCATATTCTTCATATAAATACCTGGGGTTAAAACCCTGCCCGTTGGTAGTACCAATATAAGTGAACTGAGTTTTTGCACGCCCCGGAAGCTGAAGCGGCTGGTTATTTACCACAACTTTCCCTGCACGAACTTCCAGAGAATCCCCGGGAATTCCTACCGCTCGTTTTACGTAATTAGATTTTTTATCTATGGGTTTGTAATAATATTTCCCATCACCATATTGCTGAAAAGCATTTACAGTATCTACCGGCCAGTTAAAGACTACAATATCGTTGCGCTCTATTTCTTCAAATCCCGGTAATCTCAAATATGGAATTTGAGGTTTTGTTAAATAAGATTTTACACCCAAAACAGGTATAGTATCGTGCACCATAGGAAACGCCACCGCCGTTCTTGGCAGGCGTGCTCCATAATGAAACTTACTTACAAAAAGGAAATCACCTACTAATAAAGTTTTTTCTAAAGAAGAAGTTGGTATGGTAAAAGGTTGCATTACATAAGTATGCACTATGGTTGCGGCAATTACTGCAAATAGTATAGAGCTTATCCATTCGCCGGCGGCGGTCCTTGGTTTTAAGCTCCTATCTTCAATATATTTTACATCAGTTGCATAATTTATATAGTAGATATAGAAACCGAGTGTTATAATAGCTAAAATTGTATCGGTAGTACTATGCCTGCCATAACTTCTTATGGTTTCCACCCAAATTACCGGGAACATAATAAGGTTTACAATAGGAATAAACAGAAGAATCACCCACCACCACGGGCGGTTTATGATTTTCATTAAAATTACTGCATTGTAAATAGGAATTGCGGCTTCCCAGGCTTGTCTTCCCGCTTTTTGATAAAGTTTCCAGGTACCTGCAAAGTGAATAACCTGAACCAGCAGAAAAAACAGAAACCATTGTGTAAACGTCATATTTTTATTCTTTGCTTATTAGTAACAAAATCCAGTGATTGTTACTATTTTTTGTTTAAAATTGGCTGGAAAGTACATCTTGCATAGTGAAAACTCCTTGCTTATCCTTAAGCCATTCTGCAGCAATTACTGCCCCTAAGGCAAATCCCTCTCGTGAATTTGCGGTATGCATAATTTCTATAGAATCTATTTTAGATTTGTAAGAAACGGTGTGAGTGCCCGGCACATCTTCAATTCTCTTAGCTTTAATAGGGATTTCATCGGCAGCGGCGTGATCCAGTTGCCAATTGTTCTTTTTATCGTTTTCAGCAATTACTTGTTGCGCAAGACTTATAGCTGTGCCACTTGGGGCATCTTGTTTCTGGGTATGATGAATTTCTTCAATTTCTACAGCATAATCCTCCATACCATTCATCATTTTGGCCAGTTTTTTATTCAGTTCGAAAAATAGATTTACACCTACGCTAAAGTTAGAAGCATAAATAAAAGCGCTGCCTTCTTTTTTGCAAATTTCTACTGCTTTCTCATAATCATCTAACCAACCGGTTGTACCACAAACCACCGGGATATTATTTTCAAAACAGGTGGTAATATTTTTAAACGCTGCTTTTGGAACACTAAAATCTATAGCAACATCAATTTCCATTTTATTGATCTCGTAAGTATCAATATCTTCTTCAATTTTAAGAACAATTTCGTGACCACGGTTTAAAGCAATCTCTTCAATTGTCTTTCCCATTTTTCCGTATCCTAAAAGTGCTATTTTCATCTCTATAAAAATTTTGATATTCTAATTAATTGGTAGTAATAAAACGCTTCCTAAAACTTATAATTTAAAGATAAACCGTACCGGGATTTCCCGGTAAAATTATCAAGCCCCATATTAGGTTGTAGCGTAAGGTCTTCACTAACATTAAATTGCTGTAAATGCGCGTCTACATTGGCATCTATAATATTCAAGACATAAAATCCTGCGATTACCAATATCGATATTTCTTTGTTTCTGCGGTAAAATTCCTGGGCTCTTATTAGACCATCATCAGATATCCTTTCTTCTCCATTTACGGTAAATTCATCTTTTCTACCTGCAAGCCGATTTTTATAAGCATCCCTATACCGGTTCCATTCTTTATTGTTGTTTATATAAAAATAAACTCCGGTACCAATTCCCGCATATACTAAAGGGATTTTCCAATACCTGTCGTTATATGCCTGTCCCAGACCCGGTAATATAGCCGAGTAAAATGCAGCTTTAGCGGGTGCGAGGGCATTGTAAGGTTTATAATCTTTTTCTTTAGAAACAGTATCTGGCACTTCAGGAGTTTCCACCATTAAAGAATCTTCCTGGGCCGTAAGTGTAAAAACAAACAACAGAAAAAATACAGATAATAAAGCCCGATTATTCTTCACCCTGAATAAGTTTTTTTAACCTATTAAAATCTTCTTCGGAAGAAAAAGGAATACTAAGTTTCCCCGAGCCTTTTTTAGTGACTTTCACATCAACTTTGGTCCCAAGATATTCTGAAAATTCTTTAATTCCTTTTTTATAAGTAGTAGGAACTGCAGCCGTTTTCTTGGAAGTTTTTGAAGCTTTTGAACCTTCGTTTACCTCGCGAACCAGTTGTTCAGTTTCTCTTACCGACAATGATTTTTGAAGTATTTTCTCATAAATATCCAGTTGCTTTTGCGGATCGCTCACATTTATAAGTGCGCGCCCGTGACCCATACTCATAAAGCCATCTCGCATTCCTGTTTGTATTATGGGATCCAGTTTTAAAAGACGTAAGTAGTTGGCAATAGTAGAGCGATTTTTACCAATGCGTTCACTTAATTGTTCCTGGGTAAGGTTTATTTCATCTATTAAACGCTGATACGAAAGTGAAATTTCTATTGGGTCTAAATCCTGGCGCTGAATGTTTTCTACCAAAGCCATTTCTAAAGATTCCTGGTCGTTGGCGATCCTTATATAAGCCGGAATTGTTTCTAAACCTACCAATTTTGAAGCACGATAACGGCGTTCTCCCGAAACCAGCTGGTATTTATCAAAATCCAGTTTTCTTACGGTAATTGGTTGAATTACTCCAAGTTCTCGTATTGATGATGCGAGTTCTTTAAGATTGTCTTCATTAAAACTTGTTCTTGGTTGGAAAGGATTTACTTCAATAGATTCTAAATCCAGTTCAACAATATGTCCAACCAGTTTATCGGCATTTTTATCTTCTGCAGATTGTATATCGTTTTGCGGATCTTTCAATAAAGCTGAAAGTCCACGTCCTAATGCTTGTTTTTTGGTCGCCTTCGCCATCTTCTACGAGTTTTTCTTTATAATTTCATGTGCCAGGCTCAAATAATTGCTGGCTCCTTTGCTGCCCGCATCATAGTTAATAATGCTTTCCCCATAACTTGGGGCTTCACTTAAACGCACATTTCTTTGAATGATTGTATCAAAAACCATCTCGCCAAAATGCTTCTGTACTTCTTCTACAACCTGGTTAGATAATCTTAAGCGAGAATCATACATAGTAAGCAATAAACCTTCTATGTCTAATTTATTATTATGAATTTTCTGAACACTTTTAATAGTATTCAATAATTTTCCTAAACCTTCCAGCGCAAAATATTCACACTGTATTGGGATAACCACAGAATCTGAAGCGGTCAAAGCATTTAAAGTTAATAAACCCAGGGAAGGGGCACAGTCGATTAAAATAAAATCATACAGCTCTTTTAGCGGGGTAATAGCCTTTTTCAGCATAGATTCCCTGGCATCCTGATCTACCAATTCAATTTCTATAGCTACAAGATCTATATGAGCAGGAATAATATCAAGATTTGGGGAACTGGTCTTTTGAATGCATTCTTCAGGAGCTATCGAGTCTTCAAAAAGCTGGTAAGTACCTAATTCAACCTCTTCCACGTCAATTCCGAGTCCGGAAGTGGCGTTGGCCTGTGGGTCTGCATCTATTAACAATACTTTCTGTTCAAGTACTCCAAGCGAAGCGGCCAGGTTTACCGAGGTAGTGGTTTTGCCCACTCCTCCCTTTTGGTTTGCAATAGCAATGATTTTACCCATTAAGTCTTTATGATTTTTGAAGGGTAAAAATACAATTTATTACAGGTTTATAAAATGATTTTGTTAACAGCTTATACATAAAAAACCGATTGTTGCCAGAAAAGCACAACAATCGGTTTTAAATAAATTGATTTCAGTAGAATTAATCTTTATTAAAATGGAATTAGCTCCCTTTCTTCGCTTTAATCATTGCTTCCAATTGGTCCCACATTTCCTCGGGAATTGCTTCCAGTAAATTGAACTGCCCGGCACCTTTAAGCCATTCTCCTCCATCTATGGTAATTACTTCGCCATTTACATAAGCTGAAAAATCTGAAACTAAATAGGCAGCAAGGTTTGCCAATTCCTGGTGCTCACCAACTCTTTTTAGTGGTACTTTTTTAGCAAGATCGAATTTGTCTTTTAAATCTCCCGGTAATAATCTATCCCAGGCGCCTTTGGTAGGGAAGGGGCCGGGTGCAATTGCGTTGAACCTAATTCCGTATTTTGCCCATTCTACAGCTAAAGAGCGGGTCATAGCCAAAACTCCTGCTTTCGCCGTAGCACTTGGCACTACATAAGCAGAACCTGTCCACGCATAAGTGGTCACGATATTAAGTACAGTTTTATCTTCTTGCTTTGTATCTATCCAATGTTTTCCAAGCGCCATGGTGCAGTTTTTACTTCCTTTAAGTACAATATCAATGATTGTATCAAAAGCATTGGCGCTTAATCTTTCAGTTGGAGAAATAAAGTTTCCCGCAGCATTATTTAATAAAACATCTATGCTTCCAAATTCTTTTAGAACTTCATCACGCATGTTTTCTACCTGATCGTAATGCCTAACATCGCATTGAACCGCAAAACATTTACCTCCGGTTTCATCTTCAAGTTCTTTCGCGGTGTTTTGAAGTTTTTCCAGGTTCCTGGAAGTAATGGCTACGTTAGCGCCAAGTTCCATAAAGTATTTGGTCATTGCTTTCCCAAGGCCACTTCCTCCACCGGTTACGATCATCGTTTTGCCTTTTAAAGCATCGTCCCGAAGCATTTTTTTAGTAAAATCCATAATTTATTTTTTAGTTGGTTGGTTTACTCACTAAGTGAGATATAATATTTTAAGTCCTTTTATATTTTATAAAACCTTCAAGGTTATTTTTACGAGTTTAAACTTCTTCTTCTATTAAAATTTCTAAAAGCTGAATAGCGGCATCACTTATTTTAGTTCCCGGTCCAAAAACCGCAACAGCGCCGGCATCAAATAAATATTGATAATCTTGCGACGGTATTACCCCGCCTACAATTACCATTATATCCTCTCTTCCTAATTTCTTTAATTCTTCCAAAACTTGTGGAACTAAGGTCTTATGGCCTGCTGCTAGTGAAGAAACTCCAAGAATATGTACATCGTTTTCCACCGCCTGTTTTGCAGCTTCTTTGGGAGTTTGAAAAAGTGGTCCAATATCCACATCAAAACCAAGATCGGCATAACCGGTGGCTACTACTTTTGCACCACGATCGTGACCATCCTGACCCATTTTTGCGATCATAATTCGGGGTCTTCTTCCGTCCTGTTCTGCAAATTTATCGGCCAGTTCCCTGGCTTTTTTAAACGAAGTGTTCTCTTTCATTTCTTTAGAATATACACCACTAAAGGTTTGTACTTTAGCTTTATGCCTGCCGTAAACTTCTTCCAACGCATCGCTAATTTCACCTAAGGTTGCGCGATGTCTTGCCGCCTCAACAGCTAAACTAAGCAAATTCCCGTTTTCTTTTTCGGCGCATTCGGTAACATCTTTTAGCGCTTTTTCAACTTTTTCGGTGTTTCTTTCGGCTTTTATTTTCTCCAGGCGTTCAACCTGTTGTTTTCTTACGGTCTGGTTATCTACTTCTAAAGTAACCAGCTCATCTTCCTTTTCGAGTCGGTATTTGTTAGTGCCTACAATAATATCGGTTTCGCTATCAATTCTTGCCTGTTTTTTAGCTGCGGCTTCTTCAATGCGCATCTTCGGGATTCCTTCTTCAATAGCTTTGGTCATTCCGCCTAATTCTTCAACTTCTTCAATAAGTTTCCAGGCTTTTTCAGCGATCTCGTCGGTAAGTTTTTCAACATAATAACTGCCGGCCCACGGATCTACCGTTTTGGTGATCTTTGTTTCCTGTTGAAGGTGTAGCTGCGTGTTTCTCGCTATTCTTGCTGAAAAATCTGTTGGGAGTGCAATGGCTTCGTCCAAAGCATTGGTGTGTAAACTTTGGGTTCCACCAAAGGCTGCCGCTGCCGCTTCTATACAGGTTCGAGCTACATTATTAAACGGATCCTGTTCGGTTAAACTCCATCCACTGGTTTGTGAATGTGTTCTAAGCGAAAGTGATTTTGCATTCTTTGGGTTAAACTGCTTTACAAGTTTTGCCCAAAGCATTCTAGCCGCTCTCATTTTAGCGATTTCCATAAAATGGTTCATCCCAATTCCCCAGAAAAAGGAAAGTCGGGGTGCAAAACTATCTATATCCATTCCGGCTTCCAGACCTTTTCGAATATATTCCAATCCGTCGGCTAAGGTGTAGGCGAGCTCAATATCGCAGGTAGCACCGGCTTCCTGCATATGATAACCCGAAATACTTATGCTATTGAATTTGGGCATATTTTGAGAGGAATATTCAAAAATATCTGAAATAATCTTCATTGAAGGAGTAGGTGGATAGATGTAGGTATTACGTACCATAAACTCCTTTAAAATATCGTTTTGAATAGTTCCTGAAAGTTGTTCCGGTTTAACGCCCTGTTCTTCGGCAGCAACGATATAGAATGCCAAAACCGGTAAAACCGCACCGTTCATCGTCATAGAAACCGACATTTTATCGAGCGGAATCTGGTCAAAAAGGATCTTCATATCTTCGACCGAATCTATCGCAACACCGGCTTTTCCCACATCGCCAACCACACGTTCATGATCGCTGTCGTAACCGCGATGGGTGGGAAGATCAAAAGCAACCGAAAGCCCTTTTTGCCCGGCAGCAAGATTTCTTCGGTAAAAAGCATTGCTTTCTTCAGCAGTAGAAAATCCAGCATACTGGCGAATCGTCCACGGCCGACTAACATACATTGTACTATAAGGACCCCGTAAATAGGGAGGAATTCCAGCCGCAAAATTTAAGTGTTTTAGATCTTTGATATCTTCTTTTGAATAAGAAGGCTGCAAGTTGATTTCTTCCGGGGTTTTATAGGTGTTGTTTTCACCCTCTTTTTGCCGCTTGCCAATTGCTGGTTCTTTTAATTCTATATGTTGAAGATCTTTTCTTTGCATTGCTCTTTTTTTTAATTATTCGACCTTTTCCTGCTTTATTCTTTCCTGCTCAATTTGTTCACTTATACGTCTTTCCAGGATAGGTTCTATTAGAGTTTTACGCGGATTTTGCTTTAAAAATGGATACAATTCCAGTTCATCTTTCATTTTGTCCTGCGGATTTTCGAATTTATTAGTACCTATTAATACCAATTCTCCACTATCAAATTGTTCCTGTTCCTTTTTAGCGCTTTCCTTTATTTTTCGCTGAATAGCTCCTTCTTTTAATTGCTTTAAAAAGCCACCACCTTTCTCTATTTCTTTAAAAATATCTAGGGCCATTTCCGCAAATTGTTTGGTAAGGCTTTCAATATAATAAGCACCTTCGGCAGCATTGGCAACCTTGTCAAGGTATGCCTCGTGTTTCATCACTAGCAATTGATTATGGGCAATCCTGTCTCCAAACTCATTGTTTTTATGATAGATAGCATCATAAGGCATATTATAAACCGTATCGGCACCGCCTAAAACAGCGCTCATACTTTCAGTGGTTGTTCGAAGAAGATTTACGTTGAAATCGTAAAGTGTTTTATTTCTTTTGGTGGGTTGCGCCAGGATATGGCAGGTTTCCGGGATGTTGTATTCTGAAGCTAAAGTAGCGTATAGCCATCTTAGAGCTTTAATTTTTGCTATTTCGAAGAAATAATTTGGTCCGGAAGCAATTAGAAATTGTGGTTGTAATTTCTCGAAATTCGGGCTTTCCTGAAAATGGTTAAGATATTCGTTAACGTGCGCCAGGGCATAAGCCAATTGCTGTGGAATATTTGCACCGGCATTTTGATATAAAGCGGTATCTATACTGATTACCGATTTAAAATCTTTGGAATTAGTGAAAATACTGTTCAGGATTTCGTGGTCTTTTTGAAGATTATGGAACCAGTTTCCGGAACGGGCAAGGTTTCCTACAATATCAAATTGAAGAAAAACCTGATGCTGTTTTCCTTTAAAATACTCCCGAAAACGTTTGAAATAATTTTCAGAAAAAAAGCTGAAACTAAAGTAAATTATGGTTTTATCCAGTACTATTCCCTCCAGTAAATTTTCAATAGAAATTTCTTCATTCGGGATGATAAACCAAAGGCTTTCGGTTCCTTTGTTAAGAATTTCATTTGCACGCTTATTACTTTTTTCAACAGAAACTACGTATAATCTTTCGCAAATGTTCCAGTTTTTTGGAGAAGGTGTTTTTATACTTTCTTCAACATCTTCACCACTATAAAAAGGTTTTATATTAATTCCGTCCAGGGACTTATAAACGAGTTTCTCGTTATAATCGGCTCCTTTTAGATCAAATTGTATTTTTTGTTTCCATTCTTTTGCAGAAACTTCTTCAAATTCCTGAAATAATGATTCTTTCATTGTGTGGTTTTTCTGAAAAATTAATCCTGAATTGTATCGTATTCAATGATGAATATTTCTTCATTGGGACGTTTCATATAATATTGCTGGCGCGCAAATTTTTCCATCTCTACCGAATCCTGAAGCTGTTGTATGGTTGCTTTATCTTTGGAGATTTCATTTTTGTAATACTGCCTATTTTCTTCAAGCTCCTCTACTTCCTGGTTGAGTTCATTATGGACTAACCAGGAATTACTATCTAAAAATAGCATCCAGCCTCCAAAAATAATTATTAGCAGCACATATTTGTTGCTAATAATTTTAAACCATTTTTTGTTTCTTAATTCCTTTAATTTCACACCTTCTAACTTCAGTAACTAATTAAGATTGTTTTGGTTAAACCGTAAAACTTAAATTTTTCTCGGCTATTTGGATTAAAGATACAAAATTAGGTCAAGCGGTCTTTGATTATGGTTTGCACAATATCAACAGCAACGGTGTTATAACGGTTGGTAGGAATAATGATATCGGCAAATTCTTTGGTAGGTTCTATAAACTGCTGGTGCATTGGTTTCAGCGTAGTTTGATATCGCCATAAAACTTCATCTAAATCGCGCCCACGTTCAGAAATATCTCTCTTAAGTCGGCGAATTAGACGTTCGTCACTATCGGCGTGAACGTAGATTTTAATATCAAACATCTCCCTAATATCAGGATGGGCGAAGATTAGAATGCCTTCTACAATCACCACTTTCCTGGGTTGGGTTTCCAGGGTTTGTTTGGTGCGGTTATGTTCTGTAAATGAATATACAGGCTGTTGAATGGTATTGCCTGCTTTAAGTTCTTTTAAATGTTCAACTAAAAGATCAAAATCTATAGATTTTGGGTGGTCAAAATTGGTTTTAACCCGCTCTTCTTTAGCTAAATGAC
The DNA here is from genome assembly GCF_017579965.1 of Salegentibacter sp. BDJ18. NCBI lineage: Bacteria > Pseudomonadati > Bacteroidota > Flavobacteriia > Flavobacteriales > Flavobacteriaceae > Salegentibacter > Salegentibacter sp. BDJ18. Next base: position 176,713 of record NZ_JAFLQX010000018.1, read on the forward strand.
TTAGATCTTTATAGTAGGAATCCTGGGAAATTACATCTACCTCTTCATTTTTTAATTCGTCTATAATTTGCCTTACTACCGTAGTTTTTCCACTACCGGTTCCACCTGTAATTCCTATAATGAGCATCTAAAAAAATTTGGGGCAAATTTAAACATTTGCCCCAAATTAGAAATAAATATGATGTTTTAATTCCTAAGCTTTGATCTTAGGATTATAAATTATTCAGCTTCCTCCAGGGGTAGCAATTTTACTATTCCCGTTCCTTCAACAGCAGCGTAGATAAATCCGTCAGGGCCTTGTTGAACATCTCTTAATCTTCCAAGACCTTCCAATAATTTCTCACGTGTAGTTACTTCTCCATTTTCTATGGCTAAATGTTCTAAATATTGAAATTTAAGGGCACCCACTAAAAAGTTTCCTTTAAGCTCTGGATATTTATCTGAAGTTACTTTTTCAAATCCGCTTGGTGCGATTGATGGTAACCAGTAGGTAAGTGGGTTCTGAAATTCAGGTCCTGTTCTATCTTCAGTAATAGTGGTGCCATCATAATTTTCACCATAAGTTACTACCGGCCAACCGTAATTTTTTCCAGCTTTTACAACATTAATTTCATCACCACCTTTTGGGCCGTGTTCATTAACCCAAACTTCACCGGTTTCTTCGTTGAAAATCATACCCTGCGGATTTCTGTGTCCGTAAGAATAAATAGCTTCTATAGTGTTTTCTTCACCTACAAAAGGATTGTCTGAAGGTACGCTTCCGTCTAAGTTAAGTCGGTATACTTTCCCACCATCTCTTGTAATATCCTGCGGATTCACATCTCTATTTCCTCTATCTCCAATAGTGAAAAATAAATGACCTTCTCCGTCAAAAACAATTCGTGATCCAAAATGTTGTCCTCTGGTAGAGTTAGGAGTGGCTTTGTATAAATCTTCGCGACTGGTTAGTTGATTGTTTTTCAGTTTGGCTCGCATTAAGGCAGTATTTCCACCTTCGCCTTCACCTTCATCTGATGAATAGGTGATATAAACCCAATTATTGTTCTCAAAATCGGGATGAAGGGCGATATCCAGTAATCCACCCTGCCCCTGATTGTAAATTTCTGGACCGCCGGTAATAGCTACACGTTTACCATCTTTAAAATGATAAATATCGCCACCTTTTTCGGTTGCAAGGATGCTGCCATCGGGAAGAAAATCAAATCCCCATGGAATTGACATATTCTCTGCAACAACCTCGTGTTTATATTCGTTTTCGGGAGAAACAGCCTCTGGCATTTCTTTTGGTACCGGATTATCAGAATCCTGAGCATTTGTTTCTGTTGGTTCTTCCACCTCGGCTTTTTTATCAGATTTTTGATTATCTCCGCAGGCGGAAAAAGTAAAAATCAAGCCCAATAATAATAAAATTCGCTTCATAATAATTTTTTTTGTGATTAGCTTATCCTGCATTGCCCGCAAGATTCAACTAAGATATAAAAAATCTAAAGTTTTTCTTGTAGACTGATAAGTTTTCTTATATTTGCACCCGCTTTGGGGGATATTAGTTCACTCAAGTTGAAATTTTGAAGTTTAATAATAGTTTTTACTATTATAAACTTAAGTTATCGCGCCGAGCGCGATTAAAAAATTACTCGGGGTGTAGCGTAGCCCGGTTATCGCGCCTGCTTTGGGAGCAGGAGGCCGCAGGTTCGAATCCTGCCACCCCGACTTTTTGAGTATCAAAATAGCTCAAAAACCACCTAAATAAATGATTTTCAGTGCTTTTAGCAAAACTGGGAATCATTTTTTTTTGTTTGATATCAAATAAAATGTGACCTATTCGGTTACCTAATCGGTTACCCATTTTTTCTTACCTTTCAGTTGCCTTAGGGCTTTAGCGTGATTTGACTTCGACAATTATGGATCAAGCCTAATTGTTGTGTTTAAGCAAAAATTGTGGTTAATCTATATAAGAAGAATTCTACATTTTTCACTCCTCTAAACTGAGCCCTAAAGGCTTTTATCTTTGCATTAAAGGATTCTG